>DATEFT010000415.1:0-3928 GCA_035280505.1 Blastocatellia bacterium | reverse complement strand
ATTGAAGACTTCCACCCGGAATTGGAGCTTGAGCTGTTCGATCAGGTTGAACTGGCGGCGCAGCGCCAGATCTACCTGGGAGGCGGGAAATCCCCGCACCACATTGCGCCCCAGCGTGCCCTGCCGGCCGGTGGGCGGAAGTGCAAACGCCCTGGGGTTGATCACTCTTCCGCCGGCCGCGTTCGGGTCGTCGAGATAGAGCGGAACTCCGTTGATCAGATCGGGCCGAGCCACGGAGAAGACTCCGAAGAGCGAGTTGAATCCGGCGATGATGTTGATCGGCGCGGCGGACCGCGCGCTGACGATCGCGTCCACGGACCAGTTGCCCAAGATCCGGGCCCCGATTCGATGTGCGGTGACGGCGGGGAACTGATACGTGACTGCCGCGCTGAATGAATGGCGAACGTCGAAGTCCGATGGTCCCCGGTCCTGGTTGACGTTGGTCAGGTCGGAGCGGGCCAAGATGAAGGTGTCGTTGGACGCGATGTCCAGAGATTTGGACCAGGTGTATGAAGCCAGCGCCTGGAGCCCCCCGGAGAGCCGGCGTTGAAATTGCAACTGCAGGGCATGGTAGTCGGAGGTGGCCGTATTCCTGGTGAACGAGACCGATTGGAAGACCGGGTTGGGATTGCGGATCTGCTCCTGTCGCAGCAGCCGGCGCCCGATCGCGCCCACGTACGAAGCCGTCACCGCTTGATTGGATCCGGCCGACTGCTGCAACGAGACGTTCCATTGCAGCGTGTACGGCAGCTTGAGATTCATGTCGGTCGCCGTCATGGAGATTCTGCCCGCCGGCGTCAGGGTGAAGGGAATCGGCTGGGCCAGGGCCGGATCCAGCGGGTAGGTCGCGCTTCTCAAGGTCGTCAGCCTGGCATAAGGAAAGGTCGAGGCGGCGTTGGCGACTACGCCGGTTCCAAGGTCGTGGAAGATTCCGAAACCTCCCCGCAGCGTCGTTTCACGGCCCTGCCGGGTGGAGAGCTGATAAGCCACCCCAATGCGCGGCGCCAGATTGTTGTAGGTCGTTCGATAGAGCGGCGTGCCTCTGGGCGCCAGCGTGATGGTGGCCGGATTCTCCAGGCCGGTGATCGTAAATAGATCCCGGCCGTCCAATCCCACCGGCGGCGGATTGATCTCCCAGCGCAGGCCGTAGGCCAGGGTCAATCGGGGAGAGATCTTCCAGGTATCTTGCGCGTAGGATGAGAGATTGTGAGACCGGAGCGTCAGCGGGTCGCTGGAGCTGATGCCGACGGCGGCGGCGATTCCTGAAAAGACGGTACCGGTGGCCGTCGGTCTTCCCGGAACCGGGAGCCCGATCGAGTTGAAAGTCGGAGTCTGCTGGTATCTCCGCGGGCCGTAGATCGGGGAGAGCCGGCGATAATCGACGCCGAATTTGATCTGGTGCGGGGTCCGCGCCAGCGAGAGGCTCTCGACGAGATTGATCTGGCGCTGCACGTTATTGACGTTCTGCCCGATCGCCAGCCTGGTGGCGGTCCCCTCGTTGACGGTGAATGAGTAGTTGGCATCCCGGCTGGAGAACGGTTGAGGGAAGAGCAGCGACTCCGAGGGGAGCGCGGCGCCGCCGAAATCGTCCAGCGCGAGCGCGGAGTTTCCCGTATTTCGGCTCCAGTTGACCCGGAGATCGTTGATCACGGTCGGAGCGATGATCCAGGTCGAGCCGGCGGTGAAGGTGTGGGTGGTCACCCGCGACCGGTCCAGCGTATTCAGGCTGGATACTCCTCCGCCGCGTTGAACGACCTCGGAAGGCGCGTAGTTGTACCTCCCCCACAGGTTCAGACCGCGGCCGATCGCGTGGTCCGCCCTGATGCCGGCCGCATCCATCGAGGAGGGATTCGAATAGCTCGAGGCGAATTGCGCCAGCCCGGTGGGTAGACCGTCGTTATCGACTCGATCGGGCCCGTTGGGCAGCGGAAACGCTTTCAGGAACGGTTGCAACCGTTCGGGCGCCGTCTGCCTCGCCAGGAGCGAGGGCACGTCGGTGACGGCGGTTTGGGGTTGGCGGAGGCGCAGCCCTTCGTAGGAGAAGAAGAAGAACGTTCGGTTTTTGACGACCGGTCCGCCGATGACGCCTCCGAACAGGTTCTGCCGCAAGGGCGGCCTGGGCTGATCGAGGGCGTTGGCGAACCAATCGTTGGCGTCCAGCGCGTCGTTGCGGAAGTATTCAAAGAGGGTGCCGTGAAACGCATTGGTTCCGGAACGGGTGACGATGGAGATCTGACCGCCCGGGGTGCGGCCGAACTCGGGCGCGAAGGTCGAGGTCTGAATTCTGAACTCCTGCAGCGCATCGACCGAGACGAGATTGTTGGTCCCGCCAAAAGCGCTCAGCCCGGGTGTGGCCCCTCCGCCGGTCTGTCCCAGGTCGAGGCCGCCGCTGATGCCGATGTTGGCGCTGACTCCATCGATCGTGAAATAGTTGGCGTCCGGCCGTTGTCCGTTGACGCTGAACTGGCCCTGCTCTCCGATCGGGCTCGTCTTCGTCAGCACCACCCCCGGGGTCAGGCCGATCAGCGATTGAAAGCTGCGGCCGTTGAGCGGAAGATTCTCGACAAATTCCCGGTTGATCACCGTCCCGACCGTGGCGTCGTCTCGAACCAGGGTGACGCCCTCCTCGATCGTGACCGTCTCTCCGATGGCGCCCACTTTCAGCTCGACTCGCAATGAGAGCTGGTCTCCGACCTCCAGGCTGATGTTCTTGTACTTGACCGGGATGAATCCGTCGCGCCGGGCATCCACGGTATACCTTCCCGGATTGAGCAGCGGAAAGGAGAAGAGACCGTCTTTGCCGGTGACGACCTCTCGTTTGATCTGCGTGGCCTCGTTCGTGACCGAGATCGACACGCCGGGAACGACGGCTCCGCTTTCGTCGTAGACCGTCCCGCTCAAGGTGGCGGTGGCGGTCTGGGCCCGGACCGCGGATCTATCCGACCACGAACCGAAGTTGAAGAGGCCGATGGCGGCCATGGCGATCGCCAGGCCGGAGCGGGTTAGGGGGCGGCAGAGATTCCTGGTCATAACCTGATCCTCACATGGTCTTTTTTCTTCAACCGCGAAATACGCGAAATACGCGAAATACGCGAGACCGGCCTGGTTTAGCGTATTCCGCGTATTTCGCGGTTTGAATCCTCCGAGCGCGAGTAGTTCTGGATGATGGCGGCCGATCTTTCGATCTGCTCGAGAGTCGATAAGAACTGCGGCTCCCTGACGGCCGTGGCGGCGGCTTTTTCGTTCGAGAGCGTGAAGGCTTCGTTGATCGCCTTTTCGACGGCCGCGCTCAGCTCGGACAGTTGACGGACGGCCGTGGCCAGCGAGGCATCGTCGGTGACGGCCGCGAGGGGCTTTCCTTCCGGTTCCGGAGCCGCCGTCGCGAAGAAGACCGGTTGCAGAAGGCGCCGGAGCACGGCGGTCTCCTGCCCGACGGTCTGGGCATGGGTGAAGACCAGGGCCCGCCATTTCTCCCGCACCGACGGGGTCAGCGCTTGCGATTGGTCCGGCGAAAATCGCCGAGCCAATCGCTCGAGCGCCCGCGCGTGATTGGCGGTCGCCGAGGCTCGATTCAAGACCTGGAGCGCGAATCGCTGGAGCGCGCTCTCGATCTCCGAGCCGAAGCGGGCGCGGTCTTCGGCTCGCGCCAGGTAACGCCGCAGCTCTTGATCGACCGGCAGCGCGTTGGACGCGGGAGCCATCCGCTGATCGAGGACGCGGCCGGCCGCCGGCGCGGCCTCGGGCCGTCGTTTGCGCATCGCCTCGGCCACCGTCTCGACTTCGACTCTGACGGCCGGATGATTGATGACCGGTTGGAGCGCGGCCAGAATCTCGGCCTTACGCTCCGCCGTCTCGGTCAGGGCCTCGATCCGCAGCGCGCCGTCGGCCGCGCGGGTGATGGTGACCGGTTCATTGAGATCCGCGTTGA
>DATEFT010000414.1:0-5312 GCA_035280505.1 Blastocatellia bacterium | reverse complement strand
CGCCGCTCCACCTCTTTCCGCGTCCGGCGCGCGTTGGCGGCGTCTTCAATCGTAGACGCAAATTTCTCGGCTTTGGTCACGAAATCATTGACCACTTTCTGCAATTCGGCGCGAAACTCCTGCTCGCGCTCCCGTTCACGCCGTCCGAACTCCAGTTCCAGCCGCGCATACTTGTCGGCCACCACCGCCCGCTCCTCTTCGAGCGCCAGCAGGGTCTGTGCTTGCTGATCGAACTGCCATTTCAGTTTCTTCAAATACTCGGCGGCCTCGGCCGTGGCGGTCATGACGTTCTGGGCCGCGCGCTCGGTGATCGCCTTCGGCAATCCGAACCGGCGGGCGATCTCGATTCCCGAAGAGGATCCGGCGAGCCCCGTCTGCAGCCGGTAGGTCGGCTTCAGAGTCCTCTCATCGAACTCGACGCTCGCATTGAGCACGCCCGGAGTATTGGTGGCATAGACCTTGAGCCCGCTGTAATGGGTGGTGACGATGACGTGGGCGCCCTGGGCGTGAAAGTAGTCGACCATCGCGACTCCCAGCGCCGAGCCCTCTTCGGGATCGGTGCCGGTGCCCACCTCATCGAGCAGGATCAGGGCCGGCGGCTCCAGGTCGTCGCTGATCTCCCGGATGTGCTGCACGTGAGCGGTGAAGGTCGAGAGGTTGGCCGCGATCGATTGATGGTCGCCGATGTCGGCCTGGACCTGATGAAAGATGGCTAAGTCGGCCCCGGCCGCCGGGACGTGCAGGCCGGCTTGGGCCATCATCGAGAGCAGGCCGACCGTCTTCAGAACCACGGTCTTGCCGCCCGCGTTGGGTCCGCTGATCACCATGATCCGATGTTCGGCATCGAGTTCGAGCGAGATCGGCACGATCGGCAGGCCCTGCGCCCGCAAATTCTCTTCGAGCAGCGGATGGCGGGCGTCCTTGAGCCAGACCCGGCCGCGCTCGTTGATCTGCGGCTCGATCGCGTTCTGGGCGATCGCCAGCCGCGCCTTGGCCGCGATGAAATCGATCCGCCCGACCGCCTCGGCCATCGTCTGCAGCGCGTCCCGCTGCTCCCGCAGCTCCTCGGTGATGACGAACAGGACCTTGGTGATCTCCGTCTGCTCCACCTCGCGCAACCGCACCAGTTCGTTGTTCTGGTCGATGGTCTCCAACGGCTCGACGAAGACGGTCTGCCCCGACGAGGACATCCCGTGGACGACGCCCGCCACCGCGCCCCGATTGTCGTTGCGAATCGGGATCACATACCGGTCGTTGCGAATCGTAATGAAGTCGTCCCGCAACGCATGATCCTCTTCCGCCCGCTTCAAAATATTCTCGAGCCCGCGCTGAATCTGCCCCCGCAACCGGGTGATCTGAAACCGGACTTCACGCAGTTCCGGACTGGCGAAATCCTCGATCTCGCCGGTCGGCGTAATCCGGCCCCGCAGCCGCTGGTAGAGCGCCCGCAGGTTGGGAATCGTGGACGCGATCTCCAGCAACAGCGGAAATCGTTCCGCCTCTCCCTGAAAAGTCTCGCGCAGTCCCATCGAGACCGAGATCAGCCGCAACAGATTGAGAATCTCAAAGGGTTCCAGATTGACGTCGGCCACTTTCAGTTTGCCGAGGGCGGGCCGTGGGTCGGGCAGATCGTGAATATCCAGCGCGGTTCCCTGACGCAGGTACAGAACACCTTCGCTGACGCGCCGCAACTCGGGAACGATGGCGGCGCTCAGATCCGAAGTCTCCAACTCTTCAGCCAAGAGTGCGCCGAGCGGAGTACGCACCTGCTGTACCAGCACTCTTTTCAGCTTGTCGAATTCGAGGGTATTGATCACCTGACCTTGCATGGGTTGTCGAACTATGAGGTATCATCTGGGGACATCTCCCGCGGACATCTTCACTTAAACTTCGGGATTATATGGCCATTTCCGCGAGTTGTCAAATGCGCTGCGGGGGGACTGGGGATTGGGGGGCCGCCAGAGCGGCCCCAATCTATCATACGGCCGCGGAGAACGCCAACCAGGCCGAAGGGTCGGCGTCCTCCATAATTTGGTGCAGTCCGGCCTACTGTTGTTTGCTGGCCTGCTCGTTGTCGTCGATCACGATCTCGACGCGGCGATTGGCCTGTCGACCCGCGGCCGTCTCGTTGGTCGCGATCGGTTTGGTCTTGCCGAAGCCCTGCACCGATTTGACGCGATCCGTTTTGACCCCGGACTGAACCAGGTAGTCGCGGACCGATTGGGCGCGGCTCTGCGAGAGACGATTGTTGAGCTCGTCCGAGCCGACGCTGTCGGTGTGGCCCTCGATCTCCAGCGTCAGATCGCCGGGATAGGCCATAAAGATGCCGGCCAGCTTGCTCAGTTTCTCGCGGGCCACGGGTTTGAGCGTGGCCTTGGCGGTGTCGAAGAGCACATCGCCCAGGTTGATGATGAATCCGCGAGTCTCGCGCTTGGTATCGAGAATCTCGGAGAGCGAAACATAGAGTTTCTGCAGGGCGGCGTCGCGTTCGCGGCGGGCTTCGGCAACCTGCTGCTGGGCCTGGGCGGCCTGGCGCTGGGCGCGTTCGACCTCCTCGCGAGCCTTGAGGGCGCTGGCCCGGTCAGCCTCGGCGCTGACCCGGGCGGCTTCGGCGCTGGCCCGGGCGGCCTCGGCCTCGCGGGCGGCATTTTCACGCCGCAGCCGTTCGTCTTCAGCCGCTCGCGCGGCGCGTTCGGCCTCGGCTTTAGCGCGTTCGGCTTCGGCCTTGGCGCGCTCCGCCTCCAGCTTGGTCCGCTCGGCCTCGGCCTTGGCGCTTTCGGCCTGGGCGCGGGCCTCTTCCAGACTGCGCAGGCGCGCCTGCCGCTCGTCCTCGATCCGCGCCTGATTCTCACGCTCGATGGCCCGGTCGCGCGCCACCTGGCCGAGTCTCATGACGTCGCGGGCCATGCCGCTGTATTTCGTGTCATCCTTCAAATTGCGCGGCCAGATCTGCTCCAGGGTCGCCAGCATGCTCTGGGCCTGCTGCCACTCCTCGGTCGCATACTCCTTGGCGCCCGCGCGGCGGGCGATGTCCAGGGACCGGCGGGCCCCGAGGACCAGGCGCGGCGTCGTGTAGTCGGCCCGCAGAATCGCCGATTCCGAATCGGTCAGCTCGTAGAAGTCGCCTTTATCGGCCTGGTAGCTGGCCTGAGAGGTCTGAACCCCGCTGGCCCCGGTCTTCGGCAGGGTCGTCTCGGCGATGACCTTCTGCGAGGGGACCTTGACCGCGCTGTGCGGTTCCGCGGTCAGGATCAGACCGAAGGTCTGGGCCGCGCTCTGGGCGTTGACCTCGACCTCCGCGCCGCTGGGCAGCTCGTTCAAAAATTCGGTCTGGCCCTCCGGAGTGATGGCCCACACGACATAGGTGGTGTAGTAAGGCCCAAAGACCTGCGGGCTGTCCAGATTCTCCAGCTTCAATTTGATCCGGGCGTCATTCTTTTTATAGGAGACCTCGGCTTTGCCGGTGACCCGCGGCGACAGCGAGGTGCCGCTCAGGTTGACCGCCGTCTTCCTGTTCTCGACGAATCTGACGGCGAGCGTCGTCGCCGAAGCGAATGGCTCCTTCTCGTCGGCCTCTTTCTTGGATTTGGCCTCCGAACGTTGAGTGGGTGCCGCCACACTCCCCGGCTCTCCGGGAGACTGCGCCGGTCCGGGCACGGTCAGCCCGACCAAGCACGCCGCACCCCAAACTATAAGTCCGAGTCTTTTCATCAAAACCTCCAAAGAACGCCCCCACCCTCGAGGCAGGGGAAGTATTGGAATCGCCGTCTGGCGATCAATTATGATCTTTGATCAAAGGCGCTCTCGCGGCAAGTAGCCGGCGGCACGAAGCCGATTCGAGAGCCGACGGTTAGCTCTTTGACTGTGAAGATCCAAACTTGAATCTGCTAATCTTCGCTCCAGCGAACGGGGGGCCAGCTCTGCTCTGAGCATGATGAAGATGAAAAGTATGTCACAGGTTTTGATCCGAAAGCAAAAGTTTCAGGTCCTGCCCGACAGGTTCACGCGCCCTCTCGATAAAGTCGGGCTAATCGCCGGCCACCGACCCGCAACATTTCTTATATTTCTTGCCGGATCCGCATGGACAGGGATCGTTCCGCCCGATCTTCTCCTCCCGGACGACGGTCCCGGCCGGTGAGGCGCTGTAGCCCGCGGGGGCCGCCCCGGCTCCGGGGCCCCAATAGAGGACCTCTTCTTTCGCTTCGGCCTTTTGGCGCTGCCGATCCCGGATCGCCTGCGGATGGTAGAACTCGAAGAGGTCGGTCTTCAGTTCGCGAACGACCTCGGAGTCCGGCCGATCCAGCGACCGGATGAACGATCCGAACTTCCCGACGATCGACTCCCTGACGAGGCCCCGGTCGAAGGCCGCCCGCACCACCTTCGTCCCGCGTTCACGGTCGAGCACGATCGGATGCGCCGCGCTGTATGAGAGAAAGACCCCGTCGTCCTCTTCGGGATCGGCGAAGATTCCGCAGATGAAGTCCGCGATCCGGCCGCGCTCGCCCGAGTGTTCGCGGGCGATCATGGTCAGGGCGGCGGAGAAATCGTGCCGGCAGTGGGAGAAGTCCGGGTTGTCGCGATACGCGCCGCGAGAGGCCCGGATCCATTCGATGAACGGCTCAACGGCCCGCCCGCCGAACCGCGCCAGGGCGGCCGGCAGCATCTCGATCCCCCAGTCATGGTTCGCAAAGTAGAGATGTGGGACCATCTCGATCAGGTCCGGCAGGGCCGCCTCATCGCGCATCGCGCTGAGAATCGCGATCGCGTGCACTCCGATCCAGTAATCGCCGTCCCGGCCCTCGTACCAGTAGTCTTCATTCTTCAGGATCTCCCGCAAGCGCGGGGCGGCGTCATTCCGGTTCACGAGCGCGTCGATCAGCTTCCGTTCCACCCGGTCCTCCTCTTTGAACAGAAGCGCGATCAATTCGGCCGTCGTGAACCTGGTATAATCGAACATCTTTAATTCCAGTCCTTAATCAACATTACGAGACTAACGATTTCGCGCATTAGCGATGATCTCACCCCCCCGGCGAAAAGTCGAGTCATCGCTCGTTTCCGCTCCATATGCTATATTGATTACGACAGAAACAGCCTGCCGCCGACGAGGAACGGCATTAACGCAGAAGATCATCCGGTTGAAGTCTGGACGCTAACCTACACCCAAGAGGAAATTATGGATAGAGAAGTGAAAGAACTCGAAAAGGCGATGGAGTTGATCTGGGAGATTGCGACCGGCAAATTCGGGCTCGACCCCTTTCCGACGCGATTCGAGATCGTGCCCGCGACGGTCATGTACGAGATCGGCTCGTATG
>DATEFT010000413.1:0-4323 GCA_035280505.1 Blastocatellia bacterium | reverse complement strand
TCGGGCAACCGTCGCTCTCTCGCCTGGCTGAGCGCCTGCCGAAAACTCTCGGCCGCCTGCTCGCGATCGTTGAGGGCCGCATAAGCGGTTCCCAGCAGCCAGAGAATCTCGGTCTCGTGGGCCGCCAGTTCCTGCTTCCGGCTGATCGCCAATCCCTGCTTGAACTCGTCGACGGCGACCACCGGCTGTCCCCGCAGCAGTTCGAGGCGCCCCCGCTGTTTGAAGGCCTCCACCTCGCTGCTCGGCAGCCCCTTTTCCCGAAAAGCGTCGGCCGCCAGCTCCAGATACCGCTCCGCCACGGTCCGCCGGCCCAGCCTGATCGCCGCCTCGGCCAGATTCCGGTAACTGAGCGCCTTCAGATATTGATCGCCGGTCCCCTCGCTCATCTCCAGCGCCTGGGTGAAACTGGCGAACGACTGTTCGTCATCGCCTAGGGCCCGATAGATCACCCCCAGCGTCAACCGCGTGTGCCCCTGCAAGTCGCGCGCCCCAAACTGACGGAAATTCTCCAGGGCCGACTGCGCCTTGGCCAGCGCCTCCTGCAATTCGCCGGTCTGCAGTTTGAGCCGCGCCAGATTCAGACGAATGTGGCCCTGGGCCATCGCGTCGAAAGCCGGAGTCACCACCTGCAGCGCCTGATTGAAATAGTCCAACGCCTGTTGCGGCTCGCCGAGCGAGACGAAACTGTCGGCGAGTTGCGTCAGGGCCACTCGCTCTCCGATGGGAATGGGGGCGGCGCGGCAGAATGAGACCGCTTGCCGGTTGTAGTCCTGGCTCACGCGGATGTTCCCCGCGGCGTTGGTGATGGCGCCCAGCATAACCAGCGAGCGGCACTGCCCGCTCTGGTCGCCGCGAGTCCGGCTCAGGTTGAGCGCCTCCCGGGCCGAGAGGACGCCCTTCAGGACCTGCCCCTGCTTCAGGTAGTTGTAGCCCAGGCTGGCCATGACCTCCACCTCCAGCAACCGGCTGCCCTCCGCGCGCGCCAGGGTCAGAGCTTTTTCGTAATACTCCGTGGATCGGGGAAGCTCGCCAAGAACGCGGTAGAGCGTCGCGATGTAGGAATAGGTGAGCGCCTCGCGCCCGCGGTCTCCGGCCGCCCGCCACTCGGCGACGGCCTCCTGGAATTCGGCGAGCGCCGGCCCGGGCTCCTCGTTCCAACGAGAGCGCCGCCGGTTGGCGCTGGCGAAGACGCGGTTGCCCAGCACCCGGTGCCGATCGATCTCCGTCGGCATCCGCAGCGCGATCAACTTGAGACGATAACTCCTGGCCGCTCCGGTCGGAAATAACGGGCGCACTTCGAGGCGATAGGTCCCCGGCTCTTCGGCGATATGGCTGACCATATCGCATTCCGTATTGGTCCACGCTCCGTCGCCCTGCGCTACCGGCCGCCCGGTCGGTGAAAAGACGGCCACGTCCACGGCCATGCCCAGCCGTTCCACACAGGCTTCGAAGAACTGCCCGGCGCCCAGCCTCAAGGCATAGACGTGCACCTCTCCCCCCGAAAGCCCGCGTTCGATCGAGGTTCCCAACTCGAGCATCGGAGGGGCCGGAATCTCCTGACCCGGCGTCAGGGCGCCATGACAAAACGCCAAAAGCACCGCCAACAACCCGGCGGCGATTCGACGGAAAGCAATCTTTTGATCAACCATAGCCTACCTAAAACTCACAACGAACGGATTCGAAAACGGGTCGGCTGAGATGGCTCCGGGCCACTGGCCGCGTCCCTGCTGCAGGCCGAGGAAATAATCAAAGACCGGGGCGCGTGAGGGGAGACGAAGCCCGAGTCGAGCCATGGCCGGGAGATCGCCGTTATCCGGCTGCTCTCTCCGGGAGCCGAGACCATCGCTCGAATCGATCGTTGCTTTCTCCATCCTTACAAATACATAAGCGGCAAACCGCGAAGAAAACTATTAGGCTGACAAAAATTTTTTATCCCATCGCGCCGTCGGCCATACTACTGGGCGAGATTGAAGGTGAAACCCGGTCCCGGCGCTTGTCCTCTCGCGTTAATCTCTGTAACATCTCTCTTTCATCGACATGGCTTGGCGGCCCTCGACGATCGAACCCATCGCCGGACAAGAAATCCCGGTCCGAGGCCCACATTGGTTCGATCTAAGTGGATTTGTATTCGGTCAACCAATTCTGCGGGGCGGGACTTGTTATGCTGAACGCCTTTGCATAATCACTCGAAATCAGGATAGCGGAAGGCCTGGAGCTGACCCGGTTCTTAACCGCCAAAGACACGAAAGACGCGAAAGCTGAAGAATCTCGTGTCTTGCGGCAAGCAGCCGTCGCGTGTTTCGAGGAGTCAGGCCCAATAAGATCCTCATGAAAGAACAGTCCATCTACCCCATCTCTGAGAGCCAGGTCCTGGAGCCGCTCGGCTTCAATCGCCTGCAACCGGCGACCTTGCGACCCAGGCGGGAAGTCGAATTGTCGCCGACCCGTTCCGACCCGCATCTAGTCACCCTGCATGACATCGACCCGGAGGCCGCGGCCCAGTATAATCGACTGGCGATCGGGTTGATCAGCCGAGCCGTCAAGCACCCGCCACTAAAACGGGTCCTGGTCGTTTCGGCGCATCATTGTGAGGGTCGGACCTGCGTCCTGCTCAATCTCGGGATCGCCCTCGCGCGCGCCCGACAGCGCGTGCTGGTGGTCGATGCCGATCTCATGCGGCCGTCGGTCAATCGGCTGCTCGGAATCGATACCGAGATCGGTCTCTCCGAAGCCTTGACCGCGGCGTTGCCCCCGGAAGCAGCCGTCACCCGGCTCTTACCGGTCAGTATCGACGTCTTGCCGGCCCGCGCCCAGATCGAGAATCCGGCACAGGTGTTAGCCTCGCCGGAATTTAAAACCATGTTGGCCGCCCTCGACGGCAGTTACGATTTTATGTTGTTCGATTCGCCCCCGTTACTCTCTTCAGCCGACGCCAGCCTGCTGGAACTCTATACTCATGTCACCTTGATGGTCGTGCGTCCCGGCACCACCACCGTCACCCAGATGGCGAAGGCCGTGTCGTTGCTGAATGAGGAGAGCCTGTTCGGGGTCATCCTTAACCGGGTCGTTTCAGATTGAACCGCCCCAAAGGAAGATGAGCATGAGCAGATCTGGAAAAGCGTTCCGACTTTATGACTTCAGCCACTTCGTCTTCGTGATCATGGTCCTGAATCTGCCGATTCAGCCGGTGATCGCGGCCCAGGGCGCCGCCCAGGGACCTTCAACCCCATCCCGCCCGCAGACCGGCCACGCCGCGGCGCCGCCCCGCGACGAGACGCCCACGAAGGCCCCCTCCGAAACGCACGACGAGGAGGGGCAGATGTTCCTCAACGCCATTCGCCGATTCTCCGAGACCTACCGGTTCGGTCCGGCGGACGTGCTGGCGATTCGCGTCAAAGGCCAACCGGACTTTTCGCTGGAGCGAGTCAAGGTCTCGCCGATGGGAACGGTCTATCACCCGCTGCTGGACGACATCCAGGTCTCGGGGCTGACCATCGAACAGCTCAAGAAACAACTGACCGTCGATTTCAGCGAATACATCCTGGATCCGGTCGTGAGCGTGGAACTGGTCGAGGTGCAGAGCGCCAAGGTCGCGGTGGTCGGCGAGGTCCTGGCTCCGCGCGTGCTCCTCATGCAGGGGCCGCTGACGATCCTGGACGCGATCGTGCAGGCGGGCGGAGTCTCCGACATGGGCAGCAAGAGCAATATCACCCTGCTGCGGCAAAATCCGAACGGGACCCGGACCGAGCTGACCGTCAATCTCAAACCGATCCTGGAGGCCAAGGCTCGACCCGAGGAGAACCTGTCGCTCCAGGCCGGCGACCTGGTGATCGTTCACGGCAACACCAGAAAGAAGCTGGCGAAGATCACCTCCATTGCGGGTTTCACCAGCCTGCTCTCACTGATCCAGCTCGGCGGCACCGGCGGAACTAAATAGCGCGCGCGGCGGCGGTGTTGCTACAAATTGACGCGGGATGGGCGAAATGTGCTGGCGGCGCCGCGCGGCATCTGGCAGTCGTTCGTGGCCGCCATCAACCGGGTGACCGGGGTGGAGCGCGCCTGATTGGAGAATAAACAGGGAGCACGGATCCATGCTTGAAATCACCATCTCGGCCTTAAGCTCGTTTCCCGATCAACTGGAACGGCTCTTCCAGGTGGTTCCCGAGAGCCATCTCCATTGGACGCCGGCCTCGTGGGAGGGGATCCCCAGTGAAACCCTGACCGTCATCGAACAGATTTGTCATGTCCGGGATATCGAGATCGAAGGATACCAGGTCCGCTTTCGCCGCCTGCTGGAAGAGAGCAATCCCGCGCTGGTCTCGA
>DATEFT010000412.1:0-5478 GCA_035280505.1 Blastocatellia bacterium | reverse complement strand
GGGGAAAGGGGTCAGCAACCCGAAGACCGGCAGACCCGGCGGCCAGCTCCGGATCTGGTCCAGCGTCCGATCCGCAACCCCGGTCGTGTCGTTATCCATCCCGAAGATGAAGGAAGTGATCGCATAGAGGTTGCGCTGGGCCAGGCGTTCCAGCACCGCCTGGTACTCGCCCGGTTTATTGAATCCCTTGTTGACGTCGGCCAGGTTGACCGGATCGATCGATTCCATCCCGATAAAGATCCACCTGCCGCCGGAGGCCGCAATCAGGTCGACCAGCTCTTCGTCGCGCAGCAGGTTGGCGCTGATCTGTCCGATCCAGGGCAACTGCGCGCCGGCGGCGATGATGTCGCGCAGCAGCGATTTGGTTCGCTTGATATTGATGGCCAGGTTGTCGTCGACGAAAGAGACGGCGATCTGGCCGCCCTCCGCCTTGGCGCGGGCCTTCAGCCGCAGCATCTCCTCCACGATGCTCTCGTTGCTCCGAAAGCGGATCGAATCGCCGAAGAAGCCGGTCACCGTGCAGAATTCACAGCCGTAGGGACAGCCGCGGCCGGACTCGATGGGGATCACCCGAAATGAGTTGATGTTAAGCTTCAGCCGCTTGAGCAGGGGGCGCAGAAATTTGGGAACCAGATTGAATTGATGCAGGTCGAGCTGGTCCCAGGGAATCACGGGATAGGGTTGCAGGCTCGGCTTGCGCTCCTTGCCCGTCTCATCGACTGGAGTGTAGGTCTCCTTGAGCTGCCCGCGCTCGGCGTCCGCGACGATCAACGGCCAGGTCTCATCGGCTTCACCGAGCGCCACCGCATCCGCGTGGCGTGTTCCGCCGTCGCGCCCGAGCGCCTCGTCGGGGACTTCCGTGACATGGGGTCCCCCCATCACGACCCGCACCCCGACGGCCCGAATGGCATCGGCCATCCGGTAAGCCTTCGCGATCATCCGAGTCATGGCCCCGATCCCCACCAGATCGATCTTCTCCTCCAGCACATATCGGGCGATGGCTGCCTCGTCCATCGCCTGGGTATTCCCGTCTACCAACAGCACTTCATGGCCGGGCGGAGTCCGGGCCTGCAAAACGAACATCCAAAGATGTGGCATGTAATTGCGCGTGATACCATTGTCCGGATTATAAAGTAAAATTCTCATCTCTTATTCTCTCCAATCAACAGGCACAGGCTGGGCTGGATGCCGCGGCAGCCGAACCATTTCGGCGAGTAATGCTGCCCATTCAATTTGCTGTTCCTCACGCATGACCCGAAGCCTCTCGGTCGGCTCGGTGCCTGCGCACAGGAGGCGGTTCCTTTTGGGGAAAGCTTACTTCGACTACTGATCTTCACACTTGGGCACGATGTTAAGGAGTAATCTGTGGCAAGTTCGCGTTCAATGACGGGAAGACAACAGTGATTATTCATTTGATTGAGCTATGCATTGTGCGGGCGGTCGGGCAAAAGCGCAATCAAAAGATGTAAGATCGGCCTGGAAGAAGATTAATTAACGGTAACCGCTCGGGTCAGTGCCTCCGATTGATCCGCCTCCCAGTAGCGAGGCGATCTGCAGGGGCCTCAGGCCGCTTGTTACTCTCAAAAAGAGCCGCAGAAAGAGAGAGCCGGGAGGGCGGCCTCCCGGCTGTCGATTCTGTCAGATTCATATTCTCGATAATCCCGATGGTTTGACGAACGGGCGGCGATGCCCGGCCGTCTCATTTTTTATAGACGGCCGTGACGGCGTCGATCTTCAGATCGACGGGGCCGATGTTCTTGATCAGGATCTGGCGGGCCGACCGAACGCCCTGGCGTCCGAGATCGTGGTCGATGACGCCCTTGGGAAACCACCGGCGGTTTCGATCGATCCGTTTCCAATCGACGGTCTCCTTGTCCCGCACCGAGATCTGGTAGGAGATCCGCTTCTGGTTCGGCCCATAGACCCGGATGTCCGCTCCGGGCCCATCGCCGAAAAATTGTCCTTCACGATAGACCATGGCCAGTTGACCGCCCGGCTCGATGACGGCCATCTTCTCGTCCGCCGCCCCGAAGACGTTGGTGGCATCGACGACCCCGGTGGTCTGCTCGGTGATGACCTCCCAGGGACCGGAGGGCGCCGGAGCGGGAACGGCCGCCGGCCGGTTCTTGGCGGCCTCGGCCGGCCGGTTGGCCGCAGGTTTGGCCGGAGCCGCCTGGTTCTGAGCGCCGGTCCGCGACGCGCTCTCGGCGCGCTTTCCGCTGCTCAGGAACAGGAGGATGCCGACGGCGATGATCAGCAGGACCAGGAGACCCAGGATCACCAGTTGCAGTTTCTTGTCCAACCCGATCTTCTCGAACCCCTCGATGTAGCTGGGGGTCTCGGTATAGCTCGGGCTCTCGGTCTCGGTGTAGCTCGGGCTCTCGGTATAACTCGGGTTCTCGACCAGGCTCGTCGGACCCACGGGGTAGCTCGGCGGCCCGAAGTAGAGAGCGCCGTCGAAGCTCGGGGTCTCGGTAAAACTCGGAGGCCCGACAAAAGTCGTGGCGTCGTCGGTCAGCAGCAGTTTGTCGCCGTCGGTCAGGGTGTCGAACATCCCGGCCGACGCCATCGCGCCCTCACCGACCAGGCTCAGTTCGCCCGCGGGAACCTCGGCCTTGACCCCGACTCGGTCCCCACCGATCTGCTCCCCATTGATGGCGGAGATCAGGTTTCGCCATAACTCGCCGGCGGTCTGCGGCCGCAATTCGCGCCGCTTCTCGAGCGCCTTGAGCACCACGGATTCGACCTCGGGCGAGATATTGGGATTCTGTTCGCACAACGGCGCCGGACACTGGGTGACGTGTTGAACCGAGATCGTGGAAGAGGTCTCTGAATCGAACGGCACGGAGCCGGCCAGCATCTCGTAGAGAATGATTCCCAGGCTGTAGAGATCGGAGCGTCCATCCAGGTCTTCGCCCAGACATTGCTCCGGAGACATATAGTGCGGGGAGCCCGCGAGATGGCCCTCCTGCGTCGTGCTGGCGGCCGTCAGATCATTGAACGCGGTGAGCCCGAGATCGAGCACTTTGACGTTGGACCCGTACGAGGTCGCCTGCACCACGATATTCTCCGGCTTGAGGTCGCGATGGACCACTCCGGATCGATGCGCCTCGTCGAGCGCGGCGCAGACTTGCCGGACGATCTCCGCGGCGCGGCGTTCGGTCAGCCCTCGCTCACGGGTGATCATCTGGCGCAGGCTCTCGCCTTCCACATACTCCATCACCAGATAGACCAGACCGTCAGGCGAGACGCCGAAATCGTAGATCGCGGCCAGATTCGGATGTTTGAGACTCGATGCCGCCTGCGCCTCCTGGCGGAATCTCTCCACCGCCTCCGCATCCCGGACCTGCTCCGGACGCAACACCTTGACCGTGGCGTTGTCGCCGATGAACATTCGGCGAGCGAGATAGACCGTCCCCATTTCTCCGTCACCGATCTTCGACTCCAGGTAATATTTCTGGTCTAACATCTGCCCAATCAAAGCGCCGACTCCCGCCACCGCCTGATGCGGCCTGACCGCCGGACCGTTGACCGCGACTGCCACCGGCTCCGAAGAGACCTGTGTATTCAACAACGCGGCACCGCACTCGATGCAGAAGCGTCTATTTTCGCTGGGGAATCCACATTGCGGACAAAACATGTGCTTCTCCTCCGTCAATTCTGCACGCACACTTTCTGCACGCACACTTCCACGGCTCTTAACATGAATTGATGTTTTCCGTTTCGATACGCCTGACTGTTTTCGAAATATACTCCCTGCCAGTCACCTATGGATACGAACAGACGATTCGAACAGATTTTTAGACACCCTGTCCCCACTGCTGATCAATGTTTCAAGGAGTTCTTTGATCGTTGCGACCGCCCGCTTGTTTCCAGGTAATATGTTCGAAAATACACGCCTGCAACTCAGATTGTCAACCGTTAATCATGCAGTTTCCCTTAGTTAGTTTTCAGTTTTTCGTTTTTTATTTAGTTTTTAAGATTTGAACCCTCGGTTCTCATCTGCCTGGGCGCGAGTTGTCATCCACAAATCGCGAATCGGGCGAAAGACGCGGAAACAGGCGTATTTCAAGGGCTCCGGCGAGAGTTCATCGATTAGTTTTCAAAATACTCCAGGTCCTGATTTTTAATATTAAACCGCGCGCGGATCTCAGATCTCAAAACCGAGAGCTATTCTTGATGACCTTTTAATGACCCGTTTACAACTTCCTTATCTCCGAGCTGCTAGATTCGAAACTCAGGTCCGGTTTGATAAGGGAGGAAACGATTATGGCTAATCTTGTCATTGCCCGTCGCTCACCGTGGATCTGGCTGGCTCTGATCAGCCTCGGAACGTTGTTGCTCGGCTGGTTCGCCGGATCGGTGCTGACGGCCAACGGTTGGTCGCCATTTAGAGACCGCCAGATGCCGTTAGCGATGACCAGCGATCAACGTCGCGATCAGGTGGTCAATCTCAACACCGGTTTCTCGGCGATCGCCAGGAACGTGACGCCCGCGGTCGTCACCATCGAAACCTCGTCGCGGGCCCGGCCGCAACCATTCCCCTTCCCCTTCGAGGATCCGTTCTGGAATTTCTTCCGGCGCGGTCAACCCGATCCGAACGACGATTCGGGGCGGACGCCCCGGCGGTCGGCGCCGCGCGGGCGGCTGCAGCCGACCGGGCTCGGTTCCGGCGTCATCGTCAGCAGGGATGGATACGTCCTCACCAACAATCACGTGATCGAGGGCGCGGAGAAGGTCGAGGTGACGCTGCCGGATCGGCGCCACTTCACCGCGAAGGTGATCGGCGCCGACGCCCCGAGCGATATCGCCCTGCTCAAGATCGAGAGCCGCGATCTGCCGACGCTGCCGCTCGGCGATTCCAATCAGGCCGAAGTCGGAGATGTGGTGCTGGCCGTCGGTAATCCGCTCGGCGTGGGTCAGACCGTCACCATGGGGATCATCAGCGCCAAGGGGCGCAGCGCCAATACCGGCAGCGGCAGTTACGAAGACTTCCTGCAGATCGATGCGGCGATCAACCGGGGCAACTCCGGCGGCGCGCTGGTCAACATGCGGAGCGAATTGATCGGCATCCCCTCGCAGATCGTCTCGCAGACCGGCGGCAACATCGGGATCGGCTTCGCCATCCCGACCTCGATCGCCAAGAACGTCATGGACCAGTTGCGGCGCGACGGCCAGGTGCATCGCGGCAAACTGGGCCTGGCGGTCAGCCCCCTGACCGCCGAGATCGCCAACCAGTTCGGCTACCGGAGCACGCAGGGCGCCCTGATCCAGGATGTCGAACCGGGCAGCTCGGCCGAGCGGACGGGAATCAAGCCCGGCGATATCGTCACCGAATACCAGGGCCAGCGAATCCAGGATGCCACGCAATTTCGCAACCTGGTCGCTCAAACTCCTCCGGGGACGACCGTCAAACTCAAGGTCTGGCGTGACAATTCGGAACGCGAGCTGACCGCGACCCTGACCGAGATGACTCCG
>DATEFT010000411.1:0-2748 GCA_035280505.1 Blastocatellia bacterium | reverse complement strand
CAGTTCTTCTCCTTGCCCTCCCACTTGTGCAGGATTGCCGAGACCAACACTTCCGCACAGATGCCCAGCAATCCGTAGATCACGAAACGAATGAGCATATGTTTGACAGGATACGGAATAAGTGGAAAAAACGAAACCCTCAGGCGGCGGAGCCGAAGGCGGCGGAGCCGAAGGCGGCGGAGCCGATCAGCGGGCCAGGAGGTCGGAGAGCACGCTGAGCAGGGTCTCGGTCGTATAGGGTTTGGGCAGGAAGATGTCGATCTCGGTCTTGGCGAGCTCGGCCAGCGTGCTGGTGGAGCGGATTCCGCTGGTGGCGATGATCCGGACCTGGGGGGCCAGGTGTTTGAGGGCCCGGATGGTCGCCGGCCCGTCCAGGTTGGGCATCATCATATCGGTCAAGACCACCTGGATTTCGTCTTTATGCTGATGAAAGATCTCCAGCGCCGCCTGACCGTCGTCGGCCGCCAGCACCCGATAGCCGCAGGACTCCAGGGTATGTTTGGCCAGCTCGCAGATGTTGGGTTCGTCATCGACCACCAGGATCAACTCGCCATGGCCGTTGAGAGGGGCGGGCGCCGGCGTCTCCTTGGGGCCGGGGACGAAGACCTCGCGGGCCGGCAGATAGACGTGAAATTGCGATCCGCGGGCCACCTCGCTCTCGACCTCGATGAATCCCCCGTGGCCGCGCGCAATGCCGAGCACGGTCGAGAGCCCCAACCCGGTGCCTTTGCCCTTCTCTTTGGTCGTGAAGAACGGGTCGAAGATGCGATCGAAGATCTGGGGCGAGATCCCGACGCCGGTGTCCGCGATCGTGATCCGGATGAACCGGCCGGGTTTGACCTCGGAACGGTGGCCGATCTCGTCCTCGCCGAGGGTCAGGTTCGCGGCCCCCATGCTGAGTTTACCGCCCCCGGGCATGGCGTCCCGCGCATTGATGCAGAGATTCATGAGGACCTGGTGAATCTGGGTGCCGTCGCCGACGACGATCCAGAGGTCGTCCGGAATCCGGACCTCCAGTTCCACATTGCGGGGGAGGGTCTCGTGCAGGATCTTGACCAGGTCTTCGGTCAGCAACTGCAATTGGAGCGGGGTTCGCTCGCCGCTGGCCCCCTTGGCGAAGGCGATCATCTGTTCGATCAGGTCCCGCCCGCGTTCGGCGCTCCGGCGCACCAGCGAGAGCCAGCGCTGGCTGTACTCGTCGGTGAATCGTTGCTGGAGCGTATGGAGGGCCATCAGGATCGGCGCCAGGACGTTGTTGAGATCGTGCGCGATGCCGCTGGCCAGCGCGCCGATGCTCTCCAGCCGCTGGGTGCGATAGATCTCGGCCTCGAGCCGTTTCTTCTCGGTGACGTCCCGGACCACTCCGACCAGCCGCACCGGCTGCCCGCCGGGAGTGCACATCAGCCGGGCCTGGGTCTCGATCCAGCGAATCTGGCCATCCGGTTTGAAGACGCGGAACTCCAGGCTGTAGTGCTGCCGGGAGGCGAGCGCCTGTTCGATTCGGGCCCGCACCTGCTCGCGGTCCTCCGGGATCACCCGCGAGAGGAACCCTTCGAGTCCGCCCGCTTGATTGCCGATCAGTTGCCGCGAGACCTCGTCCTCCACCATCTTGTCCGAGTCGATCTTCCATTCCCAGGCGCCCAACCCGGCGGCGTCGAGGGCGAACCGGACGCGCTCCTCGCTCTCGTGGAGGGCGGCCTTGGCCTGCGCCTGCTCGGTGACGTCGCGGCCGATACACCGGATGATCATGGAGTCCGAACTGTCGTGCCGCAGGGTATTGGTGAACTCCAGCGCGATCTCCTTGCCGCTCGGGGACGTGAAGCGCCCGGTTCCGCTGGCCTCGCCCTTCTTCAAGAGCCGGCGAAAGTAGCGCTGAAAGGCGAGCTGGCTCTCCGGCGGCAGGAAGTCGGCGATCTTGCGCCCGGCCAGATCTTCGATCCGTTTGATCCCCAGGAATTTGAGCACCGATTGATTGGCGCTCAGGATCCGACCCTCGGCATCGAGCGTGCCGATAAAAAGCCCGCTATTCTCGACCAGGTCGCGATAACGGGCCTCGCTCTGGGAGAGCTCACTCTCGGCTCGCTTCCGTTCCGTCGCGTCGTGGGCCGCGCAGAGAATCTGGACCCGCCGGCCTCCCTGGCGGCGGCCGTAGGCGATGTGGCGGCCGTCCAGCCAGCGCCACTCGCCGTTGGCGTGTTTGACGCGATATTCGATCTCGCGGTCGTTCTCCTCCAGCTCCGCCAGGAGCCGGTTGAAATGTTCATTGAGCCGCTGTTGATCGTCCGGATGGACCAGCGTGTTATAGCTCAAGGTCTGAGCTTCCGCGATCGAGTAGCCCAGGGTCCGGGTGACCTGGTCGTTGATGAAGGTCATCCGGCCCGTCTCCGGCTCGATCAGGACGATGATCTCCGGCAGCGCCTCGGCGATCTTACGGATCGTGCGCTCATGATCCTGCTGGGCGATCTCCGATCGCTTGCGCTCGATGGCATAACGCATCGTCTGTTGTAACAGGCGATGATCCATCTCCCACTTGATCAGGTAGTCCTGCGCTCCGGCCGCCATGGCATGCCGTCCCATTTCGCTGTCTCCGCTCCCCGTCAGGACGATGATCGGCAACTGCGGGGCCTGCTGGCGGGTCGTCAGGAGGGTCTCCAGCCCCTCGCTGCCGGGCAGGCTCAGATCCAGGAGGACCAGATCGATATCTCCCTCGGTCAACCGCACCAGCCCCTGTTCCAGCCTCATCTCCAG
>DATEFT010000410.1:0-9260 GCA_035280505.1 Blastocatellia bacterium | reverse complement strand
CAACAGTGTGTCACCACTGATCAGAGTAATGCGCAATATTACTCATCATCTTGCTGATCGTCAACCAACTATTTCCGTTGATCCCATTATTTCTATAGATTCCAGGCATAGATCCGGGTGAAAAAAAGAGAGGCAGGGGATTGCCCCTGCCTCTCCTCTTCTTTGGCTATAAAGCTTTAGTAGAGATTGAAGGTAAATTCCAGATTTCCGCGGACGCTGACCGGCTGTCCGTTCTTGACTGCCGGTTGGAATCGAATCTTTCGCGCGGCTTCGATCGCTTTTTCGGTCAGGCCATCCGGCAAGCCGCGAACGACGCGAAATTGGGAGATGGTGCCATCCGCATTGAAGACCACGTTGAGGGTGACAGTCCCTTGAATCTTGTTCTGTCGCGCCTCTTCCGTGTATTTGGCCTTCTCTTTGTAAAGGATGGTCGGTTTCAGGCTCGCCGACATCGGCTGGACGCTGGCGCCGCCGCCGAGGCCCATATTGCCTCCGCCGGTGTTGCCTCCGCTACCATTACCGAGTCCACCACCGTCGCCGCCGCCCACGCCCTGTCCCGCGCCTCTGCCGATGCCGTCTCCCTTACCGGGTCCGCTCGAGGGCGGTGCCGGCACTCCGTTCGGATCGCCGATCGGGCCCTTCAAAGTCGGCAGGGCTTTGGGGTCGCCGTAGATATTCTGAGCGACCACCAACGAAGGATTTTTGATCTTCGGCGGTTCCGGATCGGGCGGTTTGATGGGCTGGACCAACGCCATCACCGGCGGAACTCCCTGGCTCGGAGGCGTCGGCTGTTGTTTGCCGCCACCTCCGCCTCCGGAGGCCGGCTTCGGTTTGGGTTTGCTGCCGCCGATCTGTTGCTTCTTCACCTTCGGCGATTCGTCAAGTTTGACGTCGATCTTGGTGACCTGGGCGATGTCCGGGATCTGAATCAGTTTATCCGCGATCTGAATATCTTCCGGTGGAACACAACGGTCGGGAAAGATCTGGCAATAGAACTTGTAGTTTGAGAGAAAGATGGTGAGCAGCAGGACTGCGACCAGTGGTGTCCAGTTGGCGAACTCCAGAGCCAGTTTCGATGCGCCGAACTTGGCGGTGGCGCGGCTGATCAACCTGTAGAGCAGAAAACCCCGGGTCAAATAGCAGGCCGCCAGGTAGGCGGCGAAGCCGATGAAGGCCGCCTTCAGCATCGTCGTGTTCTGCTTGCCGGCGGTTGAGAGCGACATGCTGATGAAATAGATCGTGACCAGCCCCACGAAGGCCATCTCCGATCCGGCCAGCAACGCATTGCGACGATAGCGGTTGCCTCCCTCGCCCCTGATGAACTGACCGGGATTGCGCCGAATCTCCGCAAAGGCGATTCCGACCTCCCGCCCAATCCGTTTGACGAGCGGCTCTTCAGGCAGCAGAAATTTGAAGTCCCCAGCCGCGCCGGGCCGCACTGCCGGACCACTCTTGAAGACGTCTCCGATATTCTTCAGGCCGGCGGCCAGTCTCGAAACCAGACCACCCTGATCCGGAACAGAGAAGTTGAGAGTGGGTTGAGCATTGCTCTGATACGTCGCTCTCGGCGCCTGGAACGATTGAGAGGCAGGCGTCTGGGCCATCGGTCGCGCCGGCGCCGGTCTCGGCGTCGGTCTCGGCGCGGGCACCGAGCTCTGTGCCTGCGTCGGAGCCGGCCGATTTACAGGTTGGGCCGGCTGCGGTCTTCTGGGAACATCCTCTTGAATCGGCTGCGGTCTTCTGGGAGCATCCTCGGTCACCCTTCTGGGAACGGGAACCTCTTCGGCCGATCTTCTAGGCGGCTCCGAGATCGGATGCTGCGCTTCGGGTTTACGGAACGGCAACGGCGGCACCGCCGACTCCCGGCTCGCCTGTTGAGCCGGCGGAGTCATCGGTCTCTGCGGTCTCGCGGCCGGTGGTTCGGCCGGCGGCTGATTCCTCAGCGGGACGACTTCTACTCCCGGAGGTTCAGGGCGCGCGGTCGGCGTCGTTTTGCGTTCCGGAACCGGATTGGGGCGCTCGGGAATTGAGGGGCGGCGTTCTGCGATCGGAGTCTTGGGCTCGGCGACCGGAGTCTTGGGCTCGGCGATCGGAGCGTTGCGCTCTGCAACCGGAGTGGCAGAGAGAGGTTTCGTGCGGCGCACGTACTCCTCGTTTGTGAGCAGGATCTCAGTATCGCTTGGACAATACTGAAAGCCATTAGGATACTGTTGCTGACATTTTGGACATATTTTCATTAGCAGCTCACCTCTTGCCAGAAATACTAATATTCGATCCAGGTAAAATCAAGATAGCCCTCGGAGAATCGATTGAGAGAACGAAAAACAGAGCAATTCTTGCACACTGATCGAGGCCTCTATCACCTTGGGGGACTCCAGATATTCAAGCCGGCGATGGGTCTGTGACAGCGCGACACTATTTGATGATCGAATGAAACGGGGGATGCTAATCCTTCAACACAGGCGAAAATAATTAATCTGGTCTCAATATTTCAGGGAGATTCGAAGGCAAAACTCAGCAGATCGAGAACCAGTAAAACTTTACTCTGAAAGGGGCGATCTGTCTACTGCTTCTTGTATTGTTCGAGTTTGCGATAGAGCGTCTTGCGGCCGATTCCAAGCAGGCGGGCCGCTTTGGCCTTGTCGCCGTTGGTGTAGATGAGAGTTTTGTTGATTATAATCTGTTCCAGGTCCTCCATCTTCATCGGAATCGTCAATTCGAAATTGCTGATCTGGTCGGACAAGGTGTGGGCGCGAATGGCCTCCGGCAGATCTTTCTCGGTGACTGTGCGGCCGGCCGCCACGATCACGGCCCGCTCCATGCAATTTTCAAGTTCCCGCACATTGCCCGGCCAGGAGTAGCTCCTCAGGATATGGAGGGCCCGGTCCGAGATGCCGGAGATCCGTTTACCGCTCTTCTGCTGGAAGCGCTCGACGAAATAGGCGACGAGTTGCTCGATATCTTCGGGCCGCTCGCGGAGCGGCGGGAGCAGGATCGGATAGACATTGAGGCGATAGAAGAGGTCGCGGCGGAAGCGGCCTTCCTCGATCTCTTTCTCCAGATCCTTGTTGGTGGCGGCGACCACCCGGACATCGGTCTTGATAACTTCATTGCCGCCGACGCGGGTGAACTCGCCGTCCTGCAGGACCCGCAGGAGGCTGACCTGGGCCGTGAGACTCATCTCACCGATCTCGTCCAGAAAGAGCGTGCCGCCGTTGGCCTCCTCGAAGCGGCCGATCCGGCGCGAGCGGGCGTCGGTGAAGGCTCCGCGTTCGTGGCCGAAGAGTTCGGTCTCGAGCAGGCCCTGGGGAATGGCGCCGCAATTAATAGTGACGAAGGGACGCGAAGCACGTCGCGAATTGAATTGGATGAGGCTCGAGACCAGCTCTTTGCCGGTCCCCGATTCGCCCTGCAGCAGGACGGTGGTGTTGCTGTCGGCCACCGAGAGGGCCATCTCGATCGCCCGGCGGATCTTCGGAGAGGAGCCGATGATTCGCTCGCCGGACCGGAAATCGTCGAGTTCGCGTTTGAGGCGAATGACCTCGGCCGCCAACCGATCTTTCTCCAGCGCGATGGCGATCTGGCTGGAGATGCCGTTGAGGATTTGAACGTCGTAATGATTGAACCTGGTCGGCTCATTGAGCCAGACCAGCGTGATGATCCCGAGGACCTTCTCCTTGGTGGTGATCGGCGCGATCAACGCCGATTTGCCCTTGATCACGTGCGTGAACAGGTAGCGCGCGATCGGCGACTGGCGGGCATCCTCGAGTTTGAGGGTCTGGCCCTGATCGAGCAGTTCGCTGACGGCCGGATGATCCGGCAGCCGGAGGCCCCGCGCCTCGCGGTATTTCGATTCGACCGATTTTCGCAGGTCGAATCCCCGGCGCGCCCTCAGTTCATCGAAATGCAGATACTCGCCCTGATTGTCGAGGATCGCGATGCATCCGTAATCGGCTCTCAGGAGTTCCAGCGCGCGGTCGATGACGAAGGTGGTGATCTCGTTGAAATCGGTCCGCGTGTTGATGTCGTTGGAGATCTCGAGCATCAACTTGGTGATCTCGACCTCCTTCTCCTTCTCATTGTAGAGCCGGGTGTATTGCAGGCCGATCGAGACCTGGCTTCCCAGCCACTGGACCAGTTTGATCTCGGTCTCCGTCCACTGGTGCGGCTGGTGGCAGTAATGGAGCCCCATGATCCCGAGCAGCTCGTCGCGGAAGACGAAGGGCGCAATCAGGACCGAGCGGGTTCCGATCAACTGCAGCGTGGTCCGGACCCAGAGCGGGATATTGGCCGAATGCGAGTCGTCGATCGAGTAGTGGCGCGCCTGGGGCAGGTATTTTTTCAGCGTGTCGATCGGGACCAGCGACATCGGAATGTTGAGGCCCAGGCCGGGCGTCAGGTCGCGATCTCCCAGATATTCATGGCTGACCCGAAATCCGCCGTCCCGGGACGGCGTGATCACATTGCATCGATCGACCGCCAACCGCTGGCCGACCTCCGTCACGGCGGCCTGCAGAAATTTGTCGATATCGATCACACTGACCGCGTCGGGATTGATGCGGCTCAAAATTGCTTCCCGCGCTTCGTACATCTCGATCAGTTTAGACTGGATCCCTTCCTCGAGTTGCATACTTTGCATAGTAATCAGCCCCAGATTTCCACTACACGGAGATTGAGGTTACCGATCCGTAGTCGTGCGAGAGGCTGGTCTGATGAACCTCCGGCCGTTGGTTCAACCCCAGCACCTCATTCCAGTTGCCTTTGACGGGCAGCACCAGTTCGGCGACCAGTTCGCCGAGGGTCGATCCATCCAGAAACTTCCTATCGGATTCGCGATAACTATGTGGCGGGATCATCAGAAATTCGCCGCGGAACTTCGCGCGCGCGTTCAGATAATCGACGCCTGAGAGGAGGCCCGCGACGGTGATGGCCTCGCCAAAGAAGACGTTTTCGACCTCCGCGACATGCAGGCGGGTGCCGAACCCCTCGTTGATCTCATCCGCGGCCTGTTTCAACATGGGATAGAAGAGCCGCCCCGTCGCCAGGGTCCCATAGATTTTTCGGGCTTGTTCGGGCGTGAATCGGCCCTCCCGGCGCAAACGGGCGAGCTGTTTCAGCCGTTTCGCGTGACCCTCGAAGAAATGGCGCACCATGCCCACGCCGTCTTCGATCTGGGGATATTGGTCGCCGTCGGCGACCGCCCCGCGCACGATCCGGTAGTGCGGCCTGGGCGGAACCGGGCGGCCCGCGCGCAGATAGAATTCGTCGCCCAGGAACGCAAAGACCGTGCCCAGCCGGCGCTTCAACTCCCGCTGGATCGGCGCCAACTGATCGATCACCTCCGCGCAGAATTGATCGGTGACGGCCGTCAATCGGTTCCGGTACTGGTGGAGATCGGTGATCCCGAGCGGCACCACCGCCGTCGAGACGATCCCCGGGTGCAGTTCCGCCAGCTCGCGAATCGTTCGTTCGAGGTGGGTGCCGTCATTGATTCCCGGGCAGAGCACGACCTGGGCGTGAATCTCGATTCCGTGGTCGATGAAATGGCGAAGTTGCGCGAGCAGATCGACCTTCCGGTCGATCCCCAGGATATAGGCGCGCAGATCCGGGTCGGTCGCGTGGACGGAGACGTACTGCGGCGAGAGCCGCTGTTCGATGACCCGCTGGACCTCGGCCTTGCTGATGGTCGTCAGGGTCGAATAGTTGCCGTACATGAACGAGAAACGGATGTCTTCGTCGCGCACCCACAACGAGGGGCGGGAACCGGCCGGATTCTGCTGGATGAAACAGAAGATACAGTCGTTGCCGCACTGGCGCGGCGTCATCGGCTCGAAGGCGATGCCCCAGGGTTCGCTCTCGTCCTTCTCGACTTCGACCTGCCACTCCTCGCCGTTGGCCTTCAAGACCTCCAGCGAGAGTTCCTCTTCTCCGGCGGTGATGAAGGTGAAATCGAGGGCGTCGCGGACACGCTGGCCGTTGATGGTCCAGACCCGATCTCCGACCCCCAGTTCCAGTTCGGCGGCGAGCGACCCCGGCTCAACCTCGATGATTTTAATTCCTTTTGCCATTTCCTCGGAAAGTTCAACGCGAGCCGGCCCGAAAGCGCTCCGGCCGGCTTCGCAGATAGAACTTAAATCAATTCATCGATCGGTGTATAGGGCAACCCTTGCGACTCCGCCACGGCCCGATAGGTGATGTGGCCTCGATAGGTGTTCACGCCGTTCTTCAAGTGAAGGTCCGAAGTGATCGCATCTTTGAATCCCTTGTTCGCCAACTTCAAAGCAAAGGGTAGCGTAGCATTTGTTAGAGCAAAGGTCGAGGTTCGAGGCACCGCGCCCGGCATATTGGCCACGCAATAGTGCAAGACCTCGTCAACGTAGAAGGTCGGGTGGCTGTGGGTCGTCGGCCGCGTGGTCTCGATGCAGCCGCCCTGATCGACCGCCACATCGACGATCACCGCTCCACGGTGCATGGTCTTGAGCATCTCCCGGGTGATCAGCCGCGGCGCGGAGGCGCCGGGGATCAGCACCCCGCCGATGGCCAGGTCCGCGTTCGCAATCGCGTCCTGCACCGTGTACGGGTTCGAGACCAGGGTCTTGATGGAGGGCCCGAAGATCTCGTCCAGGTAGCGCAACCGGTCGAGATTCTTGTCCAGGACGGTGACGTTGGCGCCCAACCCCACCGCCATCTTGATCGAGTTGATGCCGACCACCCCGCCGCCGATGATCACGACCTTCGCCGGCAGCACGCCGGGCACGCCGCCCATCAAGACGCCGCGCCCGCCCTCGGTCTTCTGCAGGTAGTGCGCGCCGACCTGGACGGCCATGCGCCCCGCCACCTCCGACATCGGCGTCAGTAACGGGAGATGGCCCTCGGCGTTGGTGATGGTCTCGTACGCGATGCCCGTCACCTGGCACTCCATGAGGCGGCGGGTCAGTTTCGGATCGGGCGCCAGGTGCAGATAGGTGAAGAGGATCTGACCCTCCCGCAGGCGATAGTATTCAGGTCCGACAGGCTCCTTGACCTTGACGATCAGATCGGCGCGTTCCCAGATGGCCTCGGCCGCATCGAGGATCTGACCCTGAGCCGCGGTATATTCGGCATCGCTGATGCCGCTGCCTTCTCCGGCGCCGCTCTCGATCAGCACCGTATGACCGCCGTCGCTCAACAGTTTGACCCCCGCGGGAGTGAGGCCGACCCGGGACTCGTGATCTTTGATCTCTTTCGGGAGCCCGACGATCATACCGCGGCGCTCTCCGAAGCCTCATCCTGCGGCAGGTCTTTGCTGCCGACGATCGTCAGGTTCATCCCGATCTGCACCGTGACCTGTTTGCCGTCGATGTCGATCACGGATTTACCGTTCAGATACCAACCGAGCGATCCGGTCGAAAACTCTTTCACTTCCGCCATCATGGGAACGCCATTGATCTCGACTTTGACCGGTTTGGCCCCGTCTCGAAATTCTTTGCGCGTTACTGGACACTTTGCCATTAGCTTTATCTCTCCTTGAGTAATTGATGATTATTGGTTATCGATTTGTGCTTTCTGGAGTCGGCCGCTGTAGTCGACGTAGATCGCTTTCCATTCGGAAAAGATGTCGAGCGACGAGGCCATGGCGCCCTCGCGATGGCCGTTGCCGGTCGCCTTGGTGCCGCCGAACGGCAGGTGCACCTCGGCTCCGATGGTCGAAGAGTTGACATAGAAGATGCCGGTGTTCAGCGCCTCCATGGCCCGGAACGCCCGGTTGACCTGGCCGGTGTAGATGGACGACGAGAGGCCGTAGCGCACGCCGTTGCCGATCTCGATCGCCTCGTCCAGGTCGCGGCAGGGGATCACGCTGACCACCGGTCCGAAGATCTCTTCCTGCGCGATCCGCATCTGCGGTTTGACATCCGTGAAGATGGTCGGCTCGATGAAGTAGCCGTGCCGGTGATCGCCGCGTTCCAGGCGCCGGCCGCCGAGATGCAGCGTCGCGCCGTCCTCGTTCCGGCCGATCTCGATGTAGCCGAGGATCTTCCGGACCGCCTCCTCATTGATCACGGGACCGACATCCACCTTCCGGTCGAGGCCGTGGCCGATCCGCAGCGCCCTGGCGCGCTCGGTCAACTTCTCGACGAATCGCTTGTAGACCCGCTTGTGGACCACGACGCGCGAAGAGGCCGTGCAGCGCTGGCCGGAGGTGCCGAACGCGCCCCAGGTCGTGCCCTCGGCCGCCAACTCCAGGTCGGCGTCGTCCATGACGATGATGACGTTCTTGCCGCCCATCTCGAGCGAGCAGCTCTTGCCGGTCCGGCCCGCCTCTTCGGCGACCAGGCGCCCGGTCTCGGTCGATCCGGTGAACGAGACCAGCCGGACTCCCGGATGGGAGACCAGCGGCGCTCCGGCGGCCTCTCCCGTGCCGATCACGACGTTGATCACGCCCGCCGGCACTCCGGCCTCCTCCGCGGCCTTGACCAGGTTGATGGTCGAGAGCGGCGTATCTTCGGCCGGTTTGATGACCAGGGTATTGCCGCAGATCAGCGCCGGCATCATCTTCCAGGAGGGAATCGCCATCGGAAAGTTCCACGGGGTGATCAGCGAACAGACGCCGATCGGTTGCCGCACACACCAGGCCGCCTTCTCGGGCAACTCCGAAGGCGTGGTGTAACCGTGGAGGCGGCGGCCCTCGCCGGCCGCATAGAAGGTCATATCGATGGCCTCCTGCACGTCGCCGCGCGTCTCTTTCAGGACTTTGCCCATCTCGCGCGTCATGTCGGTGGCGAGCTGCTCCTTCCGCTCGAGCAAGATCTGGCCCAGGCGATAGAGAATCTCGCCCCGTTTCGGAGCCGGCGTCGCTCTCCATTTCGGAAGCGCCGCGGCCGCCGCGCGCACCGCCGCCTCGACGTCTTCGGCGGTGGAGGCGGGGAACAGGCCGACCCGGTCCCGGACATCCGCCGGGTTCCGATTCTCGAGCATGGCGCCGCCCGCGGGTTTGACCCACCGGCCGCCGATGAAGTTACGGTAGTTCTCGGTCCTGGCGCTCAGTTTGGCTTTGGCTGTACTCATCAAATAATTCCTCAGCGGCAATCATGGAACAGACGGAAATAATAGGACGAACGGCATAGTCTATCAGATTTCAGCAGATTTTCACCTTGATGCCGTGGTGACCCGTTATCTCTTTCCCGCTGTGCCGACCGCAACTCGATCGAGGTCATTCGCTTTGATCTGCATCGCTTTGGATCCCGGCGCCGAGACGTGACAGAACAGACAACTGACTCTTT
>DATEFT010000409.1:0-5650 GCA_035280505.1 Blastocatellia bacterium | reverse complement strand
GGTCCGCCGACCGAGAACCCGAGCTGATCGTTGCGCAGCTTGTTGCCCGCAACGAACGGCGAGCTGGCCGCGAAGGCCTCGTTTCGATTGAAGTAGTAGGCCGAGCCGTGGAGCTGATTGGTTCCGGACTTGAGCGCGACATTGACCATCGATCCGGGGTTGCGACCGAAATCGCCGCCGCCGGCCGACTGCTGGTTGAACTGATCGATCGACTCGATCGGCAGCAGCACGCCGGCGATCCCGGAGATGCTCCCCTGATTCACCGCCTCCGAGTTCTGCCAGAAATCGTTGTTGTCCGTGCCGTCGATCTGCCAGTTGTTCTGATTGGCGCGATTGCCGTTCATCGAATTGCTCTGGTTGTACCCGGGCGTCAGGTAGAGCAGGGTGCGGAAATCGCGGCCGTTGAGCGGAATCTCCTGAACCGCGCGCTGATTGACCACGGCGTTGAGAGTCGAGGAGCTCGTCTCCAGGGTGGCGGCCGCGGCCTGCACCTCAACCGTCTCCTTGGTCTGGGTCACTCCCAGGGCGACCGGCAGATTGGTCACCCGGCCGACGGCCACTTCGATCCGATCGACCTTTTGAGTCTGGAATCCCTGTCGGCTGACGGTCAGGGTATAGAAACCGACCGGCAACTCGGCGAAGGTGAAATCCCCGGTCGAGGTGGTCTCCTGGGTGCGGGTCAGCCCGGTCGCCTGATTGACGATCTGGACGCCGGCGCCGGCAATGACCGCGCCGGTATTGTCGGTAACGCTGCCCGAGATTCCGCCGCGGAAGGTCTGGGACCAGGCCGTCACCGTCAAGAAAGCCATGACTACCAATGTTGAGAGGATCCGACGTGCGCGACACATAATGTCCTGTTCTCCTTTTGAGTGATACCTCGCCGCCGGTCGAAGTCCGGCCAGTCGCAGAGTGATCGCAGACAGACCTCCCACAGGCTCGATCCCCTGCTTCCGCCGGCATCGATGATGACGGCGAAGCCCCGCTCCTGAAGCCCCTGCACCCTGTCACTAACTGAAATATGAAATACAACCCTGATTTAAAGGCGAGTTGATGGTACGATCCCCATCATGTTCGGACTCTAACACGAATGATATGGTCTAACAAGCATAGGTACCTCGATGGTACGCCTTGTTACGCGCGCGATGAGCCATGGCTAAGGAACACGGCTCATCTCAATCGGATCCCGATTCTTAAAGAACCATGACCGCCTGCTCCCGGTAGTACCGGACAATATTGGTATGCATCCTGGCGAAGATCCGGTGTTCTCCGCCGAACCTCACCGCGTCCGGCAACCGGTCGGCCTCCGGCAAGCCACGCGCTTCGTCATCGGAGCCCTGCCTGAGGCTATCGGCGATGGCCTGCCGGTAGAGATCCTCGCCGAGCGCGGCCGCCAGTTGCACCATGAACTCGGCCCGGTCGCCGAATCCCAGGGAGAAGGCCAGCAGCAGGTTGGCCCGCGCGGTGTTGGAGACGACCGGCAAGGCCAGGGCCCGTGACAATGGCGGCAGGAGGTTCTTCAAGTCCCGCGCGTTGAGTCGCCCGACCCCGTTCAGAGCCAGCAGCGCCAGCCCCAGGTAACGGGCCCCGCCGGAGTCGCCCAGCGGCCCCAGGCTCAGTTCCAGCATCAGGTCGATGGTCCCCCTGAGGCCGAGGATCCGTAAAAAGTTCTGAACATCCTCCGGGCGGTTCCAATACTCTTTCAGGAACGCGGCGCAGCGCTCGTATTTGTAGAAGTACGGAGCATCGGACTTCAGCGCCTGGACGGCTTGCCATTGGGCCTCCAGCAGCGGCGAGGAGAAACGCCGCTGCCGGAGTTCCTGCAGGAGCCCCCGATCCTCACCTTCATGCCTGAACGTGAGGGCCGGCACCCGGGGGAGATTCGGGCCGGTTCCGTTCGGAGGCTGGGCGGTGCGAGCTCCGCCGGCGGGAGCGAAAAAGCCGTCGAGCCATTGCTGAATTCGCTCGAAGAGTTGTAGCGGCGCGCCGCAGACGGCCTCGCCCGTGGGTTCCATGACTTTGAGATATGCCATCTTAATCCTCGTTCCGGTGATGAGTTCTCGGTCCGGTCGTCGACCGTTCTCCTTGACTTTCATGAGTAGTAGACGCGAATCGGCCGGGGATATTGCGGCCCCCCGAGATTTAATCTCCGGCCCGGCCAAAAGAAGACCGGCGAATGGTTTACAGGAAGTCGGCCGTTGGATTAGTGTGAATATTATGTCTCACTCGAGAACCTTTCGTCTTCGAATCGCTCTCTGTGGTGCCGTCTTCCTGCTCGCCGCGACCGCTGTTCATCCCGGCCCGCAGGAAGGCCAGACGCCGACGGCGCCGGGAGGCAGACGCGGCAATCTACGCGAATTCCTGGGGCTCGGCCCGCCGCCCGATCCGGTCGCGGCGGAGCGCGGCGCCAGGCTCTACGGGCCCAACTGTGCGCTGTGCCACGGCGCCAAGGCCCGGGGCGCCGAAGGCCCCAACCTGATCCGTTCGGTGATGGTGCTGCACGACGAGCGCGGCGAGTTGATCGGGCCGTTCCTGCTCAAAGGACGCCCTGAAAATGGCATGCCCGGGTTCCCTGCTCTGACCGAGTCCCAGACCTACGACCTCGCGCAGTTCCTGCACCTGCAGGTCGAACTGGCGGCCAATCGCGGCCTCTACCAGCGTCTGAACGTGGTCAACGGCGACGCCCGGAAGGGCGAAGCCTGGTTCAACGGCCCCGGCGGCTGCACCGCCTGCCATTCGATCACGGGCGACCTGGCCGGGATCGGCGGCAAGTATGCGCCCGACGTGATTCAAACCCGCCTCCTGTGGCCGGACGCCAACGGCGCCGGAGCCGCGACCACGGCGCCGAGGAAGGCCACCGTGACCCTGGCCGGCGGAGAGCGCGTGACCGGCACCCTCAAACGGCTCGATGATTTTCACGTCTCGCTCTACGATGCGTCGGGCCGTCTGCGCTCGTGGTCGCGCGAGGGCGGCCGGATCCAGGTCGAGGTCGAGGACCGGCTCCGGGCCCACCGGGAGCTGCTCGGCAAGTATACCGACGAGATCATGCACGACCTGACGGCCTATCTGGTGACCTTGAAATGAGACCTGCTTCCCTGCTCCTCGCTCTCATCCTGACGCTGCTGCCGGCGCCGGCCGGCGGGCAGAGCCTCGACCCGCAGGCGCTGCTCAAACCGCCGGTCGAGACCTGGCCGACCTACAACGGCGACTACTCGGGCCGGCGCTACAGCACGTTGAGACAGATCGACTCCTCCAGCCTCGGGCGGCTGGCGGTGAAATGGATCTTTCGCGTCAACATCGGGGCTCAACGCGGCATCGGCAATCCGGAGATCAAATCGACGCCGCTCCTGGTCGACGGCATCCTCTACTTCACGATTCCCAACCACGTCTGGGCCGTCGACGCGCGCACCGGCGACGAGCTGTGGCACTACGTCTGGAAAGACAAGGGCGGCCACCTGGTCGGCCAGCGCGGGGTCGGGATGTACGGCGAGTGGCTCTACTTTCTCGGTCCGGACGGCTGGCTGATCTCGCTCGAAGCGAAGACCGGAAAGGAGCGCTGGCGCCAGGAGATCGCCGATGAGAGGCGGCAGTACTTCACGACCACCGCTCCGCTGATCGTCAAGAATCACGTGATCGTCGGGGTCGGCGGCGACGCCATGGACGTGCCCGGATATCTGGACTCCTACGATCCCGAGACCGGCGCGCGGCAATGGCGATGGAACACGACTCCGCGGCCGGGCGAGCCGGGCGCGGAGACCTGGCCCAACAAGGACGCGATGGAGCACGGCGGCGGCATGCCCTGGATGCCCGGCACCTACGACCCGGAACTCAACCTGATCTATTACGGCACGGGCAATCCGAACCCGGTCTATGCCGGACAGGGGCGTCAGGGCAGCAACCTCTACACCTGCTCGATCGTGGCCTTGAACCCGGACACCGGCCGGCTGGTCTGGTACTTCCAGGTCTCGCCGCATGACACGCACGACTGGGACAACGTCGAGACGCCGGTCCTCTTTGATGGGGTCTTCGAGGGCCGTCCGCGCAAGCTGCTGGCCCAGGCGGCCCGGAACGGCTTCTTCTTCGTGCTCGACCGGACCAACGGGCAGAACCTGCTCTCCAAGGGATACGTCGGGACCAACTGGACCAAAGGCCTGGACGAACGCGGCCAACCGATTCCCGATCCGGACAAGGAGCCCAAGATCGACGGCTCGCTGATCGACCTCCCCTCGGGGGGCGGCTCCAACTGGCCGCCGCCCAGTTACAGCCCCGAGACCGGGCTCTTCTACGTCAACGCCCGCGAGGGATACAGCGTGGCCCATCTGACCGACACCGAGGAGCAACCCGAAGGCTACGGCGGCACGGGCGGGGGCCTCTTCGCGGAGCCGGTCCTGAAGGCCATCGACTACCGGACGGGCCGGATCGCCTGGAGCCACAAATACCCGAGCGGAGGTTGGGGCAATGCCGGGCCGGGCATCCTGACGACCGCCGGCAAACTGCTCTTCACCGGCGACGCGTCGGGCAACCTGATCGCCTTCAACCCGGCGACCGGCCAAATCCTGTGGCATTTCCGCACGGGCGCCATGGTCAGCAACGGGCCGATGACCTTCATGATGGATGGTCAGCAATATCTGGTCGTGGGCGCGGGCGACCTGCTCTTCGCCTTCGCCCTCTTGCCGAGGAGGTAACCATGACTCGAAGCAGAGAGGATTCGTTCACACCGCAGATCGACCGCCGCGCCTTCCTGCAGGGCGCCGCCGCCTCGCTGGCCGTCTGGGGAGTCGGCCTGGCCGCTCCGCCGTCCAGAATGGGGATCGCATACACCTCGTTTGGCCTTGGCGGCCTTGGCGGCCCTGGCGGCCCCGCCAACTTCGGCCCGCGCGACGCCTACCAGTTTCTGGAGAGATGCTCCGCGCTCGGAGCCGGGGGCATCCAGACGCCGCTCAACGGCGATCTGGGCAGGCTGCGGGCGCGGGCCGAGCAGCTCGGGATGTATCTGGAAGCGGCGGCCTCGATCCCTCGCAACGGCGAGATGTTGGTCCTGGAGAAGAGCCTCACGGACGCCAAGGCGGCCGGGGCGATCGCGGTGCGGGTCGCCATGCTCAGCGGCCGCCGGTACGAGAGCTTCGCCACCTTGGCCGATTGGAAGCAATGGGTCGAGCAGAGCCACCGGGCCCTCAAACTGGCCCTCCCGATCATCGAGAAGCACCGGGTCCAGGTGGCGCTCGAGAATCACAAAGACTGGACGCTCGAGGAGCTGCAACGCCTGCTCCAGACCTATTCGAGCGAGTATCTCGGCGTCTGCCTCGATTTCGGCAACAACCTGGCGCTGCTCGACGATCCCCTGGAGACGGCCGAGACCCTGGCGCCCTATGTCCGATCGACGCACGTCAAGGACATGGACGTGCGCCCCGATCCGGACGGGTTCCTGCTCTCGGAGGTTCCGCTGGGCACGGGCCTCCTGGACCTCCCGAAGATCGTCGCGATTCTGCAGAAGGCCAATCCGAAGGTCAGATTCTCGCTGGAGATGATCACGCGCGATCCGCTGAAGGTGCCCTGCCTGACCGGCGCCTACTGGACGGTCTTTCCCGATCGCAACGGCCGGTACCTGGCCCGCACGCTCAAACTGGTGAACGAACGGGCCGGCCGCAATCCG
>DATEFT010000408.1:0-5822 GCA_035280505.1 Blastocatellia bacterium | reverse complement strand
GGTCAATTGTTCGTGGTCATAATGGATGCAGATCTCCGGCTCTCCGGAGTCGCGGCGGACATGGGCATCGGTCACTCCGACCCGGGCTTCGACCAGTTGCTCGAGCTTTTCGAACCTGCCGAACTCGTCAGTCTCGCCGGGAATGACCGCCTGGAGGTCGAACTGGCAGGCCCGCCCGCCGCTCTCTGCCGGTTTGACCCCGACGTAGGCCGCCCGCTCGGAACTCGGAGGGTGACCATGATCGTGATGATCATGGTCGTGATGATCGTGGCCGCAACCGGGCCCATGATCGTGATGATCGTGATGATCGTGATGATCATGGTCGTGATGATCGTGACTGCAACCGGGCCCATGATCGTGATGATCGTGATGATCGTGATGATCGTGATGATCGTGACCGCAACCGGGCCCATGCTGGTGGTCGTGGTCATGACCGTGGTCGGGCTCGGTTCCGGCGGTGACCGGGAGTGACGAGGGCCGGTCCGATTTGTGGTTTGCCATATCTTCTTCCCTCAGGGTTTCAGCTTATGAAAGCGCCCTTGGCTTTTTTTCAACGACGAAAGACGCGAGAAAGGGCGGTTCGCGTCTTTCGCGGTTGATCAATCGATTTAATCATCATGATCTTCTTTAGGGACCGGCTGGGTATATCGTTGTCCCGCGACCTCGAGCGTGAAGCTCTTGCAGCGGGGCGGGATCTTGAACTCGAGCACGGCGGGAAGACGTGCCTCATAGACCCGCAGGATCTGTCCCTGATCATCGTAGATGGTTCCGCCCGCCGCGACCGTCATGGTCTCATCGACCAGGATCGCGACCAGTTCGGCCATCTCCTCCATTCGGTCGGCGACGCGATGGCACCAGAGATGTCCGACCCCCGGATACTCCTGGTGGCAGATCTCCTCCATCTGCTCTTCGTCGATCTGATCGCCGACTCCGACCAGCACGAAGCCCAGCCGCGGCAACCGCCCGGCCGCAATCTCCTTGGCCACCTGGGCGGAGTAGTCCTTCACATCATTTGGATCGTGAACCTGGCTGTCCGTGATGATGACGGCCAGTCCTCGGCGCGCCCCCCGAGAGACCTCTTGGCGAATATGGGTAATGTAGTCGCGGAGGACGGGCAGCAGGACCGTCGCCTTGCCGTAGTAGCGCGGTCCCGGAAACTTGTAACCCTGGGCTTGCGCCCCGGCGAGATCGCCGACCACTTCGAGCTGCGATCCGTCTCCGGTGGCCCAATAAGCGACGCGCAGCACTCCGTCGCGGTCCTTGGTCGCCAGGTACTCGAGCATCCAACGCATCTGCGGTTCGACCTGATTGCGGACCGGCCCCAGAGTCGCCAGAATTCCTCGCGGCCCGTACTCATCCTCCATGCTGGCCGAACCATCCATGTATAACGCCACATCCAGGCCTTCGACCGCCGGATCATGCAGCAAGGTGGCGATCACGTTTCCATTTCGGTTGTGGACATCGGAGAAGGGTTTGACGATCACTTCATGCTGGTCTGACATAGTTATTTCTCCACAGCGGATCCGAGACGATTGAGAGTCCGAGCCGGCGCCGTTCAGGGGCGTCGACTCGATCGAGATTTGCGCGCCGCCATGAATCAATGGTCATCATCATCTTCCGGGATGGGTTGAACGAATCGCCGGCCGTTGACTTCAAGGGCGAAATATTGGGAGTCCACCGGAATGTTGAATTCGAGGACGGCGGGCAGCCGCGCTTCGTAAACCTTCACGATCTCTCCCCGATCGTCATAGATGGTTCCGCCCGCCGCGACCGTCATGGTTTCGTCGACCAGCACGGCCACCAGTTCCGCGACTTGATCGATCTCTTCCGCAATCCGGTGACACCAGAGATGCCCGACGCCGCGATACTCTTCGTGGGCGATCTCCTCCATCTGTTTCTCATCGACCGAATCGCCGACTCCGACCAGGATGAAATTGAGGCGCGGCAATCTGCCGGAGGCGATCTCTCGAGCGAGCTTCCGGCTGTATGCGATGACGTCCTGGGCATCATGCAGGGCGCCGTCAGTCACGAAGACCGCGCATCCGCGCCGGGCGCCATGGGGAATCTGCTCCGTCAGGTACTTGACGAAATCCTGCATGGCCGGTTTGAGATGGGTCTGCCCTCCCATTTGCCGGGGGCCGGGGAATTGGTAGTTTTCGACGTTCACGCCCTGCAGATCGCCCACCACTTCAATCTTGTTCCCGGACTCTCCGCAGGCCCAATAGGCGACCCTCAGCAAGCCGTTGCGATCTTTGGTGGCGAGGTATTCCAGCATCCACCGGACTTGCGGTTCCACCTGGTTGCGCAGGAGGCCGTCGGATCCGTTCGCCGAGTCCGGCGCTCCGAATAACCATTCCAACAAGAGATTCCAGGAGCTCTTCCGGTATTGATATTCCGGCTCCATGCTGCCTGACCCATCCATGTAAATTGCCATCTCCAGCCCCTCGACGCTCGGGTCATGAAGGAGCGTGGCCCTGACTCGCCCATTCTCGACGTGGAGGTCGGAGAAAGGGGCGACCGGTTTCTCGTGTGACATACTGAGACCTGCCTTTCTGCAAGTTTTATTTGGTCGGACCTCGGTAGCTATTCGAAGTCATCCATCCATTCCGGGGATTCCGGTTTGCCGCTGGAACTCTTCCTCTTCACTTCAGCCGGCGGCTGAGCTGGCGGCGAAGGTTGATCGAAATCTTTCATCCATTCGGGCGGCACGGCCGCGGAGCCTCGCTTCGCGCGGTCGCCCCGGGGCGGTTTCGGCGCGGCGGTCGAGGTCAATTTGGGCGGAGGGGACTCCGGGCGGCAATGGGCCGCGATGAAATCCTGCATCCAGGCTGGAGGTTCGTTGCCCGGCCTGGCCTTCTGGACCGGTCTCGCCGTTCGGACTCTCGGAAGGGCCGGCGCGTTGGGTGGCTGGATCCGGGGCGGCGCCGGAGAGAACGGAACCCGGTCTGCCAGGCGCAAACGGCTCGGCGCCGGCCTCACCCGACTTCGCAAGGCGGTCGTTCGAGGCGGCGGCCACCCGGGCATGGCGGCCAACGCTTGACCGGCCAAACCGAGAAACTCATCCACCGTCCCTTCCGGCGGCAGTTCCAGCCGGTCGTTGATCAGCGGGCCGAAGACCGCCGCGAGCAGGCCCCGCGCGCCCGCGCCGGTCTTCGGTTTGACGGCCTGGTCTCCGTTGATGGTGTAGCCCTGCGATTGCAACTCCTGTTCGAGAACGGACCGGCTGGGGACCGGCAACACCATCGATCGCAGGGGATGTTCGACTTGTTCACGAATGGCATCCTCTTTGATCGCGCTCAACAGGTCATAGATCACCTGGCTGACGACGAACTCATTCGACACGCCCGCCGATCTCAATTCGACGGGCAGCAACGGATAGGCCAGAATCAGGTCGGCCCCCCGAGTGGTCTCCTCATCGCCGCCTCCGGGCAGCAGCAGGTGGAAACAACGCTGGGCCGGGCCGCTTTCGTCTCGCGGCAGAGCATACCGGAAGGCGTACTCCGTCCCTTGAATCAACGCTTCCATGACGTCACCCCGCGAGACGGCCAACTGTCCTTCAATCCCGATCATCCGTGTCTCCTCTCCCGAGGGGCCTTCGGGAGCCTCCGGGCAGGGGCCGTACAACGTCCCATAGAGATAGACCGGGTCGTTGAAGCCGGGCGCTCCGGCGAGCTGTTCGAGCAATTCGAAGTGGAAGAGAAAGACTTGGGACGCCTGGATCGACCGCGTCTGCCGGGTCCGGCCGCCAGCCGACAGTTCGTGGAACGCCAGCTCATTCTGAATCGACGCCGGGAATGACTCCCGATCGCTATCCGGCAAGAGATGCAGGTGGCCGAGGCAATCGGTCGCCACGACCCATCCGCGCTCATTGAGGCGACCATCTCCAGTCAAGAAACTATCGAGGACGTGCGCCAATGGCGCGACTTCGTCGGACGAGTGGTCCGAATCCTGGGCGGCATGGGCAATAAAATACTTTGGGAGAGAAGGCCACACCATAAGAATTAGTGATCGATACCGCTGTTCCGAAGATCTCTTCCTGACGATCGCGGCTGACGGCCGGCGAGTGTACCGCTTTAATCGAAGATCGACAACAACTGCCGTCGATCGTGCGATGGATGCTGATCGTCCTTGTAAACGATGATGGCTCCGGCCAAGTTGTGTAAACGATGATGGCTCCGGCTAAGTTCGATTGTATGGCAAAACGGTGGCTGAAGCCAGGAGAAATTCCTGAAACCTCGGGCATGATCGAGTTCCGGAACTTCAGCGCGAAGAGGTTTGGGAATGGCTTTTAATGTCTGTCACCGCGAAAGATGCGAATGATCGATGATTCAGCGTGTTTCGCGTCTTTCGCGGTTTGTCACCTGACTTGGTCAGTTGTTCACTCTTCACCGAAATAGTACTTCGTCTGTTTGGCCCAGGAGCTGTTCGGGTACTGCTTATGCAGCGTGTCGAACGCGAGTTTGGAGTATCGGCGCGTCTGTTTGTTGCGGCAGCCCAGGCGGGTGGCGGTGACGGCCCGGTGCAGGGCTTCCGGCACTCGGGGATCGGCCGGGCTGCGTTTGGCCCATTCGACGGCGCGGATGCAGAGATCGTTCGGCCCGATTTCGAGCGCCTCCAATTTCTGTCTCTCGGCGGCCGCGGCGGACTGTTGCTCGGCGCTGAGAAAGGCGGGCTGCTCCCGGCCGGCCGGCTCGGGCCTGACGCCGGTCACCGATCCGCGGTAATTGCACCACCAATTATCACGGTAATTGTCCGCCCGTTCGAGCGGGGTCAACCTGGCCAATCCGGCATCGACGTGCGGGCGCAGGCCGGGAAATTTCAGGATCAGATAGAGCGCCGCGTCTTTCCGTTCCGTGGCATTGTCGGCGGCGAGATAGGCGTCGAGCGGCTTTTTCATGACGGGCAGCAACGTGAGCAGGACCGGGGCGAGCGTCCGGGCCGTCTCGTCGTCGTCGAGCAGCACGGCGCGGGTCCACCCCGCGATCGCGAGCAGGCGACGCAGGTGGGCGGGCAGCGCCGCGTCCATGGCCGCATTTTTGATCAGGGTCAGCGGCAGCGCCTCATTCATCACCTTGACCGCATCTTCGCCGAAGCTCACGCGCCCTTTGACGAACGGCTTCAGATCCGCGTCCAGGTCCGTCTCCGTCTCCTCGATCGGCAATTCCTGGTCGTCGCCGTTGTAGGTGACGCTGGCCGGCCCGCGTTGCGCGAACTTGAAGAACTCCTCGGGAGTACGGGCGAGCCTGGTCCGCATCACGAGCAACTGGTTGCTGGCCGAAACCGGCAGCGGTGTTCCGGGCACGAGCAACCGATCCAGCTTGTCCCGCGCCGCCTCCGGACGTCCCGCCTCGATCGTCAATCGCAACCAGTGATAGACCGCCGTCGCAAAGGGCGGGGAACCGGGCGGCACCGCGGCCGCGGCCTCGAGCAACGCCGTCGCCTGCGGATGTTTGAGATCGATCCTGGCCAGCGCGGCGATCAGCCACCAGGACGACGACGTCTCGGTCCAGCGCTGCAGCGAATGGTTGAGCGCCTCATCGCTCCGGGTCTGAAACGTGAAGAGCCAATCGGTGAGGTCGTCCTGCCGGGCCGAGGCCGGCGCCGTGACCTTGCGATCCACGTCCTCGTACTGGTCCAGCAGCCGCGTGTAATCGATCACATCCTGTCGAATGGTCTTGCCGGAACTCTTTCGCAGCACCGCCTGGGCCAGTTCACGGACCCGTCTCTCCGGATCCAGGCGATAATCGACGAATCCGAGCAAGCGCCGCGCCGACTCATGCACGCTCTTCAACGCGGAATCGTCGAGAATACGCTTCAATCGT
>DATEFT010000407.1:0-2778 GCA_035280505.1 Blastocatellia bacterium | reverse complement strand
GTTGGCGGTGCTAAAGTCAAGCTGTACCAGCTCAAGCCGCTGGATTTCCAAGAGAGCACGACCATTCTGGTTCCGGTCAACAAGGCTACAGAGGTAGGTGTCCGTAAGCTGATCGACAAGGCCGACATTCCTAAGTTGTTGCGATTTCTGGGCAAAGACATTGAAGTGGCGAGCGACCATCGCAAGCGGAACGCGAAGAACGCTGAGCGGCTGGCTTCGGGAGAGATCTATGAAGTAGCCGATTCGCTGAAGACGATGGCCAAGCTGAGCCGCGGGAAGACGCTGTCGCCGGAAGAGCAGCAGACCATGTCGCGGGCGCGCTATCTGATCATCAAAGAGATCGCCCATGTCACCAAGCTCTCCGCCGAAGAGGTGGAAGAGATGATCGACAATGCTCTGGCCGGAAAGAAGACGCGGACCAAGAAGCTCGCAGCTTGAGGCTCTTCAGAGCGTGGGCAGGTTTCGGAAAACCGCTCGGTCGGGGCGATTCCCCTGGCTGTGGCGGTTTTTGCGCTATCAGGGCACCCCTCCCGCCACTCTTCACTCCCTGATTCGAAACCGCGAAATATGCGAAATACGCGAAATACGCGAAAAATAGATGGATTCCTGTGTTTGGCGTGTTCTGCGGTTTGAATCTAAAAAATCTTCGGCCACGCGACCCCTCAATCATTAAAAATATCATGATTTTGGCGCGCCGGTGCCTCCATGGGCCCAGTAGAGAGGTCTCCGGACGCTCTTAATATCATCTATAAAACAAACCTTACTCACCTTGCCGGTCATATTTGATCCATAAGTTTTCAACAAGGATCCCTTCATATCGACACTAAACCGACTCAAAACCCAATATAAAGGGGGTCACCTTACATTCCCGCCACAATGGGGCAGAGTTCGGAGTCTCTAATAACGGCTTGTTTAAATGGTCAGGCGAAGCATGAAGTTGCACGTGTGAAACTGTTGAAAGAAAAGGCTTTACAGATATTTTATTCCGTGTTACCTTGCACCTACGTTGATCAGCGTAAGATTTGACTTATCGCAGCAGTACACCAGTTGGTGCAGGGTGTAAAAGAATTCACAATTAATGCAATCAAAAATTATCTTGGAGGTGTTGCTTGAAGAGGGTGAATACGATTTATGTGAGGAGCGGGTCTCTAACAGCCAATGTTCCAGCCGCGAAGGTGCTCTCGTGGGTTCTTGAAATTCCCAATTATGTTTGGTTAATGATGGTCGTTCTAACCATCTCAGCGCTCTCGTTCTCAGTCCTGGCGCGCTCACATGAACAGGAGGAGGAGGCGAGGGCGGCATACTCCTACACCAGGACCCGGGTCGAGAATGCCCGAAACGCGAATCAGCGGATCATCGAGCAGACCAAACAGATCAAGAACAACTCCCGGATGGCCGCGCAGGTGGCGCAGGATCAGCTCTTTCTGCTGCGCCGCAACGAGATCGTGGTCGCCGTCCGTTAAGCTCAGGTTTCGATCGATTGCGTAGACTCGGCGAACGCAATGGTTTTCGCGGCGTCCCCCATCTCCCCCCTCGCCGCGTGGCATCTTCCGGGCGGAATCCAGATTCACTTTCCGCCCCGTTTCCAGGTAGACCTCTCTTTGGCCGAGCGTGAAAGCTTCTTCCAGCGATTACGCTCCTCGCGTTGTATAAGGGCATCCTGTCGTCGAGCCAGGTGCTGAAGCTCTTGTTGCAGTTTGAGGTAATTTTCAAAGCGGGCAGGTGAGAGTGAGCCGTTCTCCAGCGCGGTCCGGACCGCACAATTCGGTTCCGAGCGGTGGTGGCAGTCGGTGAACTGGCAGTGGGCGGCCAGCGCCTCGATATCGTCGAAGGTCGCTTCCACGCCCTCGGCGGCGTTCCAGAGCTGTAGTTCGCGCATGCCGGGAGTATCGAGCATCAGGCCGCCTTGCGGTAAAAGGATCAGTTCACGGTGGCGGGTCGTGTGTTGGCCGCGGTCATCGTGCCGGCGGATCTCTCGAACCTTCTGCCGTTCATGGCCGAGCAGGCAGTTGACCAGGGTCGACTTCCCGACGCCGGAGGAGCCGATCAGGGCGGCCGTTCGGCCCTCGGTCAAATACGGTTCCAGGGCGGAGAGGCCCTCGCCGCTGACGGCGGAGAGGGCATGGACCGGAACGCCGCGAGTGACCTCGGCGATCTCCGCCAGCTTCTCCTCGATATTCGGACACAGATCGGATTTGGTCAGGACCAGGACCGGAGCGGCTCCGCTCTGGCAGGTGATCGCGAGGTACCGCTCGACGCGCCTCGGGTTGAGATCTTGATTGAGCGAGGTCACCAGCAGCGCGGTATCGATGTTGGCGGCGATGACCTGCTCCTCGGTCTTGGAGCCTTTGGTCTTGCGGGCAAATTCGCTGTGGCGCGGGAGCACGGCCTGGATCACGGCGCGGTCTTCCGCGGCGATCGATTGCAGCGCGACCCAGTCGCCGACGGCGGGCAGGCTCTGACGGCTCGCGGCTTCGTGCCTCAAACGTCCCGCGACTTCGGCGAGGATTTCGCCCCCGGCCGTCTGGAGGCGATAGAACCGGTTGAATTCCAACACGACTCGCCCCGCCGACAGGCCCTGTTCGGCGTAGCGTTGAAAATTGGCGGCAAAGAAATCGTTCCAGCCCCATGATTTGAGCTGCGGATCGTTCATCAGATCTGTGGTCCTCGATGGATTAGTACATCGGCAACTGAGTTATCTGCTGTGACGGTTGCCGACGTGTTTCAGCGCGCGGAGCGCGCGAAAGCATCAATCCCGGGGTGGAGCGCATCGCGCGG
>DATEFT010000406.1:0-2662 GCA_035280505.1 Blastocatellia bacterium | reverse complement strand
GCGCCCGGAACTCTTGACCACAAACTCCGCATTGCGCCCGGTCGATTCATCCGGCACGCGCCAGAGCGAGAGTCCGCCCACGCCGCCTTCCTGGTAGAGTTGAGCAAAGGTAATCTCCTGGCCGGTATTGGTGGCATAGATATAGACCAGGTTGATGGAGTCCAGGTCGTGCCTGATTCGCGGCAGGCCCGCCTCCCAGCGCCCGGGTCTGCCGTCGGTTCCGGCATGCCGGCGACGTTCCGACCAGGCGCCCAGGGCCGTCTTCCAGCGAGCGATCATGGCCTGCTCGTAGAGATCCGAGGTGATCACTCCCTTGTATCGGCGCGTGACCTCGCGGACGAACCGCGTATCCTTGAATGGCTTCACCGCTTCCAGTTTTCCGCGAAAGACGGGTTGCAACCGTAAACGCTCCTCCTCGCGCACCCGCTCGATCTCGGCCTGATCCTCTCCGGCCGCCTCATACCGTGGCTTGAACTCCCCCCGGATCTGCTCCTCTTCCTCCTGGAACGGCCGTAAGGCCCGTCTCAACTCTCCCGCCAGATCGTTCCAGCATTGCCGCATGACCTCGGCGTGCTGAATGACCCATTCCGGCAGATCTCCGACGATCTCGGCCTGATAGCCGTAGACTCGTTTGGGCCGATTCGGCCATCCGCTCTCCCGCCGCGCCAAATGTTTTGTCATGAGATCTTCTCCCCATCCGGCCGATTGCATGTATGCTCGATGGCGAATATGACGCAGGGTATCGCCCCGGATTAGATGTGTCAAGGCACATATGTTGGTCGGAGGAAGTCGGCGAAATCATCGGACTTTCGCGTCTTTCGCGTCTTTCGCGGTCTATCATTTGATTTTATCAAGAGGGTCTTCGCCTGGCGAGGGGCGGCAAGTTGCCGCCCCTTCCGGGCGGGAGAGGGGGCAATTTGTCGACTCCGCCCGGCCGTTTCCGATCGGCCCGATTCCCTTCACGGGCGGAACCCGCACCGTTTGAAGCCTTTCCGGATTTGCCCCGGCCGGTCCCACCTTCGACGATCCGCCAAGCGATCCTGGAACGGTCCTTGCTGACATCGGACCCGTGCACCATCTTATTAATACCCGGTTTTTTGCTGATGACGTCCCGCCACCGTCAAGCGCGAGCATTGTCCACAAGGATAAGTTAGACTGTGCGAAATTTTTTGGCTGACCGCGTGCCCACGGAACAGTTAGGCCGGATGAGTCCAGACCTCTCATCAAGATTTAAACCGGAGGGAGACCGTACTATGTTGAGCTGGCGAATCCGTCGGGATGATCTCGCCTGGTCTTCAAACTTGTCCATCGCCCGGCACCTGATTCAGACCCTGATGGTCTGCGGCTGGGTGTTGATCTCTCTGGCCGTCCAGGGCCAGATTCCGCAGGCTCGCATCACCAGCGTCACGGGCGCCGTCACGTTACAGCGAAGCGGGGCCGCGATTCCCCTGCCGCTCAAGCGTGGAGAGCTGTTGCAACTGAGCGATGTCATCGACACCGGCACCGGCTCGGTCGTGATCGCGATGCACGACGGCAGCCAGGTCACGGTCTACCCCGGATCTCGCGTCCTGCTCAAAGATTTTCGCTCCGTGACCTCGTGGCGCGACCTGCTGGAGGTGGTGGTCGGGAGAGTTAGAGTCAAGATCAATCATTACGGGAAGCGTCCCAATCCATATCGAGTCTACAGCCCGATCGCCTCGATCGCGGTCCGCGGAACCGAGTTTCTGGTGCTCGTCGAATCGAACACCGAGACGCGGGTCCTGGTCTTCGAGGGACTGGTGGAGGTCAGCAGCCTGATCAGCCCCGGGCAATCGGCGCTGGTGAAACCGGGGCGGAATGTCGTGGTCAGACCCGACGGCGGCCTGGACCTCGTCTCGACCGCGCCCAGAAACAATCAGAACCTGGTCTACAGCGCCAGCGCCCTGCGGGACGCTTATGACGAACACGACCGAAACTACGCCAGATATCGAGCTCCGCGCTACCTGGCGTTCAGCGATTCGCATCTCGACAGCCTGCAGAACCCGGCCTATGCCACCGAATTCAGGGAGCGCAGCGGCCGGCTCTATCTGATGCCGTCCTTCATTGCCCGGGCCGAGCCCGGATTTTTTGATGACCAGATCGATCCGAAGGATCGGTCCCAGGGCAAGTTCAACTACGCGGCCTCGCCGCAGTTGTCGTACTTCACCCCGCTGGGTTCGAGATTCGTGGTGGGCGGGGGCGCGACGCTGGCCAAGACCGATCTGCGGGGCAACGGAGCCGACAGCTTCTATCAGGATGGGATCTATGAGCGGTATGACGGAACGGCCAAGTTCACGACCCTCAACCTGTCGCTGATCGCGGCCCGGCGGTTCGGAGAGGCCGAGCGAACCAGCGTGGGCCTCAAATTCGACTATATCGACGACCAGAGCATGTATGCGGTGACCACCTCGGAGTCCGACAATTCCTCGGGCCACGTGGAGCGCGGAGATTCAAGAGTCCGCCGCCTCGGTTTCTCGGCCGGCCTGACCCACGATTTCGGCGGCGATAAGAAGCTGGGCCTCTACTATCACTACGATACCGGGACGGTGCGGGGCCAGGTACGAAGCACCTATTTTTATAGCGGGACCGAATCGGGCTCCACTCGCTATGCTCAGATCAACAGCGCCAACACGAAGCCGAAGTA
>DATEFT010000405.1:0-4788 GCA_035280505.1 Blastocatellia bacterium | reverse complement strand
AACGAGTGGTCTTGCGGGCGCTCGCCAAAAATCCCGGCCACCGGTTCCAATCGGCTCAGCAGTTCGCCGACCACCTGGTCGAGGCCGTCAAAGGCCATGAATCCGGCTTTGAGCCGCCTTCCGACCTCGAGCTTGAAGACGAGACTCTGCCGCGGCGATCCCCGCCGGCGCTCGGAGGGCGGGAGGCGGCGGGAGCGGATCTCCCGTCGGTCGTCCGGGTTCCCGAACCGGCGCCGCCCGGTCCGTCCTGGCTCTTGCCGCCGCCCTCGAACTCCGACGAGCTGCCCAACGAGCTGAAATCCGACCGGGTCCCGACCCTCTTGCTCGAACATCCCCCTCGCACCCGGCTCTACCTGGGAATGGCGGCCCTCGTCTTAATTATGATGGGCACCATCGGATACCTGCTGACTCGGGATTGGGAACTGGCCCGGGCCGACGAAGTGGGCCGCCCGGATCCGACGAATCTCGGCGACCTGCCGGCAAGAACTCAGACCGATGGCGTTCAAGCCTCAAGACAGGTTATGATAAAGGGGTCTGCTCGATCCGATTCTGAGAGCGAAACCAAACCGGGGCCCGACCTGGCCGTCAAGACGTCTTCGTCAGTCAGGGCACCGAAAAGTGACGCGGCCTTTCCGATGCGAGGCGTCAGCGAACGCGCGGAGCGTGAGGTGCGTGGTATTTACACGGATTGGGTGTTGGCGGCGATGCGCGGTGATTGGACTAGACACATGAGTTTTTATGGGGACACAGTCGAATATTTCAGTAACGGCACGATTCCGCGGTCAGCGGTCGATCTCCGTAAACGGCGGATCTTCAGCGGGCTCGATTCATATTCACTCCGGTTTTCCGAATCTCCACAGGTTGCCCTAAGAAATTTTAATGGTCTTCGAGAAGCGGATGTCATCTTCTCCAAGCAGTGGGAGCTCCGCCGTGGGCGGAAGCGGGTCAAAGGCGAAGCTCGAGGTCTGATTACCTTGCGCCATGACTCGCGAGGATGGCGAATCGTCAGCGAGCGGCAGATCAAAAAGTAGCCCACAGCGTTCGGACTCGTTATGAAACGCGGAATAATTTTTGCTTTCACCTGCGCCCTGTTGGTTGGAACCACAGCTTTGGCTGTGGTCGTAGCCGCATTCATGAAGCCCCGAACGTTTCAGCAACTCTTCTTCCCGCCGCCGCTCTCGGCCTGGCGAATGGCCGATCAGAATCCGGGCAAATCGGCGTCCGAGATCGTGACCACGGCGAACCAGGCGGTGGTGACCGTGATCGCGACCCGCGCCGTGCACGCCAACCAGGCCGCGCGCCCCAACGATGCGCCGGTTCCTTCCGAGAACTCCATTCAGCGAGGCACCGGGACCGGTTTCATCATCGAAACCGAGGGGTACATCGTCACCAACGAACACGTGGTCAAGGATGCCGATCGCATCCGGATCAAACTCTCCGACGGGCGCGAACGACGGGCCACGATCCAGGGGACGGACCCTTCCACCGACCTCGCCCTGTTGAAGATCGAAGCCGAGGACTTGCGGGTCCTCTCGCTCGGCGATTCCGATTCTCTGCTGGTCGGCGACCCGGTGATCGCGATCGGCAATCCGCTGGAGTACGAACACACCGTGACGGCCGGGATTGTCAGCGCCAAGGGGCGCAAGGTCTACAACGACAAACCTTATGAAGACTACATCCAGACCGATGCGGCCATCAATCGGGGGAATTCGGGCGGGCCGCTGCTCAATCGATCCGGCGAGGTGATCGGCGTCAATACCGTGATTCGCATCGACGGGCGCGGGATCAGTTTTGCCGTGCCCAGCAACGTCGTCAAACGGGTCGTGACCCAACTGCGCTCCCACGGGTTCGTGGCGCGCGGCTTCCTCGGGTTGACCCCCGCCAATCTGACTCCCGAATTTCGCGAAGGCTTACGATTGGGCGAGGTGCAGGGCGTGCTCGTGGTCGACGTCTCGCCCGGCTATCCGGCCTTCCGCGCCGGAATCCAGCCCTACGACGTGATCACCCATTTCGACGGTCACGAACTCGCCCGGACCGACGATTTCTTCGGTTACGTCGCCAACACGCTGCCGCAGCGCCAGGTCGTGCTCGATGTGATTCGGGATGGGGCGCGGATGAAACTGACCGCGACCCTGGAATCCCGGCCCGACGATCGGCCGATGGAGTCCCGCCCGGTGATTCAGAAGACGGGCCTCTCGCTGGGATTCTCGGTGCGCGAAAACAATCCCAAGACGATCCGCGAAATTCACGCCGGCAAATCGACGATCGCCAGCACCGCCGACGGGGTGATCGTTTCGGAGGTGGATCCGCTGGGACCCGCCGCCGATTCGCTCTTGAGAAGCGGTCAGATTATTCTCGAAGCCAACCGCCAGCCGATTCACAAACTCGAGGATTTTCAACGAGTCATCTCTCAACTCGGTGACGGCAGCGCCCTCGTGCTTCGGGTCACTTCACCTCACCGCAAGGATCTGCGACTGATCGCCATCCGAATCGAAGAACTCTAAAAGAAGTCTAGAGAAGTCTAGAAAAGTCAAAACACACTCTTCAGACTTTCCCGGACTTTCTCCAGGTTTCTCTGAATATTATTAGGGTGGTATAAGGATTCCCGGACTTTTCCAGACTTCTCCAGACTTCCCCCAGTCGTGTTATAATTTAAATTGGAAGTTGCAGTGCAGACTGGGCGATTGCTGGTGGCGCTGTCAAAAGCGCTACTGGAGGAAAGTCCGAACACCGAAGGACAGCAGGCTGGCTAACGGCCAGGCGGGGAGACCCGACGGAATAGTGCAACAGAGAATAGACAGCCCCACCGCGCACAGCACGGGCTCTCAAACACCAGCAGTACGTTTGAGATCGCGTGCTTGGCGCGAGGGCGATGGTGAAACGGTGAGGTAAAAGCATCACCAGCGAGTGTGGCGACATGCTCGGCTAGGCAAACCCCCTGCGGTGCAAGGCCAAATAGGAGGACGCAGTTGAAGGCTGTCCGCTTGAGTCTCCGGATCGCAAGGTTCGGGGCGCGTTCTCGGGTAGGCCGCTCGAGCGACATAGCAATATGTCGCCCAGATGAATGATCGCCGCTCATCTCCGATGAGCACAGAATTCGGCTTATAGGTCAGCTCTGCAACTCTCCAGTCTCTGATCGATAGAAAGGCGCATGACCTGATGAAACTGGCATTTCTTCGCACCAAAATTGCAATCGTCCTGATCGGGCTGCTGGCGGGGCTGGCCGTCGGCTTCAAGATCGCCAACAGCCAATACCGTAACGAACAGGGCGCCTCGTTGAGCCGGACGGTGGCCAAGGCTTCCAGCGCCGCGGGCGACGGTCAGAATCTGTCGCCGGAACAGCAGAACCAGATTATCAGTCAGGTCAAGGCGGTCATTGAGAAGGCCACCGGCAATCCCCAGGATTTCGATGCGCAACTGGAGGCCGCCGACCAGTTCATTCAGATCAATCGTCCCGAGGAGGCCATCAAGTTTTTAGAGCAGGCCACCAAGATCAATCCGAAAGACGCCCGCGCGACCGCCGGACTGGGCATGGCCCACTTCATGTCCGGCAAGTATGACGAGGCGATCAAATGGTCTAAACAGTCGATCGGGTTGAAGGCCGAGAACCCGGGCGCCACTTTCATCCTGGTCGCTTCCTACATCCGCAGCAACCGGAATCTGGATGAGGCCGAGCGGCTGATCAACCAGCTCGAGTCCCAGGGGGTCGATCGCGAGATGATCAATCAGGCCCGTCAGGAGTTGACCGCCGCCAAGTCCGGCGCCGGATCCGGCTCCGTGGGCGGTTCCCAATCCGTGCTCGATCACGGTCCGCAAGAGTCGAAGCCGGAGCCCAAACAGAATGGAGGACCGCGTTGATTTTGATTCGCCTCCTGTTCTTCGTTCTGGCGTTCGCTTTCGTCGTCTACGTGTTGAAGTCGATTACGCGGCTCGGCTTCCAATTACGCCGGACCATGAAAGAGCTGCGTCAACTGCGCCAGGAGGCGAACGGCGGTTCCGCCGCCGGCGCCGAGATGCAGCGCTGCCTGAGCTGCGGCGCTTTCGTCTCATCGCGTGATGCGGTCGTGATCTCTTCCCGAGGCCAGTCCCAGGTCTTCTGCTCTCAAGCCTGTATGCGGGTTCGCATCGCCAGTTAGCCCGGCTCTCCACACGATCCTCTCCACTTATTCTTGACTCAATAATCTCTCAAGATTTGGAATTTACCATTTGAATGGTGGAAACCGCCCCGGGGGCCTGCCAGGCTTCAGGAATTCATCGAATGGAGAACGATCGAAACATGGTTGAAATCATAATTGAAGGAGAATGCCTCTATGGTCTGCCCCAAGTGCGGTGAAGAGGCACACCGCTCGCACTCCCGGAACTACCGGGAGGTCCTCATCAAAAAAGTCATCTCTTCCAACACTTATCGCTGCAGCAAATGCGGATGGCGAGGGCTGAGCATGCCGAAGAAGAGGTTCACGCGCCGGTCGGCGTTGAGAACGCTGATCTTCTGGGTGGCCGGCTTCATCATCGCGCTCGTCATCGGCGGATACGCTCTTCGCGACGTGCAAAACGGCCTGCAAACCAACATCCGGCCCACTACTTCACCGGAGTAGCAGCGAAATGCTCTTTTGAACAGGATCAAGTCGGCGCCGCGATCTCAGTCTCGAGGGCCCTGGTCAGTGGAATCTTGAGGTGAACCCGGGTGCCTTGACCCGGAGCGCTCTTGAGCTGGAATTTGCCGCCCAGTTTCTCCGTGCGTTCCCGCATTCCGATCAGGCCGTAGTGTCGGCCGCTCGCGGGTTGGAC
>DATEFT010000404.1:0-5286 GCA_035280505.1 Blastocatellia bacterium | reverse complement strand
GAAGCGGCCCGTTAGAGAGGTCCAGCAGATATGCCACTCGAAAACCGGGATCTGCTCGAAACGTGAAGGCATACCGTTCACATGGTTGCCATTCGGTAATCTGCTGCAAGAAACGCAGGCCGTTGGAGAAGAAGGCGGTTCTCCGGCCACCGACGCCGGGGCCGGAAATATGTGCCCGGAGCGGCTTCGGGATCCCCAAGACCGAGAAGCAGAGGGGATGCCGAAATGATGCGATGTCGACTTCAGTGGTGTGCTGCCAGACTGATTCGGCGGAGGCGCGGATATGCAGCGAGTGCTCAATCGTGTGTTGTTCTGTTCGGACCATAGGCATCAACCATTTCCACAACGACACAAGTCTTGTTTTAGCTAAGCCGGAACTAACAGAACTTAGAGTTTAAACCGGAAAGTCTCAGGAAGGAAAGCCGATCACCACGCTTGAGGATCTGGCGGCAATGGCCGGTCACGGATTTCAACTTTTTTGCGCTTTCGGCCCTGGAAGAAAGCCTACCTCAGCAATGTGGACTGGACTTCTCCGGACTCTTCCAGACTTCTTCAACTTACCTGGAGGCGATCAGATCTGAGTCGAGGGGCACCCGGCGGTAGCCTCGAATGTGCGCTCCCCAGTACTCCGAGAAGTTCGACCTCGTCACTCCCTGCGACGACGACGCGTGATAGAACGAGTAGGCGTCCCTCACCACTCCCACGTGCGTCGAGTTGTCGAAGAAGACCAGCGTCCCGAACTGCGTCCGCTCCTCCATCGTCGCCTCCGGCAGCGTCTCCCAATACGTCCGCGCCGTCGCCCTTCTGAAGTTGATCCCCGACGCCTGAAACACTTTCCACACGAATCCCGAGCAATCGTATCCGCTGTCGTCGATCCCTCCCGAACGATAGGGGACGCCCATCCGGTTCATGATCGCCTGATACAGCAGGCCCTCGAAACTCTCCACCCGGCTCCTGGCCGCCGAGACCATCCCGCCCGCAAACGCCTGCAGCCCCGTCTGCGGCTGCTCCGTCAGCTCTTCGCCCACCGTCGCCGTCAGCAATTCGCTGCCGTGGACGCTGTCCGTCTTGACCAACCCGAAGAGCATCAGGGAGATGATCGCGGCGATGTAGATTTGACGATTGATGGCGAATTGCATTTGATTACTCCTTCTTCGGCAACAGAAATCCCGGGGCCCGGACCCTCCGTGGGGGCCGGCCGTCTCAGCGTCCAGTTAAATGTAACGATTGCTTGAGTTTGCTGACGCCGATCATAACTGCAACCCGCGGGCCAGAGGGGAGCGGGTCGTCGATCTTCAGGCTAAGGCGAGATGAATGAGCGACTTATGAAAATGGGCGGAAAGTGCCGGAGAGGCCGGAGAGGTCGAAATTCTGCATTTCAGATTCCGAGATCCAGAAGAGCGGGTCCTCGCTTCCCTATTTTCGATCGAGGAGGTGACGACGCCGATTAGATCAAAATAATTGCCGGAAGATCTATCTTTTGATCCCTGATTCCCGCCTTAACTAGTTGGGAACGCCGCGCGATGGAGGAGGTGCGAGGGCCGGGATGGTGTTCCCGCCGCCGGAATGGTGTGAAATGAGATAACCTTTCTAAAATCCATCAGTGACAATTTATGAGTGATCAAATTAAAAGACGGGATTTTCTGAAGTATTTGACGGCGACTGGCTCGGTCGCCTGGTTGGCAGCCTCCAACGTCCTCGGCGAAACGGGCCTCGGCGGTTATACCCGCCCGGTGCCGTTCACGATCAACCCGTTCGATCCGCATGGGCCGCACGAACTCGATCGCAACCTCTTCGAGGCGCATGCCGCCTGCAATTCCGAATCGGTCTTCAGTCTGAGCGTCGCCTCCGGCGACCCGCGCGAGCACGGGATCGTGCTCTGGACGCGGATCGATCCTCAAGCCTTCGCCGGCGCCAACACGCCGGTCGCGTATCAGATCGCCCGCCATCCTTCCTTTAAACATGACCATCTGGTGGTGGAAGGGTTGGCGGTGGTCGATCCGGCCAGAGACTACACCATCAAACTGCCGATCGAATGTTCAGGGCTCCGATCCTGGGAGACCTACTACTATCGATTCCTCTATCGCGGAACGGCGAGTCGCACCGGGCGCTTCAAAACGCTGCCGCGCGAGGGCGCATCGCTGGGGCGCGTCCGGTTCGCGTTCATCTCCTGCCAGGACTATACCAACGGCTACTATACGGCCCTGCAGCACCTGGCCAACGAAGAGCTCGATTTCGTGATCCATCTCGGCGACTACATCTACGAATCGGTCTCCGATCCGCTGTTCCAAACCAATCAGGTCCGTCCGTTGCCGCTGCTCCCCAACGGCGCGCGACTGCCCAGCGGGGGCAATTCGGCTTCAAGCCTCGATGATTACCGGTATCTCTACACCATCTATCGATCGGACCGGAATCTGCAGGCGCTGCATGAGAATTTTGCGGTGATCCAGATCTGGGACGATCACGAGTTTCACGACGACAGCTTCGGCACCTGCTTCGTGGGTGACACGACCCCGCCTCCGACGTGCGCGGGCGAGCTGCGGCAGGCCGCCAATCGGGCCTGGTCCGAGTACAGCCTCGCGAACGTGGCGTTCGATCCGGCCCGGAACCCGACCGAATCGATTCGCATCTACCGGTCCTTCCGTTTCGGCAGGTTGATGGAACTGGTCGCCACCGACGAACGGCTCTATCGCGACGGCCCGCCGTGCGGGTTCGCGTTCGAGCAACGCTACGTCACGACGCGGTGTCCGGAGGCGGAGAGCACCACCCGCACCATGCTGGGGACCACTCAGCGCGAATGGTTTATCGATCGGGTCAGCAACAGCGAGGCGATCTGGAAGATCTGGGCCAACGAAGTGACCCTCATGCAGTTCAAATTGTTCAACACGCTGCTGCTCGCCAATCCGGAATTGATCGCCAGGCTGCCGCCCGAGCTGCAGCAACTGCTGGCGAGCTTGCCGCCCGAACTGCTGGTGGATCGCTATTTCGGCCTGGATCAGTGGGACGGATATCCGGCGGAGCGGGCCGCGATTCTCGGCGCCCTCCGGCAGCGAGGGGTCAAGAACCTGGTGGCGGTCACCGGCGACATCCATACGTTCATCACCGGTTATCTGAAGGAGAACTTCGACGACCTGGTGGCGCCTCCGGTCGGCGTCGAGTTCGTCGGCTCCTCCGTCACCTCGACCACTCTCGCCGAACTGGTCGCGGCCTTCGCTCAGGGCAGTCAACAGATCGCCAGCGCGCCGATGCCGGCGGCGGCCCTGCCCGGGATTCCGCTGGAGCTGCTGGCCGTGCCCTTCATTCTGGCGAACAACCCGCACATGGCCTTTCTCGAACCGGTCTCGCACGGATACTGCGTCATGGAGATCACGCCGGCCTCCGCGCGCTGCACGATCAAGACGGTCAGCACGGTCAGCCAGCCGCAGGCCGAGTTGCGGAGCCTGATCTCGTTCATCGTGCCCCGCGACCAGGCCCTGCTGGTCCCGACGCCGCCTCTCACCTGAGAGAGCTGCGGATAAGATTTTCGGGATTAACCGCGAAAGACACGAAAGACGCGAAATTTGGTCGATTCCGCGTCTTTCGCGTCTTTCGCGGTTTGTGACATCTATTGGAGGCCGCCTCGGATGGCATTCTGGAAAGCGCTGAGAAACGGCTCCATGCTGGCGAGCCTCAGCCGGGCGGCCACCAGATCGTCATTCCAGTGACTGAAAGCGGCATTGGGGTTGAGATCCAGAAGCTTGGCATACATCTTGGTCTCCATGGGGGCCTGATACGCCTTACCGGCGTAGGCCCGCGCCTGGCGCCGCTCCGCATCGTTCAGTTCGGGCCATCGTTGTTGAATGCCCGCCCACAGCTCCGCCGCCTCTTTGAAGAACGGCCGCAGACGGTCCGCACCGCGTTGATCGCCGAACGCGCGATCGAGCCGGGCGACCAGTTCGTCGATCGTCTGGCGCGATAGATCATGGTGACTGGGAGCCTCATCCGAGTTCGCGAAGTAGGAGAGGTTGGCCAGCGCGACCACGTCCCGCTGGGTCATGAGCCCCTTGCCGCCGGGATCCACCACGCGCACCGGATCCGGTGCGGTCAGCAGCCGGAGCTCGATCGTGTTCTGCATCTGAGGCTGGAAATAGCTGGTCTCCAGCAACTGGTGACGCAAGCCGATCTCGGTAGGAGTATCTTTCTGCTCGCGCAAGATCTTCACGTAGCCTTCGAACTGCCGCGAGATCTCGACGATGGCCGGTCGGTCCTGGCCCTTGGCCGTGTGAATTCTGATGAACTCATCGGTGATCTCGCGGATTTCGTCCTGGCTCAGCTCGCGCCCCAGAAAAGCCTCGAAGAACGCATCCAGATTACGCTTGATGATCTGCTCCGATTGGACTGCGCCATTACATGAAATTGAGACCAGGATTAAAAGAAGAGCGATCAGGATGAAACAACTGTGGTAGACAGGTAGAGACCGGAGACCATGCGACGCAAATCGTCGGTTCGACATGGAGACCATCCTTTCATTAACGCCGGCGGAGCGGTTCCGCCGCATCAATCTAAAAATTTCCCACTCCACAGTAGAGAGTTACCGAATTCCGCGTCATATTACTGTCGGCCCGAAAAATATTTCCTCCGATCGTCACTCGTTGACTGCCGCACTTAAGATTTTCAAGCTCAACGCGAAAGCGCGATAATTTCGCGTCTTTCGCGGTTTAAATCTAACAGCCCAACCCTCTCGCGCAACCCGCCTGAACCTCCAACCTTCGCTCATGGGATCAAAATGGCGGTCTGACCAAAATGTGCCGAAATGCGGTTGACAAAAAGTGTCGTTAGGGATATTTGTTGCATATTAAGACAATATCCCTCACCGGATATTAGTGTCGCGTTAAAAGAGAGCAAGCGATCTTTAATCGATATTGTTCAGGCACGTCTCCGGCGGCTTTTAAATATAACCTCACATTGGCTTGCCCTGTAGTTGCGATCTGGTCGACGATGCCCAAAGCCCCAGCAGCGCATTAGCACATATTTAATAACGACGGTCTTTATATCTAAGAATTAGTCACAAGATAAGACAAATAGTTATGGGGAGCTAAAACAGCCCCCTTGAGCCTACGTCAAGTTGGCATCAAGTTGGCAGCAGGTTGACAGGGACCCGGTCGAGCCGTGCCTTCGCGAAGTTCCTGTCACGCCGCTGAGGTCGAATCTGCAAGGGTCGCCGGTTCCGATTGAGCAGCCGGAGAGAGAGAGTCCATCGATGAAAACAACCAGCTTTCCGGGGAGGTCTCCCCAGGTGTGCGTATT
>DATEFT010000403.1:0-12783 GCA_035280505.1 Blastocatellia bacterium | reverse complement strand
GGGAGTCGGACTGACGGCCGCCCGGAGTCGAGTCCAGATCCAATTCAGGAGGAGTTGTTTTTCTTCAATTGGCGTTCAATCTGAGGCGTTTCCGGAGGAGATGCGATTGATCCCCAGAGCTTTCATGCGCCGGTAGAGATGGCTGCGGTCGATCCCCATCATTTCGGCGGTGCGGCTGATATTGCCCTCGGTCTCGGCGAGCTTGCGCATAATATATTCCCGTTCGTAGGTCTCGGCGGCCTCGCGGTATGAATCGAAGTTGTAGCTCGAGGCAGAGGGAGCCTCGCCGCTGAGGATGGGCAGGTCGTCGGCCTCCACCTCGTGGCGAACATGCATGATGATCACGCGCTCGACGGTATTGCGAAGCTCGCGCACATTTCCCGGCCACGAATAGTTGAGCATGCGCTCGATCGCCGAAGGCCTGAACTCTTTCGAGGACCGGCTGTTGGCCAGGGAGAACTCCCGGTTGAAATGTTCGACGAGCAACGGCACGTCTTCGAGCCGTTCGCGCAGCGGCGGGATCTCGAAGGGAATGACGTTGAGCCGATAGAAGAGGTCGGCGCGAAAAGCGCCGCGTTCGATCTCGGCCTCCAGGCGTTTGTTGGTGGCGGCGATCACGCGGGCATCGACCGTCACCGAGGTCTCCGAACCGACCGGTTCGAAACGCTGCTCTTCGAGCGCGCGCAAGACCTTCGACTGGGTCTTGAGGCTCATGTCTCCGATCTCATCGAGAAAGAGGGTGGCGCCGTCGGCCCGTTCGAACTTGCCGCGTTTGGCCTGTGTGGCGCCGGTAAACGCGCCCCGGACGTGGCCGAAGAGTTCGGACTCGATCAGCTCCTCTGGAATCGCCGCGCAATTGACCTCGACGAAGGGCCGGGCCGCGCGGAGGCTCTGCGCGTGCAGGGCGACCGCCACCAGTTCCTTGCCCGTCCCCGATTCACCATAGATCAGGACCCGGCCGTTGGTCGGCGCGGCATAGACGATCTGTTGCCGCAGGGCCTGCATCGGCACCGAGTCGCCGATCATGACGTAGCTCTTTTCGAGCCTCGCCTGCAATTCGGTGTTGGCGGCCTCCAGTTCGCGCTGGCGGATGGCATTCTTGACGACCAGGACGGTCTTCTCCAGCGAGAGCGGTTTTTCGATGAAGTCGAAGGCGCCGAGTTTGGTGGCGCGCACGGCGGTCTCAATTCTGCCGTGCCCGGAGATCATGACGACGCTGATCTCGGGGTGAATGACCTTCAACCGTTTGAGGGTCTCGAGTCCATCGATTCCCGGCAGCCAGACATCCAGCAAGACGCAGGTGAAGAGCCTCTTCTCGAAAGCCCGCAGACATTCCTCGCCGCTGGCGACCGAAGAGACCATGAAGCCTTCATCTTCCAGCACGCCGGTCAGCGACTGTCTTATTCCAGGTTCATCATCGACGATTAGAATCGAATGTGCCATTTCACCGCCAGAGAGCTAAGGATTCGATAGCCGCCAGTCCGGCTCAACTATCGATAGTTTTCGCGTTCGGCAACTCCACAATAAAGCGCGCGCCCTGCGGCGCGTTCTCCTGCATGCGGATGCGACCTTGGTGTTCTATCACAATATGGCTGACGATGGCCAACCCCAGCCCCGTCCCGCGTTTGCGAGTGGAAAAATAGGGGTCGAAGATCCGTTCGCAATCTTCAGGCGGAATTCCGGGTCCGTTGTCAGCAACGACCAGTTCGACCAGATCCTGCTCGGCGAGTTCGCGGGTGCTGACGGTGATTCGATGTTCTGCGCCATTCCCCTCGCCCTTCTCCTTATCGGAGACATCCGCCAGAGACTCAACTGCATTATCGATCAGATTGACCAGCACCCGTTTAATCTGCTCCCGATCGATCAGAATCGGCGAGACGTCCGGGTCCAGGTCTCCTTCCAACCGCATGCCGGTCAGCCGATCATCGTAAAGCTTGAGCGTGTTTTCGACAACATCATTCAGCGAGCAGATCTCGAGTTTCGCATTGGGCAGCCGGGCAAAGTTGGAGAACTCATCGACCATCCGCTGCAGGGTCGTGACCTCCGCTCCGATCATGTTCGTGCACTCCTCCACCAGTTCGGTCTGGCGCGGGCTGAGCTCCTGACGCGAGCCGTTGCTGCCGTTCACCTTTTTCAGCAGATTCTTGGCCAGCCGTTCGGCCGAGAGGCGGATCGGGGTCAGCGGATTTTTGATCTCATGGGCCATTCGCCGCGCGACCTCGCTCCACGCGGCCCGGCGCTGGGCCTCGACCAGTTCGGTCAGGTCTTCGAACACGATCACGGCTCCCGACGATTGCCCCTGGGGAGCTTGCAGGGCGGTGACCGTCATGGAAGCTTCGAGCTTGGTCCCGTTGATAAAGGTGAAGTGGATCTCGCGCGTCACCGAACGAAGGCGCGCGGCCCGCAAGACCATCTTCCGCAGCTCTCCACGCTGGTCGGCGGGCAACAGCGAATCCAGGGCCACCCCGACGGCCGGTTGATCGAAGTTCAACAGCTTCAAGGCCGCCTTGTTGATCGTTTTGATATGCAGATGCTCATCGATCGAGATGACTCCCGCCGAGAGGCTCTCCAGAATCGCCTCGATATAGAGCCGCCGCTCATCGAGCGCGGCATTGCTCTGCTGCAGCTCTTCGGCCGCCTGCTCGATCTGGCGGCGGTTTTGCGCGACTTCGGCCATCATCTCATTGAACGAGAGCGCGAGGCCCGCCAGTTCGTCGTCACCGACGACCTCCGCGCGATAACTGAGATCGCCTTTCTTGATCCGCTCGGTCGCTTCCGCCATCTGCTGGACGGGGTCGGCGATGCTGCGCGCAACGTGCAGCGCCAACCAGAACGCAATGAACAGAACCAGGAGCGTGATCAGGGCCAGCGTCAGCAGCGCCGTATTCTTGAATCTTTTCTGCCGGTCTTTCAGCGATTGGTATCGTTTCTCGAGCTCCTGAATGTTGTTGACCCGGTCGGCGAACTTCTGAGCCAATTGCCGCGCGATCACCAGCGCCCCGCCGCGACCGGTTTCGACCGGCACGGCCGAGACCAGTTGGATCGTTTGATCATCCTCGTCGATCCACTTGTCGGCGAACTTCTTTCCTTCGACCGCGCTGAGGCGCGCCGCCTCCAGGGCCTCGCGATATTTATCGCCGAGCCGCTTCGGATCGACTCTCGCTTTCTGCGCGATCAACTCGCCGTTCATGTTGTAGAGCTGGGCCAGCATCAGTTGCTGAGTCTCGACCTCGCTGGCGAGCGTGGCCGCCAATTGATCGTCCTCGAGATATCCCATGAGCCGGGAGAGAGTCGAGGCGATCCGGCCCAATCCTTCCGACTCGCCCTCAACGTAGGAGTATTTCATATAGATGGCATTGTCCAGAATTTGATTGCCGGGCAAGCCGAACCATTTGTCCATACTCCGATTGATGAGGCCGCTGGTCGCAAAGAAGAGAAAGGTGACCGGAAGCAGAGAGAGCGCGATGAAGAAGACGACCAGCCGGGTCTTGAACCGCGCCCCGATCTTCTTTTCGCTGCGCTCCCGCCGCAATTTAATGATGTTGCGGACCAGCGCCATCAAGAGCACGAGGAAGGCCAGGAAGTTGATGGTCGACAGAACATAGAGGCTGAAGGTCTCGCTGACCGAAGACGGGCGCAGCCAGGGCAAGGTGTCAAAGGCCGCCTGCACAAAGATCAGTCCGAAGACGAGGGTGGTGGCCAGCCCCAGAATGATAATACGAATCCAGCGGCGACCGATTCGTCGCTTGGCGCCTCCATTAGACGATTGCAAAGATTGGCTATTTGGTGCAGACATCGTGGTTTGTTTGAAGCCCCAGTAATGACCTCGATCCCCTGCTGAATTTTAACAGAGGATTTTCAGATGCTGCAATCGCGCGCCGCAGTTTATCTCTTAATCAGACCCGGCGAACACGAATGATTGCAGCTTTATTCGGTTCTCCCTATTATCGCACCATATGAACCCGGCAGACGCCTTTATTAATCCGAAAACCAGGCTCCTGCGCAGCGGATGGCGGATGTTGATCTTCGTCGCGTTGTTGCCGCAATTGACGCTGCCGCTGATGATGCCTCCGGGGCGATCCGAGAATGGAGGCTTAATCGATGCCAATTTTTCGAGAATCCTCCTCTACTCGGTCTATCTCTTGTGGGCCCTGGGAGCCTCCTGGATCTGTCTCGCTTTTCTCGATCGCCTGAAATTGTCCTCGCTCGGTCTCACCTGGAACCGGAACCGGTGGCGTGAGGTGACGCTGGGGACCTTGATCGGCGTGCTGATGGTCGCCGCGGTCGCGGGGCTGCAATATCTGGGCGGCGGAACCCAGGTCAGACCGAACCCGATCTGGTGGCAAGCGGGCGCGGTCAACGGAACCGGCATCGCCATCGTGGCCGGCGAGATCTCCGCCGCGCTGCTGCTGCTGGTTCTCGCCGCCGCTTTCGAAGAACTCGTCTATCGCGGCTATCCATTTCAGACTCTCCTGCGCGGCGCCCCGGCGATCGTGCCGATTCTGCTGCTGGGGGCACTCTTCGGGGCCAGCCATTTGAGGAATCCGAACCGCACCCTCTTCTCGACGATCAATACCGTGCTGGCCGGCGTCTGGCTCTCGCTGGCCTATCTGAAAACGCGCAGCCTCTGGTTTCCGACTTCGCTCCATTTCTCCTGGAACTGGATGATGGGGGCCTGCTTCGGCCTGCCGGTGAGCGGTCTCTCGATTCCTCGACATCCGATCTTTCTTTCGACCAGCGAGGACCCGGTCTGGTTGACGGGCGGCAGCTACGGTTGCGAGGGCGGAGCGGCGGCGACGGCGGTTCTGATCGCGGCCGCGGTCTGGATCTGGCGCGCGAAATGGCTGAAGGACTCCACCGAACCGCAGACTATCCCCGAGGGCCGCTTCGAGATCGGCCCGGCCGACTAATCTTAGAGCCGGCGCCCTCCCGGCTAAATGCTTGAGTCTGGGCCGCATCTGAAGCACAATGAGGCGTCGGGCGTGGTTGCGGCCGTTAGCCTCTGGATCACCCCTCCTGATCCAGCGTCGTCATTTCAAGGCTGATGGCCCGATTCCGATGAGCAGCACATCTTCAACGCTCCCCTCTGAAGTTCGATCTTTTTCACACATTAAGGAGGTCATGAGTTATGAACGCCAGCACCAAATCGCTCAGTGTAGTTTCACTCGCGTCCGTCCTTGGTCTCATTCTCCTCAATGCCGTCCTGGCCCAGACTACCAGCGCCAGTCTGCAGGGAACGGTCACGGACCTGTCGGGTGCCGTGATTCCCCAGGCCTCGGTGCAGGTGCGTAATGTCGGCACCGGAGCGGCAATCGAGACGACCACCGACCAGGAAGGCCGTTATCGCGCTCCGGTCCTGCAACCCGGCGACTATGAATTGAAGGTGGCAGCCAGCGGTTTTCAAACGATCCTGCGGAAAAATATCACCCTCGCCGTCGGGCAGGGCGTCGTCGTGGATCTGCAACTCCAACCCGGCCAGATCTCAAACGAGGTCACGGTCGAGGCCGGCATCTCAACCATCAACACGGTCAACGCCAGCCTGAGCGGCCTGGTCGAACCGAAGCAGATTCGCGAACTGCCGTTGAATGGACGTTCGTTCGAGCAGTTGGCCATGCTCCAGCCCGGCGTGGCGGGCGCGTTGAGCGCCGGTAACGACGTGGTCGGCGGCCGGACCCCGAAAATTTCGGTCAACGGCGCCAGACCCGAACAGAACAACTTCCTCCTCGACGGCACGGACATCAACAACGTCTATGGCAAGACGCCGGGCTCCGTCGCGGGCGTGCTTCTGGGCGTCGAGGCGGTGCGCGAATTTCAGGTCCTGACCAACGCCTACTCGGCCGAATTCGGCAGCGCCGCCGGTGGGGTGATCAATGCCGTCACGCGCACCGGGACCAACGATTATCACGGGTCGATCTTCTACTTTCATCGGAACTCGGCGTTCGATGCACGCAATTTCTTCAATCCGCGATCGGAGCCGGATCCCTTCAAACGCAACCAGTACGGCGGCGTCCTGGGCGGTCCGATCAAAAAAGAGAAGACTTTCTTCTTTGTCGCTTATGAGAGCCTGATCGAGCGCCTCGGGGTCGTCGGCAACACGGCGGTCCCCGACGACGATGCCCGGCGGGGCCAGTTGCGCCAGATGAACGGAACGTTCAGGCCGGTGGTGGTCAACCCGGCCATTCCGCGCTACCTCGACGCGCTCTTCCCGCACGGCAACGGCCCGCTGCTCACGGGAGGAGGGCAGAGCTACTTCTTCAGCCGCTCGCAACCGACCGACGAATACTACGTGCAGGGGCGGATCGATCATCAACTGTCCGCCAAGGCTCAACTCTTCGGCCGTTACACGATCAGCGACGGCAAGGTCAACCGGTGGCCGACCAATACCCTGCCGCTCTCTTCGATCGACGAGCGTTCGCGCAACCAGTATCTGACGACCGAGTATCAACGCACCTTCTCGCCGTCCTTCTTGAACACCACCCGGCTGGGGTTCAGCCGCTCGGTGCAGAAGGCGATCAACGTGCGCACCTCCGCGATCACGCCGGACCTGGCCTTCATTCCGGGCGAGCCCTTCGGGTTCCTCTCGATCAACGGGCTGGTCGCGAATATCGGCGGCGAATTCCGGTTGCCGCGCCTGGACTACTACAACAACTTCCAGTTGGCCAACACCACCATCCTGACCAAAGGCAGCCACAATCTGAAATTCGGCTGGCAGGGGCAGCGCATCCATTTCAACCAATACTCCTTCAGTCAGCAGGGCGGGGTAGTGATCTTCTCCAACCTGGAGAATTTTCTGCGGGGCATTCCCTTCAGCGCCGACGTGGCATTGAGCAGCCAGACTCCTTACGACCCGGTTCGCGGCTGGCGGCAGTGGTACACCGGGCTCTTCGTCCAGGACGATTACAAATTCCGTCCCGGCCTGACCTTCAATATCGGGCTGCGTTACGAATACCTGACGCCCCCGAGCGAAGTGAATGGGAAGGTCACCAACCTCCGGGAATTGACCGATCCGACCCTGACGGTCGGCGAGCCTTTCTACAAGAGCTCGAAGACCAACTTCGCGCCCCGCATCGGCGTCGCCTGGGATCCGTTCGGGACCGGCAAGACCTCGGTCCGCGCCGGGTTCGGCATCTTCTATGATCAGTTGCTGCCGAAATACCTGGTCTTCTCGGGCGGACTCAATCCGCCGTTCTCGACGCGGATCAGCCGCGACGGCCGCCTGACCCCGATCCCGTTCCCGAACATCCTCCAGGGTCTCAGCACGATCGAGCCGATCCTGCAGACGGCGCAATTCAACCTGACGACCCCGTACCTCATGCAGTACAACCTCAGCGTTCAACGGCAACTGCCGGGCGAGACCGACCTGACCATCGCTTATGCCGGATCGCGAGGAAATCATCTGATCCGGTTGGCCGATGCCAATCTCGCGCCGGAGACGATCGTCAACGGCGTCAAGACCTATCAACCGACGCTCGGCCGCCGGTACCCGAACTTCAGCGGCGTGACGCACCGCGAGACGGATGCGCAGTCTTATTACAACGCGCTGCAAATCGGCGTCATCCGCCGGTTCGCCCGGGGATTCCGCGCGCAACTCTCTTACACCTATTCGCGCTCGATCGACGATGCCAGCGGAATCAACGCCCAGGACTTCAACGGCGTCGTGCAGTACGGCCTGGACTATTACGATCGCACGGTCGATCGCGGGCTCTCGGCCTTCCACGTCGCGCACAATCTGGCCTTCAACTGGACCTACGAACTGCCCTGGGCCAGGAACGCCACGGGCCTCAAGGGCGCCCTGTTCAAAGGCTGGGTCATCAACAATATCTCGACCATCCGTTCGGGCAGCCCGTTCACGGTGCGGATGGGATTCAATCGTTCGGGCAATCTGAACACGGTCAGCTTTTCGGCCAATGAGCGCCCGAATCTGAAACCGGGTTACAGCAGCAACCCGATCACCGGCGACGTCAATCGCTGGTTCGACGTCAACGCCTTCGAGTTGCCGGCGCCCAATACGCGCGGGACGCTCGGACGCAACACGCTGTTCGGCCCCGGGCAGGTCAATCTCGACCTCTCGTTCTCGAAGACTTTCCGGCTCGGCGAAAAGCGGCAATTCCAGTTCCGGACCGAGGTCTTCAACTTCCCTAACCATACGAACTTTTCGATTCCGTCTGGTCTGACCGTCTTTACCAACGACACGGGAGCGCTGGCTCCGACCGCCGGTCGCATCACTTCGACCACCACGACGGCTCGTCAAATTCAATTGGCGGCGAAGATCACGTTTTAAACTTTCCTGCTGGCCGGTTGGTTAAACCAACCGGCATCGATGAGAAAAAGGCCCGTCTTTATTGGGTAAAATGGCGCTCCCCAGCCGGCCGGCGACCCGGGGAGCGCCATTTTGTGCGTTCGGCGAAGGCGCTCGGGAATCGAACCGGCTCAGCGGCTCGACAAGGCGACTCTTTTTGGCTATCGTTAGTGAGTGATGAAAGTTTTTAGTATCCAGCCTAAATACCTGCTTTACCCGTGAAACGCATGACCCCTGTTTATCTGATCTATTTTACGCATCCTTCTCGCGGGTCACGTTTTACGAAACAGGCAGTCTGTAGCAGCAGCTTAACCATCCCCCCCAGCGCGGTCACTTCCGCGCTTTAATCATTCTGATCAGCGCCGGTTCTTCCGATCCGACCTGAATCATCATAAGGAGCACCATGGCAGAGCAATCTGGGTGGAACCCAAGTTCATACGATCTTTCAAAACATGGCATCACTGACGTGAACCATGTCTATTGGAATTTAACTTCTGGCGAGCTCTACGAGCACATTGTCACCCGCAGCGAAGGGGAGATCGCCCATCTGGGCCCGCTCGTCGTCAACACAGGGCAACACACCGGACGTTCGCCGAACGACAAATTTATCGTGCGTGAAACCTCCTCCGAGAAACATGTTTGGTGGGGCAAGGTCAATCGGCCGTTCGAGCAGAAAAATTTCGATGGCTTATTCAACCGGGTTTTATCGCATCTCCGAGGTCGCGACGTGTATGTGCAGGACTGCTTTGCCGGGGCAGATCCGCAATACCGGGTGCCGATCCGCATCATCACCGAGTATGCCTGGCACAGCCTCTTCGCGCGCAACATGTTCGTCCGGCCGGACTGGGCGACACAGGCCGCGACTCACGTTCCGGAGTTCACCGTCATCAACGCCTCCACCTGCCTGGCCGAGCCGGAACGCGACGCCACCAACTCCTCGACCTTCGTCTTAATGGACTTCGGCCGGAAACTGATCCTGATCGGGGGCACCAGCTATGCCGGAGAGACCAAGAAATCGATCTTCACGCTGCTCAACTACCTGCTGCCTCTGCGCGGCGTGCTGTCGATGCACTGCTCGGCGAATATCGGTAAAAACGGCGACACGGCGATCTTCTTCGGATTGTCGGGCACTGGTAAGACCACTCTCTCGGCCGATCCGGAAAGGAAACTGATCGGCGATGACGAGCATGGCTGGTCCGACCAGGGAGTCTTCAACTTCGAAGGTGGTTGTTATGCCAAGGTGATCAATCTGTCACCCGAGGCCGAACCGGACATCTATGCCTGCACCCGGCGCTTCGGGACCGTGCTCGAGAACGTGGTCATGGATCCCATCACCCGGCGCCTGAATTTGAACGACGGCTCGCGCACCGAAAATACGCGCGCCGCCTATCCCATCTCATTCATCCCGAACTATGAACCGTCGGGAATGGGAGGACATCCCAAGAACATCATTATGCTCACGGCGGATGCTTTCGGCGTCCTGCCTCCAATCTCCAAGCTGACTCCGGAACAGGCGATGTACCACTTCATCTCGGGTTATACGGCCAAGGTCGCGGGCACGGAGAAGGGTCTGGGCAAGGAGCCTCAGGCCACGTTCTCAGCCTGTTTCGGCGCGCCGTTTATGGTTCATCACCCCGGGCGGTACGCCGAGCTGTTGCGTGAACGGATCGCCAAGCATGAGGCTCATTGCTGGCTCGTCAACACCGGTTGGTCCGGCGGACCTTACGGCGAAGGCCAGCGGATGAAGATCGCCTACACGCGGGCCATGGTGCGGGCGGCGCTCGACGGAAGTTTAGCCAATGTAGCGACCGAGCCCGATCCGATCTTCGGCGTGCATGTGCCGACTTCGTGCCCGGGCGTTCCGTCCGAAGTGCTGAAACCGCGCCAGACCTGGAAGAACCCGAACGCCTACGATGAAAAGGCGCGGCACCTGGCCAAACTCTTCCGGGACAATTTCGAGCAGTTCGCCGCCGGCGTCTCCGACGAGGTGAAAGCCTCCGGACCCCAAGCCGAATAAGATCGCTCCAAACCGCGAAACACGCGGAAGACGCAAAATGATCGGGCTTTCGCGTCTTCCGCGTGTTTCGCGGTTTGATTCTCTCACCAGTCTTAAGCCATCGTCTCCTCAAACCACCGCACCGCCTTCTCCAGGGCCTTTTCGATCGGGCTCTGGGGCAATCCCAGTTCGCGGACCGCCTTCGACGAATCGTAATACATCGCGTGCTGAGACATGCGGACCGAGTACCAGGATAGTTGCGGAGTTTTGTGGAAATAACGCGCCAGGACCATCTCATCGGCATAGGCCAGGGCCAGCGGGATAAAATGTGGAATCGCCCAGCGCGGCGCGGGCCTGCCCGTGATTCGCGAGAGCATCTCCAGAATCTCTTTGAGCGTGAGATTGCGATGTCCGAGGATGTAACGGTCTCCGGTCCGCCCTTTCTGCCAGGCCAGAATGTGACCCCGCGCCACGTCTTCGACGTCGATCAGGTTCAGTCCGGTATGAACATAGGCGGGCATGCGGCCCTGCAAGAATCGCACGATGATCTCGCCCGTCGGCGTGGGTTTGATGTCGTAGGGTCCGACCGGAGTCGAAGGATTGACGATCACCACATCCTGGCCCTCGCCGGCGGCTTGCCGCGCGCATTGCTCCGCCAAAAATTTCGACTTCTTGTAATCGCTGACCAGCCTCTCAAGGGCCGTCCTCGTCTCTTCATTCCCTGAGGTCTGCGGCGGAGGGACGCCGATGGCGGCGACCGAGCTGGTATGAACGAAGCGTTTGGCTCCGACCCGGCGCGCGGCGGCCAGCAAATTCTCGGTCCCGGTCACATTGACCCGATAGATCTCCTCTCGGTCTCTGACCCATAAAGAGTAATGGGCTGCGACGTGGAAGACCACTTCGCAGCCCGCGACCTGTTCGGTCAATTTCGATCGATCATCGAGGTCGCCCTCGACCAGTTCGACAGTCAATCCCGCAAGATTGCGCCGGTCGCTGCCCGGTCGAACCAGGGCCCGGACTTGATAGCCGTCGGCCAGCAGCGCACGCGCCAGATTCGCGCCTATGAACCCGGTCGCCCCGGTCACGAATGCCAGCATAGTCGTCGCGACTCAGATTCCCATTACTTGCACGTGAATCTGACGGTTGTTGGGTCCGTCGAACTCGGTAAGCAGAACGTTTTGCCAGGTTCCCAGCTTCAATTTTCCGTCAACTAGCGGAATTGAGAGCCCCTGACCGACGAGGAGGGCGCGCAGGTGGGCATCAGCATTCTTGCGGTCGCAGTCGGAAAGCAGTGGGTCGTTGTGCTTGTAGTAGACTCCTCGGGGAATGACCTGCTCGAACATCGACGTGATGTCGGAGAGCAACGCTCCCTGGGTCTCATTCAGCATCAGACCGGCGGTCGTATGCAGCGATGAGATCTGTACCATTCCGTCACGCACGGGCGTCTGTTCGACAAAAGCGGCAATCTCCCTCGTAATACTCTTCATCTCAACTCGCTCGGTCGTCTTGAAGATCAGAGTCGTTGAGGCAACTTTATACGTTCCTTCCTTGGTCTCGGTCTTTGGCTGCGTCTCTACCGCTGAGAGTGCCAGTTTACTCATTTGGTGTTCTCCTTAATTTGTTCGACCTAGTTATTTACTAATTCTTGCGGCAGTGGGCGAACCTCAGCGCCGGGGTCGCGCTCAGAGGCGGGGTCAAACTGTAACCACGCACCCACTGCTTGTCAACCTTGATCAATGATGGCTCTAATCATCGGCACCCGATCTTCAGGTCCAGAGAACAGCTTTCAGGCTTGCCCTGAACGCTCCCACCACCCGTTTCATGCCCAGCAAAAAACGTACCGATCGCCACGGGCTCATCAACATGGCGGATCCCATTCCCCATCCGCTCATGCGACCATCGGGCCGGAGGGCGCGGTTGAAATCGGGAAGATCCGTCTGGGCCTCATCCGAGACCACCCGGAGCGCGGCGGCGGGCAGGCCGCGCCCCGCACAGACCGTCAGGATCTCGTAGGTCTCCATGTCGACCGCCAGGGCCCGATATTGTTTCCCGAGCCGGGCCTTATCTCCAGCATTGGTGACTATTTGGCTCACCGTCACTCCGGCGCCGAGGACCCCGGGCAGACCGGAGGCCCGCAGATTATCCATCATCAATGCGGAGATTTTATCATCACAGTTAATGCTCGCATTTTCTTCACAATCCGGTGGCTTTTTCCTGGAATTCGACCAGGCCGGATTGAAGCGGGCGTGATGGCAAAGATTGAAGACCACGGCATCGCCGATCTTGAGCCCGGGGTCGAGCGCGCCAGGCGTTGTTGAGCTTGCCACGGAAGCGGGCGCGCTTGGGATCGCCTTTGTTCGGTGCCGCCTTGCCAGCGTGCTAATCCCTGCCTCGCTCCCAAGGGCGTTACGCCACGCGCGCCCGGTTTCGCTGCGATCACAGCTGCAGCGATGGCCCCTTCGCCGCGAGACTTAGCCCCGTTTTGGCA
>DATEFT010000402.1:0-2790 GCA_035280505.1 Blastocatellia bacterium | reverse complement strand
TATCCATGTTGCCGTAAAAGATGCGCGGGTTCTCCGAAATCGGCGGATTGCGTGAGACGTCGGTCCAAATCACATTTCCGCTGACCCGCGTCTGATTGAAGGCGCCGAAACTGGCCCTCAGAGCCGTCTTTCCATTGCCGGTGAGGTCCCAGGCCAATCCGATCCGAGGCTGCACCTGAATCGGCTGCGGCTCTCTGAATCCACGCGGATAGCTCTCATCGGTTCCGACGACCATCCCGTTGTACAGATCGCCCGTCCCCGGAATGAACGCGCCGATCAAGATGGCCGGGAGGATCTCTCCGGTGACCGGGTTCCGCGCCCGCTGGTTGGTTGAACCGCAACTGCCGCCGGGAGCCACGCTGACCGCGCAGGCCGGCTGGTAGAAGAGCGGCGCCCGTGACCGATCGTAGCGTTCCAGGGAAAATGCCGCCGCGCTGCCGCCTTTCTGATACCAGTGGTTATACCAGGCAAAACGAGCGCCGAATTCGAGGCTCAGCCGGGGAGTGACCTTCCATGAGTCCTGCGCGAACCATTCGATCGCGCGCTGTCGCCCATTGCCGCCGGGCCGGGTGGTCGATTCGGTGTAGGATTTGAAATTGCCCAACAGCGCATTGGCGTAGGCGTTGCCTGCGTCGAACGGGTTGTTCGAGTCCTGACTGAAGTCGAACTCGCCGGCGAAGGTGGCCGTCTCCCCTTCAAAGTTGCGCACCCTCTCGGCATAGGCGCCGACTTTGAAGGTATGTTTACCACGAATGATCGAGAGCGTATCGTTGAAGGAGATCAAAGTGTCGGCTCCGCGCAACGGGAACCGGCCGTCGTAAGAGATCAACGCCGGACTGGAGATGCCGCCGAGCGCCGAGATTCGCGGGAGCACGCCCAGCGGGTTGAGGTCCTGATGGAATTGACCGAGCGTGAAACCGTAGGTTGAACGCTGCAACTTGGCCAGCTCCGCGTCGGAGAGCGGTGGCCCCTTCTCAACGCTGTGGCGCACACTGACGGAGCTTTCGTTAACGATAGTGGGACTGAACAGATGAGTCCAGTTACCGGTAATGCCGTTGTCGGTGAAGGTGTAATGCAACCCGGCCAGCCCCCAGTTGGCAGTCCCGGCCGGCACTGCGATCCCCTGATTATCGGCATACCAGGTCGATCCGCGCACGTAGAAACTGTTCTTCTCCGAGGGGCGGTAGTCGGTCCGAAACAGGTTCTGGCGTTTGGGGGCCTTGATGCTCTCCTGGAAGACGTAATTGTAGGTGCCGCGCGTAATATTTCGGTCGAGCGCATTCGGCAACGGGAAGACGCTCAAGAGGGCCTGTCCGTTCTTATTGATGCGATCCTGCGGAATCGTGTTATTGGGAAATGAGTTCGTCGTCTGCGGATCGCGGATGGCCGTCGAGAAGATGCCCTGTCGTTCTTGTGCGGTCGGCACCGTCACCTGGCGCAGCCCCTGCGGGCTGAGCGTCTGAGCATCCTCGAAGGAATAGAAGAAGAAGAGCCGCTCTTTCAATTTGGGGGCGGCCTTTGGAACCCAGACCGGCCCGCCGAAAGTGAATCCGAGCGTGTTGAACCGGTAGCGCGGTTTGGGCGCTTTCTCGGTCCCATTGGCGTTGAGCCCCTGGGCGTTGTTGAAATAGTTGTTGGCGTTGAACTGTTCGTGACGTTTGTACCAGTAACCGCTGCCATGATAATTGCGGGTCCCGGACTTGGTAATAATATTGATGTTGGCCGACGAGTTGGTTCCGTATTCCGCTTGATAGCTGTTCAGCAACACCTTGACCTCGGCAATGGCGTCGAAGTTGATCGTGCTGCTGAAGACATTCGGCGAACCCAGGTCGTTGCCCCTGACCCCGTCGACGTTGAGCGTACTCCAGGTATTGCGCCCCCCTTGAACGTTCGGGACGCCGCTGCCGAATCCGCCGCCGGCCGATTCGCTCTGCCCCTGATATGAGACTCCGGGCAGGACCCTCAACAACGACGTGACGTCGCGCCCGCGAATCGAGATCAGTTCCAACTGCTTGGCGGAGATCAGGGCCGAATGCTCGGTGCTCTCGGTCTGGACCGGGGTGCCTTCAGCGGTCGTGGTGACGGTCTCGCTCAGCTCTCCGATCACCAGTTGGACGTTGCCCACCGAGAGATGTTCATTGGCCGAAAGGATATTGCCCTTACGCTCGTAGGTGCGAAAGCCCTTCTGCGACACTTTGAGAGTGTAGTTTCCCGGTTGGAGAGCAGGAAAAGTAAATCCGCCCGTCTCGCCGGTCACGGCGCTTCTGCTGTCTCCGGTCCGCTCATTGATCAGGACCACGGTCGCGTTGGGGATGAGCAGCCCGGAAACATCGACCACCGTCCCCGAAATAGTGCCCGTGACAGTTTGGGCCCAGAGCTGACCGGCGGCGAAGATGGCTAAAAAGATGGAACCCAGAGTCGAGAGCCGTTGCCGTTTGAATGTGGACATCATTTTCTCCTTTCTAACCCAATCAGAGTTGGAAAATCCTTCCCCATTGAGGCACCCATTGAGGCACCCGTTGAGCGGCCGACCTGCGGGCTGCCGACTAAGCCTGCGCTCGATCGCGCTCCTTGCGGACAAAGAGCTGATCCTGTTTCGGCTCCGATTCGCATTCGATCGCGAGAGTCGAAACCGGATCGTCCGGAGCTCGCGCCGGGAGCCCCGTGAACCGAACGCGCAGCTTGTCCTGCTCGAACTTCACCTCCTGACCGGTCGCCAACCAGCGCGCCGATTTGACCTTCGTCAACAGACCGCAGACGGTCACCGTTTCGCCGGGCCAGAAATAGACA
>DATEFT010000401.1:0-7007 GCA_035280505.1 Blastocatellia bacterium | reverse complement strand
GGATGCACGTCGCGGACCTCGAATCCCGCGCGTTCACGGCTGAGCCCGCCCGGTCCCAGCGCCGAGAGCCGGCGTTTGTGGGTGATCTCCGAGAGCGGGTTGGTCTGATCCATGAACTGCGAGAGCTGCGAAGAGCCGAAGAATTCGCGGACGGCGGCGGTCACGGGCTTGGCGTTGATCAGGTCCCGCGGCATGGCCGTCTGCATCTCCTGGTGAATCGACATCTTCTCTTTGATCGCGCGCTCCATCCGGACCAGGCCCAGGCGGAACTGGTTCTCCAACAGTTCGCCCACCGCGCGCACGCGGCGGTTGCCGAGATGGTCGATATCGTCGTCGCTGTAGAAGACGATCCGGCCGTCGCGGGTCGGCTGTTCGCCGATGATCCGTTTGAGTTTGAGCACGTACTCGATGACGTCGAAGAAGTCCTGCGGCGAAAGGAGCGGATCATCGAGCCGCTCGCGCTCGCGGCGCCCCATCTTGATGTTGAACTTGAGGCGGCCGACCCGCGAGAAGTCGAACTTGCGGGCGTCGAAGAACATGCCGTGGAAGAGCGCGGTCGAGGTCTCGAGCGTCGGGGGATCGCCCGGACGCATCTTGCGGTAGATCTCGATCAACGCCTCCTGGGTCGTCTTGATCGCATCCTTCTTGACGGTCTGGCTCATGACCGTGCCGACGTCGTCCTTCTCCGGGAAGAAGATCTCGAAGCTCTCGATCCCGGCCTCGATCGCCTTGGCGATGGTCTCCGGCGTCAGCTCGGTGTTGCTCTCGGCGATCACCTCGCCGTCGCTGGTGTTGACCATGTCGCTCAGCGTGTAGGCGCCGGTCAGGTCGCCGACCTGAACCTTGATCTCGGTCAGGCTGGCCTGCATCAGCGTCTCATACGCCGATTGGCTGATCTTCTTGCCGCTCTTGATCAGCACCTCGCCCTTGCGATCGGTGATGTCGGACGAGGTCCGGGTCCCGATGATGCTCGGGCTGAGCTGCCAGTTGAGCTGGTTGTTGACGACGCGGATCACGTCGACCGTGTAGAAGGTCCGGAGGATGTCCTCGTCGCTCTTGAGCCCCAGCGCCCGCAGGAAGATGGTCGCCAGGAACTTCCGTTTGCGATCGATCCGCACGTAGAGCAGGTTCTTGGTGTCGTATTCGAACTCGACCCAGGACCCGCGGTAGGGAATCAGTTTCGCCAGAAAATAGTTGTTGTTCTGGGCCTTCTCGAAGAAGACGCCCGGCGACCGGTGGAGCTGTGAGACGATCACGCGCTCGGTCCCGTTGATGATGAACGTCCCGTTGTCGGTCATCAGCGGCAGATCGCCGAAATAGACCTCTTCCTCCTTGATGTCGCGGATCGATTTCTGCGACGTCTCTTCATCCTTGTCCCAGACCGTCAGTCGAATTTTGACATGGAGGGGGACGGAGTAGGTCATCCCGCGCTCCTGGCACTCCTGGACGTCGTACTTGTGCTTCAAACCCACGGGCTCGCCGCAGTTGTCGCAGGTGTTGACGACGTTTCGATTATAGGTGCCGCATTGTTTACACACGACGTCATCGGAGGAGAGCGGATTGACCTTGATCACAGCGCCGCAATTCCGGCAGTTCGATCTCAAGTGGTGCAGCCCCTGCAACTGACCGCATTTACATTGCCAGTTTCCGATTCGATACTCGACGAACTCCAGCGACGAGGTGTCGCGGAAGTCGGAGATGGGAAACGTCGATCTGAAGACTGCCTGAAGGCCGGTGTTGTCTCGTTCAGGTGGCAACAGATCCATTTGCAGGAAACGATCGTAACTTTCTCGCTGGACTTCGATCAGGTTGGGAATGCGGACCGACGTACGAATCCTTGAAAAATCGTAGCGCGGGCGCCTGCTCTTCCCATTGACCTCTCCACTACCGCTGATGCCATCGCCGGAAGCTGCCGTTGGGTTCATCTCGATAGCCATTGCAAATCATATCCTCTGCGCAGCGGCTATATGGCCGTAGAATCGCTCTTCTGACGGCCCAGCCGGCCCGTTTTGTAATGACAAAGCCGCGGCCAAGGACCATAGTATCCCTGCCGCGCGCCTCGCGTTTGATAACTTTGGGGTTGTAAATTGATGTTTGCCGATTGCTCGATAACCTTGGGAGTATAAGGGAAAACGACCAGCCTGTAAAGTGGCAGTCTGGTCTAGCCAAATAGTCAAGTTCTTCAAGGGGCCAAGGTCGAAACCGCGTACGATGCGCTTGAACCGCGAACTACGCGAAACACGCTGATTTGATCGACGTCTGGCATGCTTCGCGTAGTTCGCGACTATAAAACGGCTAGTTTGAATAATTTACAACTGAAGGTCGGAAGCTCTTCAACCGGCTTACTTCAGTTCCACACCCGCGCCGACATCGGAGAGCTGTTTCTTGATCTTCTCGGCGTCATCCTTCGAGATGCCTTCCTTCACCGGTTTCGGCGCGCCATCGACCAGGTCTTTGGCTTCTTTCAGTCCCAGCCCGGTCAATTCGCGAACGACTTTGATCACGTTGATCTTGTTGGCGCCCGCCGAAGCCAGGATCACATCGAAGGTATCCTTCTCTTCGACCGGGGCCGCCGCCGCTCCGCCGCCCGCCGGCGCCACGGCGACCGCCGCCGCCGCCGCCGAGACTCCAAAGGTCTCTTCCAACGCCTTCACCAACTCGGAGGCCTCGATCAGCGTGAGCCCCTTGATCTGCTCAACTATATTTTGAATGTCTGCCATGACTTTTACAATTCCTCCTACGATCTCTGCCCGCTGTTTAGATTAAATCAGCGAATGAATTTCGGTTAACCATTGCGCCCGACCCCTGAGAGCCGTGAACTTCCGGGCTCTGACCGGGGGCGCGCCAACGACCGGTTCCGGGCATCACTCCGGAGGCCAGTCCAGGGTGCGAGGGCTGCGTACTGACAACACAACACAGCCCGCTAAATCGAATGCTTCAAGACTCGGCCTGCGACTCGGCCTGCGACCCGGCCTTCTGCTTGGCGATCTCGTTGAGCACCACCGCGAGATTGCGGGGGACGCCGTTGAGCGCCGTCGCCAGCCGCTGGGCCTGCGAATTGATCACGAACATGAGCTTGCTGATGAGCTCCTCCTTCGAGGGCATCTTGGCGAGCGCGTCGATATCCTTGATCTTGATGACCCGGCCCTCGACGATCCCGGCCTTGAAGGTGAGCTGCGCGTTATCCTTGGCGAAGTTGCTCAGGACCTTGGCCAGGCCGACCGGATCGGACTCGGAGTAGGCGATCGCGGTCATTCCGACGAAGTGGTCCTTGATGGCTTCGAGCGGCGTGCCCTCGACGGCGATCCGCCCGAGCGTGTTCTTGACGACCCGGTAGTTCAGATTCGCCTCGCGCAGCGCGCGCCGCAACTGCCAGTCCTTCTCGACCGGCAAGCCCTGGAAGCTGACGACCACGGCATGCTCGGTCTGAGCCAGATCCGCCTTGAGGGCGGCAATGTCTTCATCTTTCTCTTTTCTCGACTTCATAACACTATCACCCGATGATCTGTTGATGACTTAGGCTCCGATTGAAGCCGGATCGACCAGGATGCCCGGTCCCATGGTGGTCGCGACGTTGACCTTCTTGACGTAGCGGCCCTTGGCCGTCGCCGGTTTGGCCTTGATCACGGCGTCGATCAGCATCTTGGCGTTCTCGGTGATCTTATCCGGCGAGAACGAGACCTTGCCGACCGGAACGTGGATGACGCCGGTCTTATCGACGCGGTACTCGACCTTACCGGCCTTCGTCTCCCGAACCGCGTTGGCCAGATCGACGGTCACGGTCCCGGTCTTCGGATTGGGCATGAGGCCGCGCGGGCCCAGAATCTTACCCAGGGTTCCGACCGAGCGCATGACGTCCGGCGTCGCGATCAGGGCGTCGAACCCCAGATAGCCGCCCTTGATCTTCTCGACCAGGTCGTCGCCGCCGACTTCGTCGGCGCCGGCCTCCTGGGCTTCGCGCTGCTTCTCCGGAGTCGCGGCGATGACGGCCACGCGCTTCGATTTTCCCAGCCCGTGCGGCAGCACGATTGTGCCGCGCACCAATTGATCGGCCTTTCTCGGATCGACTCCCAGGACCATCGTCACCTCGACCGTCTCGTCGAACTTGGCGAACGAGACCTTCTTGGCCAGCGTGATCGCGTCGAGCAGAGAATAGAGCTTGCCGACCTCGACTTGAGCGAGTGCTATTTTAAACTTTTTTCCTGCCATGATTTATTTCCTTTCAGGTCTTAGCGTGAGAGCCCGGAGCCGGTCCAAAGCCTCAGACCGACGGGGCGATCACTCCCTCTTAAGAAAATGAGAGCCGCGGCGAGCCCGCGACTATTTGATTTCCAGACCCAGACTCTTGGCGGTGCCTTCGATGGTGCGGATTGCCGATTCCAGATTGGTCGTGTTCAGGTCGGGGAGCTTGGTTTTGGCAATCTCCTCGATCTGGGCGCGCGTGATGACGCCGACTTTCTCCCGATTCGGTTTACCCGAGCCTTTCTCCAGCTTGATCGCCTTCTTGATCAGATCGGCGGCCGGCGGAGTCTTGGTGATGAACGTGAACGAACGATCCGCGAAGACCGTGATCACGACTGGGATCTTGACATCTCCCAGATTGGCCGTCTTAGCGTTGAACTGCTTGCAGAACTCCATGATGTTCACGCCTTGCGGGCCGAGCGCGGTGCCGATGGGCGGCGCCGGGTTGGCCTTGCCGGCTGGAACCTGGAGCTTGATGTAACCCGTTATTTTCTTCGCCATAAGTTAAATCTCGAACCTTTCGAACTTCCCGAAACAGGCCCCTCTTCGTTGAGCCCTTAGCCTTCTTCTGCGAAAGAGACCTTCTCGACCTCGAGGAATCCCAATTCGACCGGAGTCGCACGCCCGAAGATGGTGACGCTGACCTTGAGCATGTTCTTATCCGGATTGACCTCTTCGACCGAGCCCATAAAACTGGTGAAGGGACCATGCGTGATCCGCACCGTCTCGCCCCGCTCGAAGGTGAATTTGGGTTTGGGCTTCTCCGCCGCGACCGCCACGTGATGGACGATCTGATCGACCTCTTCCGGCGTCAGCGGCGTCGGTTTCTGTCCACCGACGAAACTCGTCACTTTGGGAGTGCTCTTGATCAGATGCCAGGCGTTCTCGGAGATCTCGGTCTTGTCGTTGCACTCGATCTCGACCAGCACGTATCCCGGGAAGAACATCCGCGTGCTCTCGACCCGCTTGGATCCGCGCATCTCGACCACGGTCTCCGTCGGGATCAGGACCTGGGTGATCTCGGTATCCATCCCGAAGGCCTGGATCCGCGCATTCAGGTTATCTCGCACCTTGCGCTCGTAACCTGAATATGTGTGAATAATGAACCATTGCTTTGCCATATCGTCTTTCATTCTATGGCCAACCAAACTCCTTGTTTCAATCGTTCCCATCTTCAAGCACGAGGAAGGGTTCTAGACGAAGACCTTCCGGGCTACCCACTCGACTCCGTGGATCAAGTAGGTGAACGCCATATCGGCCACGTAGAGATAGGCCGCGAAGAAGAAGATTGCGATGACGACGATGATCGTCGTGTTGACGACCTCGGCGCGCATCGGCCATGAGACTCTTTTCATCTCTGACACGACTTCGTGCCAGAACTGGCGGATCTTGAAGGGCCAGCCGGACGATTTGGAGATCAATGATTGTTCATTTGAGCCCTCGACTACCGGCGTAGCTCCGTCGCGCGTGCTCGGTATTGCCATGTTTCTCACCTCGATTGCCGGCGATCCGACTTGTTCCATCGATGCTCAAACAGCCTCTCGGCTTCTCATCGACTTAATCATCAATCAACGCGAGCATCGCATCAGATGTCTGGCAGGGGTATCAGGATTCGAACCCGAACTTTCGGTTTTGGAGACCGACGTGCTAACCGTTGACACTATACCCCTTCGCTTAACTTGCACAGTTCCTGGTCTGCGGTCTTCGGCGCGGCTCTGAAGACCGGCTTATTTCGTCTCTTTGTGCGGTGTGTGCTTGCGGCAGAACCGGCAAAACTTTTTGAACTCCAAGCGCGTGGTCGTCTTCTTCTTGTTCTTGTCGGTCACGTAATTGCGATTTTTGCAATCACCACACTGCAACACGATATTGTCTCGCATAATTCGTTTTTTTTCTATTGGTAGAGCGCGCGGCCGGCCGGGAAGGCCAACCCCCCGCTATTCAATAATTTCCGAGATGGTGCCGGCGCCCACTGTGCGCCCGCCCTCGCGAATCGCGAATCGCAGCCCCTTCTCCATCGCGATCGGCGTGATCAGCTCGATCACCATCGCGATGTTGTCTCCGGGCATGACCATCTCCACTCCCTCGGGCAGGTTTGCCACTCCCGTCACGTCCGTCGTCCGGAAGTAGAATTGCGGACGGTATCCGGTGAAGAACGGCGTATGCCGACCGCCCTCCTCCTTGGTCAGGACGTATGCTTCGGCCTTGAACTTCGTGTGGGGTTTGATCGATCCGGGCTTGGCGATGACCTGGCCCCGCTCGATATCCTTCCGGTCGACTCCGCGCAGCAGCAGCCCCACGTTGTCTCCGGCCCGCCCCTCGTCGAGCAATTTCTTGAACATCTCGACTCCGGTCACCACCGAGTTGCGGGTGTCGCGGATGCCGACGATCTCCACCGTCTCTCCGACCTTGACCATCCCGCGCTCGATCCTCCCCGTGGCCACCGTGCCGCGGCCCGAGATCGAGAAGATGTCTTCGACCGGCATCAGGAACGGCTTGTCGATCTCGCGCGCCGGCGTCGGAATGTACCGGTCGACCTCGGCCATCAGCTCGTCGACGGTCTTCTCCCAATTGGCCTCGCCGTTGAGCGCCCCGAGGGCCGAACCGCGGATGATCGGAATCTCGTCGCCCGGAAATTCGTACCGGTTGAGCAGGTCGCGGACCTCGAGTTCGACCAGGTCCAGCAGCTCCGGATCGTCGACCGCGTCGACCTTGTTCATAAAGACCACCATGGCCGGGACTCCGACCTGGCGGGCCAGCAGGATGTG
>DATEFT010000400.1:0-12461 GCA_035280505.1 Blastocatellia bacterium | reverse complement strand
GGATCGCGCTCCAACGTCTCGGACGATGAATCGGAAGCGCGCCGCGCCCGCATCTTCGAGTACGCCCCCGACGGCCAGAACGAGCGGGTCTATGGTTACGGCATCCGGAACCCGGTCAGCCTGGCAATTCACCCGCTGACCGGCGAGCTGTGGACTTCCGTCAACGAACGCGACGAGCTCGGCGACGATCTCGTGCCGGACTACATCACTCGCGTCCAGGATGGCGGTTTTTACGGCTGGCCCTGGTACTACATCGGCGGGAACCAGGATCCGCGTCATCAGGGCAAACACCCGGAGCTGAAAGACCAGGTGATCGTCCCCGACGTCTTGATCCAGGCGCACAGCGCCTCGCTCGGCATGACCTTCTATACGGGCACCCAGTTCCCGCCCGAATATCGAAATCTGCCCTTCTCCGCGCTCCACGGTTCGTGGAACCGTTCGAAGCGCACCGGTTACAAACTGGTCTACCTGCCGATGGAGGGCGGGCGCGCGACCGGCGAATATGTGGACTTTATGACCGGATTCGTGATCTCCGACGACCAGGTGTGGGGACGCCCGGTGGCGGTCACCGTCGGGATCGATGGCGCCCTTTACGTCACGGATGATGGCGGAAACGCCGTCTGGCGCGTCTCGTACACCGGGGTGGTAGCGATCCCCGCGAACACATCACGGCAGTAACGAGACCGTCTGCGGTTGGTCTTAAATCGCGAAACACGCCCGGGACACGAATATTGATCGAGTCGGCGTGTTTCGTGGTTTATGGAGTCTCAAGACCGGAGTCAGTCTCCCGCCGCGCTCATGGCTCGCGCCTCGCGCGGAGAGACGAGGGTCTTGATCACCTCGACGATATGGTTCGGATCGCTGGGTTTCGTGAGATAGGCCTGAGCCCCGACCTCCAGTCCGAGCCGGACATCCTCGGCATAGGCGCTGGCCGAATGAATGACGAGAGGGGTCCGGGAATCGAAAGTCCGGATCCAGCGCGCGAGATCCAATCCGGCCCCGTCCGGCAACAGATCATCGATCAGATACAGATCAAAATGGAGACCCTTGGCGAGCTGGATGCCGCTGGCAAGATCGGTGGCAAAGACCAATTCGTATTGCTCCAGGTGATGGAGCGTCAGCGAGACTTGAATCTGCTCGCATGCATCGAGATCATCTTCAACACAGAGAATTCGCTTCCTGTCGCTGTGAGCTGGTGACATGGAAATTTTCCTCTTTGGGTTCACCTTCTATCTTCTGGCAATTATGAGGGACTGGTCTGTCGAAGTAGCTAAGACCTGATACTTACCGCTCAAGTAACACATCATAGCTCACAATCCAAACGATAGTCTATTGGGATAATGGGCCGGGTGCGAGGGAAGTCCCTCTTGGTCGGTAATTTTGGCGATTATCGATATCTCGAGTCTCGAAGCCGGACGGCGGATCGGTATTCATTGAAAACCGCGATTTGATTGGCCTATAATTTGCAATCATCATATTTCAGTGCCCCACGCGGTAGTGAGTGTAAGACTGTAAGACTCGCTGTATTGCCCCCATATCATCCATCAGTATCAAGTTTTCATTGGATCCGTCTGTAGCAAAGGCCAGACGAATTGCGACGAGGATCAACTCGTGACCATGCGGTAACTCGCGGGCAAGTTTCGTAATCGGCAGTCGACGTCGAAGGATCTTCCTTTAGATCGGGGTCAAGATCCTTCGCCGTCGTTCGATCAGAATTGAACCATAACCATTTCAAGCAATCGTTCCGGCCGGATTATTCTCGTCTCACCACGAATCGAGAATGGTCGAAGGCCGGAGTCCGCGCGGCGATAGATCAGGGTGAGAAGGGCCCATCTACCCCCAACATCAATGAGGAGAGACGATGAACCAGTCGATTCAGAGCAGCAAACCCCCAGCCAATTATTCAACCGAGAGCCAATGGGAGGATACCGAATCCCTCTATCGGCGAGAGACCCTGGCCCGAGAGAAGGCGGAAGCTGAAGCCGTCCTCCTGCGCCTGGGTCTGGAAGCGGTTTGTAAAATAGCCCATCGAGTCGTCAGCCCATACCTGACCGTCAAGGAACGTCAGGAAGCGATCTATCAGTTGGCTCGCTGGCGCGAGAACGCCAACGAGGTACTCGCCGATCGCCGTCCTTCCGACGTCGATTCTCTTAAACGACCGGGAGCACAGACCGACGATCCGGGTTCGAATCAAGATTGATTAGGGCCCGGATCAGTTACGCCACCACAGACAGTAAAAATTTAAAAAGAATAACGGCAGCCACTCCCGTGAAAGATGCGACCCTGCCGAGCCGGTCGAAGCTTGCGTGTCCGGCGTCTTCCGCGATCTTTCAAGAGCTGCTCGCCAATTCCGAAACTCGACAATCCCGGAAGCGAACACATTCGATCGCGTCCCTCTCGCCGCGCTTCATCAGGTTAACTCTTTCCGGCATTTAGCCGCCCCTCCACTCTGGCACAATGTTTGATGTTCCGGCTAAAGAATTCGTCTGCGTGAAGGTGCCTGACGCCGGAGGCGTGGATGGATCGAACAATCCCATCCGGAGTTGAGTGTAAGAAAAGCTATGCAAATACTGCGGCAGGATCTGCGCTATGGAATGCGAATGCTGCTCAAGACCCCCGGCTTTACGTTGATTGTGGTCCTGACGCTGGCGCTGGGCATCGGCGCGAACACCGCCATCTTCAGCCTGGTCAATACGGTCCTGTTGTACCGGTTGCCCGTCGAGCAGCCGGAACGCATCATCGAGATCACGCCCTTGAGCAAGGGCCGGGACTTCGGCAATTTTTCGTATCCGTCCTATCGAGACTTCCGCGACCGGAACGAGGTCTTGGAGGGCCTGGCCGCCTATCGTTTCGCTCCGATGAGTCTGAGCCGCACCGGCAATAACGAACGGCTGTGGGGTTACCTCGTGTCGGGAAACTATTTCGACCTGCTGGGAGTCCGGGCCGTGCAGGGTCGAATGTTCACGCAGGACGAGGACCGGGCGCCGGGCGCGCATCCGGTGGCGGTCCTCAGCTACAACTGCTGGCAGCAACGTTTCAACGGCGACCCGAATCTGGTAGGCAAGGCCATCACCATCAACAACCACAGCTTCACGGTGACAGGCATCGCGCCGCCGGAGTTCAAGGGCACAGTCTTGATCTTCACGCCTGAAATCTACGTGCCGATCAATATGGCTCAACAGATCGAGCCGGGATCCAACTGGCTGGAGAATCGCGGCAACAGCGGGCTCTTCGCCCTGGGACGACTGAAACCGGGTGTGACGGCGGCGCAGGCCAAGACGGCATTCGACGCCCTGGCGGTGCAGTTTGGCCGCCAGTATCCGGGCACCGAAGATCTGCGATTCAGCGTGGCGCCTCCCGGACTGGTCGTGCCGGTGCTGCGTAACGGCACCCTGGGGTTCATGGGGATTCTGCTGGCCACGGTCGGTCTGGTCTTATTGATCGCCTGCACGAATCTGGCGAACCTCCTGCTGGCCCGGGCCACGCTGCGGCGCAAGGAGATCGCCGTGCGGTTGTCGCTCGGCGCCACCCGCTGGCGGCTGATGCGGCTGTTGCTGACGGAGAGTCTGATCCTGGCGCTCGCCGGAGGCGCTTTGGGCTGGTTGATGGCCTGGTGGCTGATCGACCTGGTCGAAGCCCTCAAACCGCCCATCGATTTCGCGTTGACGATCGATCTTCAGGTCGATTGGCGCGTGCTCGCCTTCACACTGGCCGTTTCGATCATCACGGGTCTGCTCTTCGGACTCCTGCCGGCCTGGCAGACCACGAAGCCGGACGTGGTCCCGGCCCTGAAAGACCAGCCGGGTGGCGGCGGATCTCGCGGTTCGCGATTGCACCACGGTCTGGTCGTGGCGCAGGTGGCGCTCTCGCTCATGCTCCTGGTGGCCGCCGGGCTGATTGTGCGGAGCCTGAGGCAAGTCCAGTTGGTCGGGCCGGGATTCGAAGTCGGGCAGATCGTGACGGCGTCGGTCGATCTCAATTTGCAGGGTTACGAGAGAACACGCGGGCTGGAATTCTGCCGGCAACTGATCGATCGGATCGAAGCGCGGCCGGAGGTGCAGGCGGCCTCATACATCGGCTACCTGCCGCTCAAGCTGGATTTAGACAGCACCTCGATCTACGCGGAAGGCCAGCCATTCACGCGCAAGGCCGATCTGCCGTCAATTCTTACCAATACCGTCTGGTCCCGCTATTTCGAGACCATGGGCATCCCGCTGATAGCAGGCCGAGAGTTTACCAAGTTGGACGGCCAGGGAGAGACTCGGGTCGTCATCGTCAATGAGACCTTTGCCCGCCGGTTCTGGCCGGGCGGGAACGCCATCGGCAAACGATTGAGCCAGGGAGGCCCGGATCGCCCCTTCTGGGAGATCGTCGGCGTCGTGAAAGACAGCAAGTACTGGAGCCTCGGCGAAGCCCCGCAGCCGTACGTCTACTTTCCGATGGTGCGCGATTACGACGGGGATGCCTCACTGGTAGTGCGAGCGACTGGCGATCCGCAAAACCTGATCAACGCCATTCGAGGCGAGGTCAAACGACTCGATGCGAACTTGCCGGTCTTCAACGCCAACACGATGAGCGAACACATGCGGTTGCCGCTCTTCCCGTTACGCATCGGCGCGTGGGCGGTCGGCAGTTTCGCGGCGCTGGCGCTGTTGCTGGCCGGGCTGGGCATCTACGGCGTGATGAGTTACGCGGTCAATCGGCGGACGCGTGAATTCGGAATTCGGATGGCGCTGGGAGCGCAAGCGCGGACGGTGTTGGGAATGGTCCTCCGCCAGGGAATGGGGCTGGCGCTGATCGGCCTGACCCTGGGATTGGCCGGAGCCCTGGTTCTGACGCGATTGATGAAGAGCATCCTGGTCGGAGTCAGCGCGACCGATACCGTAACCTTCGCGAGCACGACCATGCTCCTGGCGTTGATCGTCCTGCTGGCCTGCTACCTACCGGCCCGACGGGCCACGAAAGTCGATCCGATGAGAGCCCTGAAATCCGAGTAAAACCACCGCCCCTTGGTCCGGACCGGTATCGACTTGCGGCCGGAATCATCGGCTGCAGGACCAGTCACAAAACTCCCCGCGATGAGACCGAAATGGTGTGACAGACAGGCTGGCATAGCCTGGCGCCTGCCTTTTGCATAATCTTAGTCTCAATTGTTCGGTTTCGTTTGATCGTCTCAGGACTGATAGAGTCGCCGAAGATTACAATATCTCAGACCCTCTCCGACAATGGGCGGCGGCTTGGCGGCCCTCACGATCGAACCGTCAGATCCGATCCGCTGAATGTTTCGGTGAAATTGCTGGACTGAAGATAAGCGGGATTTTCAGGGAAAAGCGGAGGCAGAAGGATTCGAACCTTCGGTAGAAGTTTTAGCCCCTACAACGGTTTAGCAAACCGCCGCCTTCAGCCACTCGGCCATGCCTCCGTAAGCGAGCATTGTCTTCATCCTGAGGGCAACTGTCAAGCCGGACTTATCGAATTGGTAAAGTCAAAGGCTCTCTCGAATGATTTAGCGTGGTGCGCAGCGCCAAATCCAGAACCGGGCGAATCTCTTCCGGGGTCACCACGGCATCGACGAAACCGCGGGCCGCCGCAAACCGGGCGTCCAGTTGCTGATCGTACTCCGCCCGCACGCGGTCCATCTCGGCGCGCAACTTCTGATCGGGCTCCCGGCCCTGCTCCTTGAGCTTCTCGAGCTGGGAGGCGAAGAGGGCCATGACGGCCGACTCGCCCTCCATGACGCCCATGCGTCCCGTCGGCAGGGTGAAGATAAAATCCGGATCGAATCCCTGGCCGGCCATGGCGTAGTACCCCGCCCCGCTCGCGTGGTTGATGGTCAGGACGACCTTCGGCACCAGGGCGGTCGCCATCGCTTCCACGAATCGCGCGCCGGCCCGAATGATGCCCGAAGTTTCGGCTTCGACCCCCACCATAAATCCGGAGACATCCTGAATGAAGAGCAGCGGAGTGCCGTGCCGGCCGCAGTTCTCGATGAAATAGGCGGTCTTCTCGGCGCTTTCAGTGTAGATAATTCCGCCGAACCTGGGCGGTTTGCCCGGACCGCCGGAGATCAGCCCCCGGTTATTGGCGATGATTCCGACCTTGATCCCGCAGACGCGGGCCTGACCGACGATCATCTCCTGGGCATAATCCGCCTGGAATTCGTCGAAACTGTCGCGGTCGAGGATCGAACTCAGCATCGCTCGCGCATCGTACGGAGCGCGATGGTCGGCGGGAATCAGGTCGTAGAGGTCGGTCGCGGGCCGCGCCGGTTCGCTCGACTCGGCGAGGACGGCACGGGCCTCGGTCTTGAGCGGTAAGGCCGAGAGGATCTCGCGAATCTGTTCGAGGCATTCCTGATCGTTCCGAGAGCGATAGTGCGCGACCCCCGAGACGGCATTGTGCATCTTGGCGCCGCCCAACGTCTCGCTATCGACCTTCTGCCCGGTCGCCCCCTTGACCAGATTCGGTCCGCCCAATCCCATGAACGAGGAGCCCTCGACCATCAGAATCACGTCCGACAGAGCCGGCAGGTAGGCTCCCCCGGCCACACACTGTCCCATGACGGCCGCGATCTGGGGTACCTTCAGATATCGGCGCATGATCGAGTTGTAGTAGAAGATCCTCGCCGCCCCGTATTGACCGGGGAAGACGCCGCCCTGGTAGGGCAGATTCACGCCCGCGGAATCGACCAGATAGATGATCGGAACGCGGCATCGCATGGCGATCTCCTGCGCCCGGAGGATCTTCTTGATCGTCTCCGGCCACCAGGAACCGGCCTTCACCGTCGCGTCATTGGCGACCACCACCACCTCGCGCCCCGCGACCACGCCGATGCCGGTGACGACGCCGGCCGCCGGAGCCTGGCCCTCGTACTGATCGTAAGCGACCAGCAGACCGATCTCTTGAAATCGGGTGCCCGGATCGAGCAACCGCGCGACTCGTTCGCGCGCGGTCAGCTTGCCTTGCCGGTGCTGACGCTCGATCTTTTCCGGTCCTCCGCCTCCGCACAACAGTTGCTCCAACTCGCGCAACTCGCGGACGAGGCCTTCGAAATGGGCGCGATTAGGCGTGGCGGCGGGCGGCTCTTTCGCTGAACGTTTCATGGCTCCATGTCTTCGTTGAGGCTGAGTGGGGATCACACCGGGCGGAATCGGATCCGGAGCTGAACGCCCGTTGAACGATCTGGGGGGCGGCAGTCAGTGTTTCCACAAAGCAGCAGTCAATTTGTTTAAGCGGTCGAGCTCTTTCGACGGCAAGCCTTCGACCACCAGCACCGACTGGTCGCGCCATTGAATGAAGACGTCGCCGTCGGGGGTCTGAAAGTGATGTTCACGCGCGCTCAGCTCCCGGCGCAGAGTGGCCTGCGGATAGCGTTTGAGCGTGCGTTTCGCATAGGCCTGAAAGAACTCGCCGGCATCCTTCAGGCTGTCCCATTTGCTGAGATGGACCAGCAGCAGTTCTCCCGTCCGTTTGTGTTCATAGAGCACCGATTGATCGCCCCCCCAGCCCTCGGCGGCCTTGCGGGCTTCGCGCTTGACGACGTATTCGCTCAGAATCAGGAAGTATCCGAACTCGCCGTTGATGTCGGCGTCGATTTGTTTCCAGTCCGGGCCCAGGATCGACGTCAGATCCGCCAGCCGGACTTTGATCGGCTCTTCGTGCAATCGATACTTCTCGAAGTGGATGATCTGCTCGGTCGACTGCGGCAGATCCGTGAAAGCGCGCGAAACCGCATCCCACCCGTCTTCCTTGACCAGTTCCTGCACGAAGCTCGCGCCATAGATGTAGGGAAAGATCAGCGACTCGCGAATGGCGGGCGGCGCCGAGAGATAGACTTTCTGATCGTCTTTTCCGTTGAGGGCGGTCGTTTGATCGGCAAAGATCGCCAGGTTGGGGAGGCGCGAGATATCGGTCTTCATCGGCTTCAATTGATAATTGTACATGATATCGGTCGCGTCGCCTTCGATCAGGGCGTGGATCGCCATCTCGCGGTCACCGTCGCCCGACGGCCATTCTTCAAAGCGTCTCAGGTTGAAATGCTGGTCCTGCAAGGCGTGCGTCAGCTCATGCGCCATGACCGGTTTCTGCTGGCTCAGTTCATTCCAATCGGCGATGAACAGCTCTTTCGATTTGGGACGATAGAATCCGGCGACCTGTTCCGTCATGAGCTTGATCATGAATTCGCGATAATCGAAATCTTTGGGGACCAGGCCGTAGGCGATCAGGGTCTTGTTGATCGTGCGAAGTTCTTCGGGCTTGAGCGATTCCTCGAAGTTGCGAATGATCTCTCTTTCGATCTCGGTTCGGGATTTGACTCCGCTTTTGACTGGGGTGAGAATTTTGAGCCCGCGCATGCGGCTCACCTCTTCGAGGATTTCGTGGGTCGAATCGAGAAACTCGTTGCTCTTGCCCGCGGCGACCGGAGCCGGTTCGATCCCGGTCGTTCGCGCTGGCTGTTGGGCAACCGGCGACAGGTGAATCGCGATCAACAGCAGAACTACTGTAGCCGCGGCGGCTGCCCGGATTCGTTTTGACATAACTTTACCTTTCGAGTTAAACAACTCCCGGCAATCCGACGGATCGATCGAATTGCCAGCTCAATTTACCATTCAGTTCTAAGATTTAAAACAGCGAAAATCCTTATATGAGCGTCTTTGAGATTTCTGATTGGAGCGAAACGCGTTTGCGGGTGCGCTATGCCGAAACGGACCAAGCTGGGGTCGTGTATCACTCGAATTATCTAATCTGGTTTGAAGTCGGGCGGGTTGAACTATGTCGTGACTATGGCTTCAACTACCGCGATCTGGAACAACAGGAAGACGCTTTTCTCCCGGTCACTGAGGTGCGGGCGAAGTTCCGCCTTCCGGCCAAATATGACGATGAAATTTTAATCCGCACCAGGATCCTCGAACTGCGCAGCCGGGCCATTAAATTCGTCTATGAGGTCTTTCGCGCCGCCGATCGGACGTTGTTGGCGGAGGGAGAGACCCACCACATCGTCATGAACGGCCAGGGCCGGGCGCGCGCCTTTCCGCCGAAGTATGCCGACCTGCTGCGCGGCAGAAAAGGCTGACGGCGGCCGCTATTCGGGCCGCTGGCGCAATCTCGGCACCGGCGTCGCCTCCGGCGTGCTCAGATCTCCGAAGACCTCCTTGAAGGCTCCAATGCTCGAAAGAACGCTGCTGGTCTCCACCGGCATAAAGACGACCTTGGAGTTGTTCGACCGCGACAGATCGCGCAGCGATTCGATGTACTTCATCATGATCAGATACTGCGCGGGATTGCCCTGACCGCCGGTGATGCCGTCGGCGATCCGGCGGATCGATTCGGCTTCGGCGGCGGCGGCGGTCAGGCGCGCCTGGGCCTGTCCCTCGGCCTGCAAGATCGCGGCCTGCTTCTCGCCTTCGGCTCGCGTGATGGCGGCCTGTTTCTCGCCTTCGGCTCGCGCGATCGCGGCCTGCTTCTCGCCCTCGGCCTGCAAGACCAGCGCCCGCCGGTTGCGTTCGGCCGTCATCTGTTTCTCCATGGTGATGCGCACATCTTCCGGAGGGTTGATGTTCTTCAGTTCGACGCGGGTCACCTTGACGCCCCATTTGTGCGTGGCCTCGTCCAGAGTTCCGCGAAGACGGCTGTTGATCGTATCGCGCGAGGTCAGCGCATGGTCGAGATCCAGTTCGCCGACCACGTTCCGCATGGCGGTGATCGTCAACTGAATGATTCCTCCGACCAGGTCATTGACCTCATAGACGGCCTTGATCGGATCCGTGATCTGCCAATAGATGATCGAATCGACCAGAATGGTCACGTTGTCGCGGGTGATCACGGGTTGAGGAGCCAGATCGGTGAACTGCTCCCGGAGATCGATTTGGCTCTGGCCGCCGCGATTCCCGGCCCAATAGACGGCTCGCGGACTGTCGAAGAACGGGATGATCAGTTTCATGCCGCTGGTTCCGACCCGATCGAACCGGCCGAGTCGCTCGATGATCAGCACGGTCGCCTGCGGGATGATACGGATGGCTTTGAGGGCGACCAGGATCGTGAGCGCCACGAGCACCAAAAAGGCAAAAAACAACTCCATAATTCCTCCTCAGAGAAGAGTTTTAATCGTAACTGCTCAACTGACAGCTATCGTTCAACCGCAAAATACGCCAACCGCGCCAAATTGTTGTCTCTTTTTTCGCCGCTTCGGCGGATTTCGCGGTTTTGAAAGAGTCGGCCCGAGCAGTTACATCCGGAAACTGAAGACCGTCTTTATGATTGTTCGGGGATCTCAGTGAAAGGCCGCGCCCGGTGACCGGGACGCCGGACGTAGATCGAATTGCCCTCGATGCGTTCGACCATGACGGTTTCGCCCTCTTTCAAGGGCCATTCGCCCTCGGCGGGAAACGCCGTCCAGACCGAACCATAGACCTTGACGGCACCTTCCTGGAGTTGGCCGCGGCTGGGTTCAACCACCATTCCGACCTGCCCGATCATGGTCTCGACTCCCGAGCGTAAGGCTCCGGCCCCCGACGAACGGCTGAAGAATCGATCCAGGATCGTGCGCGAGGCGATGATCAGCAGCACCGAGACGATCAGAAAAGCGAGCATCTGCGCGTTCACGCTCTCAACTCCGAGCAGGCTGAGAATCGCCGCGGCCAACGCCCCGACCCCGAACCAGAACAGAACAAACCCCGACGTAAAGACCTCCGCGGCGGCGAAGATGGCGGCGATGATGAGCCAGACTATCCACATATCAATTTACTCGCCGAGAGCTTGAAGTGCCGAACCCAAGATAGCTGCGAAAGACATTGGGAAGGTATGCTATCTCAGTGGACGAAGAGGAAGCAAGCGTTCGAGAACACGCACCGAAGACTCTTCCGCCCTCACCGGGCCAGAAAAGCGATGCGGGCTTGATTGGCGGCGGCGAGCGTCTCCTTGAGATCGAAGATCAACGTCTTATCGGCCGTCAACGACATCGCCGTGACGTTACAGGTTTTGAGGGTCTCGATCGTGTTGAGGCCGATGACCGGCACGTCGAACCGCATATCCTGATTCGGCTTGGCGACCTTGACCACGGTTAGGGCGCGGCCCCGCACCAGTTCCGCCGCGCGCCGGATCGTCGCATCGGTGCCCTCCATCGCCTCCAGCGCGACGACCGCCTGATTCTTGACGACGATGGTCTGGCCCAGGTCCAGACGCGCCAGTTCCAGCGCGACGTGCAGACCGTACTCGATGTCGGCCAGCTCGTGTTTGTTCGGCGAGCGCTTGGTCAGGACCCCGGCGCGCGCCAGCATGGGCTGGAGGAAGGTCGTCGAATCGATCAAGGTGATGCCTTCGGACTCGAGTTCGCCGGCGACGGCTCCGATCAGCGCATCCGTGTTCCGGCGTTTGAGCCGGGTCAGCAGGCGGGCCATCCGGAGATCCGGCAGGGCGTTGAGCTTGAAGATCTGAACGTGCTTGACCTGCCCCGCCATGATCGCGTGCGTCACGCCATGATTCCTGAAGAACTTGATCAGCTTATTGAGATGACCGACGCTGATCCATTCGACGGCGCTCGCCAACGCGGCGATGCTCGGATCCGTCTCCTCTTTAATCGCCGCCACGGCCATCTCGACGCCCTCGGCGCGCGCGCCCTCGAGCACCAGGAAAGGAAACCGTCCGTTACCGGCAATCAGTCCGTATTTCATGGCTACTTCGTCACGCCCCGTTCAGACTTCTCGATGAAGGTGATCAGGTAATCGATCTCGGGGATTCCGGCCATCTCGGATTTAATCCGTTCGAGGGCCTGCGACGTGTTCAGTTTAGAGGCGAGCAGCAGGTGGAAGGCGTGGCGGATCTGCCGGATGGTCTGATCCGAGAATCCTTTCCGCTTCAACCCGAGGACGTTGGCGCCGTAACATTTGGCGTCGTTCCCGTCGGTGCGCGCATAGGGCAGCACGTCCTTGACCATCTTCGAGTAGGCGCCGATGAAGGCATAGTCCCCGACGCGGCAGAACTGATGGACCCCGATGTAGGCGCCTAGACTGACGTGATTGCCGATCTCGACGTGGCCGGCCACCGACGCGGCGTTGGCGAAGATATTGTGCGAGCCGATGTGACAGTCATGGGCGACGTGCGATTGCGCCATGAACAGATTGTCATGGCCGACCGAGGTCTGATCCCCGCCGCCGACCGTGCCGCGATTCATGGTCACGTATTCGCGGATCACGTTTCGCTCGCCGATAATCAAGCGGGTCGCTTCGCCATTGTACTTGAGGTCCTGCGGAGCCAGTCCGATCGCGGCAAAAGGAAAGATTCGGGTTCCGCTCCCGATCTCGCAGGGCCCCTCGATGACGACGTGCCCGGCGATTTCGACCCCCTGGTGAATCACGACGTGATCACCGATCAACGTATAGGGCCCGACCTTCACCTCTGCGTCGAGTTGGGCCCGTGAACTAACGACTGCCGTGGGATGAATCATAAGCAACGATGATCGATTA
>DATEFT010000399.1:0-20880 GCA_035280505.1 Blastocatellia bacterium | reverse complement strand
GCAACACCAGGGGACCGCTGACCGCTTTGGCATCGACGACGCGCCCGTCCTCCGAGACCAGAACCTGCACGGCCACCGATCCGGAGGCGTTCAGACTTCGGGCGTGGACCGGATAGGACGGCTTCACCATCACCATCGCCTGCCCTTGCAGAACCCCCTCTTGAACCCGCTGCGGCCCCTGCAGCTCCGGCAACGGCTGGAACGCTGCCAGCTTCGCCGTGTACTCGGCCCTCGACACTACAGGTTCGGGAACCACCGGAGGCGTCACCGGCGGGGCGGCGGGCGGCGTCTCGAGCGCCAATAACATTTGGGGCCAGGAGAAAGACTTGATCGAGATCGAAGCCCCTGCCGAGAGTGGTTTGACCTGCAGAGATTTCGCCGCCAACTCCGGCAACCGGATCGGAAGACGATCGGAAGCGTTCAAGAGATCGGGCAGATTGCGCAGACTCTTGATCCAGCGGAGGCGGCCATCCTCCTCGATGACCACTGAATAGAAGGCCGGCTCGCCGGAGAGCCCCTTCTTGAAAGTCCCGACGCTGATCGCGACCACCACCTGCCGTCCGTCCGCCAGGATGGCATTGGCTTGAACGCAGGCGGTCAGGTCCCGCTCCCCTCCGTCCGGTTGGCCGCCGGTCTCTCCGCATTCGGTCAACTGCCAGGCCACGCTGGCCTTGGGACCGACCAGCTTGCTGAACCAGAGTTTCAGGGAGGAACTGGGTAACTCGGTATCGAATTTGGAGACCGGCATCTGCCGAACCGCAGAGACCGCCTTGCTCTCGACCCGCGGCTTGACCTTAGGCTTTCGATTCTCACTCGTCGGTTTGATAGGTCCTCGTTTTCCGGGAACGATCGTCACCTGGCCTTTAACCGGACCCGGTCCCAGGATCAGGAACGAGGCACAGGCCAGGACCGTCACGCAGCATTCAACCAATACTGGTCGTTGGATCCCCTTTCTCAACATAATTGGCAAGCTCCTCAAACATGACAAACGATTCATCTACCCAAGTACAGAACTGCAACCTTGAATTCGTTCAATCACTGAACGGTCTGAGTGCCTTAGTCCAATGGAGTCCTATCGTTCTTGCTCTTTATTTCAAGTCCTCTGTCCTATTCTTATTTCACATGCACCGAGCGGGGCGGCTGAAAGAGCTATTTATTGCATTTTATCATACTCTTCGCTGACTTTCATACATACTTTCAGCGGAGACTGGCGTGGGCTCGCTCTCAAATCGAAGCCCGGAAGATTCCCATATTTTACATAAAGATTAAATCCCGCTTACATCATTCTTAACCGCTTCCCCTATGCTTCTCGCTCAATCACTTCCCGAGACCTGCGTGGCCCTGGAATGGTCGATTCGAAATGTTGGCCGAGATGTTGGCCGAGATGTTGGCCGAAATGTTGGGATGATCTGGCCGATCGAACAGCCGGCCGGATCCTCGAGCCGGCGCGTCGGAGCCCTCAATGATGGCTGGGCGTCTTGCAAGCTGCCGGGCTATGGCACGAATGCGCCGGCTCGCTGATGCCGCATCGAATTCGATGCGACTTAAGCAAAATATGACACGGAATTATGGGAAACATGAAGACCGTCAAGTTACTCCGCAGGTATAGTGGTCGGGTCCTGAGACCTTTATCCATTCCTACGAAATCAGCAGTGCCGAAGTGTAGTAATTGAATTTTGATGTTGCCGAGAACAGTCAGCTTCAATTAGCGTCGACGGTATTCTGAATCAATCACCAGCATCAGCGATCCGATCCCGGCCCGGGGTCTCGTCGTCGTGTGCGATCGAGTAAGGAGAACTGAAATGTACTTTAAATTCCGTCTGCTGGCAGGCCTCTGCCTCTGCACCCTCATGCTCATTCCCTTTCTTTACGACAAGCGGGAGGCCAACGCGGCGTCAGGCCAGTCCCGCCTGCAGCAACAGGTCGAAGAGCTCTTACAACAGGTCGATTCGACGGAGTTTGCCGGGCAGGTCTCGTCCGGCGAGTTCATCGTCGGCGCCTTTCAGTTGATCAAGGGCCGTCCGCCGCTCGCTTACGAGTTCCATGCGCTCCAGCACCTCGCCGGCGAGAAACGCATGAAGAGGAGCGATCTCCTGGGACTGCTGTTGGCCGGCGACGACAGCCGGGTCAGTTGGGAAGAGTGCCTGGCGTTCCTGAAGTCCGACCCGGTGAACAGCCTCAAGAACACGGCCTCGATCAGAGCCCTCGTGCAGCCCCTGGCCGGCGCCACCTGGAACGAGGTGGTCGAGTCTTATCAACAGGCGGTCCAGGCCCAGCCGGCGGCCAAACCCAACGCTAATCTCCAGACCGCGCCGGCGGCCACGGCGGCCGTGCCCTTCGAGACCTATCACACGTACTTCGGTTTTCTCCACTCGCACACGGCCCTCTCGGACGGCGAGGGGACGGTGACGCAGGCCTACCAGTACGCCCGCAACTCCGGGAAGCTCGACATCTTCTCGGTCTCGGACCACGGTGAGCTGCTGGCGACCTGGCCCTGGAACAATGAATGGGAACAGATCAAGGCGGCGGCCAATGCCAATTACCAGCCCGGCACCTACGTGACGCTGTGGGGCTTCGAGTACTCCAACTTCGTGACCGGACATATCAGCGTCTTCAACACCAACGATTTCACGAGCTTCATCTCGAGCATCGGGATCGGAGATCTGTACAACTGGCTGAATGCGCGCCCGGCGGGATTCGGGACTTTCAACCATCCGGGCCAATACGACGCCGTGGGCTCCGAATTTCTGCACTTCGACATCACGGATACCGCCGTGGTCGCCCAGATGGCGGGCGTCGAAACCTGGAACGGCACCGGAAACTTCGATCAGTACTACTATCGGAACGATTGGTTGTTCGGCAGCGGGACTTATCTCGATACCGGGAATCGGAAGGGGTGGTTCCTGGGCGCGCTCGGCGCGCAGGACAACCATCACCAGCAATGGGGCACGCTCAACGATTACCGCACCGGCGTGCTGGCCAGGAGCCTGACCCGCGAGGAGGTTCTGGCGGCCTATCGCGCCAGAAGATTCTATGCCACGGAAGACAAGGATCTGGTCCTCGATTTCCGCTGCTCCGGCTATCCCATGGGCTCCCAATTGACCTCGGTCCCGCGGAACTTTACGGTCACCGCCTCCGACGGGAGCGGCGAGACCTTCAGCGAAGTCAGACTATACCGCAACGGAACCCTGATCGCCGTCAACCCGGTCTCCGGCAACTCCGTCAGCACGACCTTCACGGACAACACGACCGCGAAAGCCTACTACTACGTCATGATCAGACAGAGCGACGATCAGGACGGCAATGGCCGCAACGACGAAGCGCTCTCATCCGCGATCTGGATTCAATAGGGATCCCGAGATGAGGCGAGGAGGTGCTTGATGTCCGACCACCCGTTATTCAAGTTCGCAGTTTTGAGCCTGGTCCTCTGCTTCGCGGCCGCCCTGGATTCGACGCTGGGGCAGGAGCGGCGGCCGCCCGCGGAGGGCGACGAGACGATGGCGATCATCAACGGCCGCCGGATCGGTAGATCGGAGGTCGACGCCCCGCTGGCCGCCCAGATCCAATCGCTCGAACAGAAGATCTACGAGCTGCGCAGCCGATCCCTGGAGGCGTTGATCAACCGGGTCCTGCTCGAAGAGGAGGCCGCCCGGAGAGGAATCGGCCTGGAAGAGCTGCGGCGCCAGGTGATCGCGACGGTCCAGGTCGAAGAGCGCGAGGTAGAAGATGCCTACCAGAACAACCTGAGCCGCTATGGCCCGCCGCCGCTCGGCGAACTCGAGGCCCGGGAACGAATCAGGGCCACCATCGAGTCGCAGAAGAGAGCGGAGGCGCTGAATCGGGCGATCAGCGACCTGAAGACGAAGGCCCGGGTCGAGCTCCGGCTCAAATCGCCGGCCCCCTTGAAGGTTGAGATCGGCGACCGGGGTCCCTCGTTAGGCGCGGAAGGCGCGCCGGTCACGATCGCCGCCTTCGTCGATTTTCAATGCCAGTACTGCAAGAAGGTCCATGAGACCCTGAAACAGGTCGTGCAGAGCTATGGAAGTCAGGTCCGGATTCTGCACAAGAATCTGCCGCTGCCCAATCACCCGCAGTCCTTCAAAGCCGCGCAGGCGGCCTTCTGCGCGGGAGCCGTGGGCAAGTTCTGGCCGTACCACGACCTGCTCTTCGAGCAGGCGGCCGACCTTTCGGACCAGATCCTGAAGAACGCCGCCGCCGCGGCCGGAGTCGATTTGAAGAGCTTCGACTCCTGCCTCGATTCCGAGGCCAGTCGCGAAGCGGTCCTCAAGGACCTGCAGGAGGCGCGGCGCGCGGGAATCTACAGCACGCCGACCTTCGTCGTCAACGGCCGGGTGTTGAGAGGAGCCAGAACCCTGGAAGACTTCAAGACCGTAATCGACCAGTCGCTCAAGGAGTCCCAAGCGCCCCGGGCGCCCAGCCCGGCGCCCGCGAAATAGGCCCGAGAGAGACCCGAGAGGCCACAGAGAAAGGATCATTGATGATGACCGAGAAGAAGCGGCGACTCACGCCCTGGATCTGCGGGGCCCTGCTCCTGATCTTCGCGTCCACGGACGCGGCGGCCCAGCAATGCACCATCTATGTGGGCCTCGTCAATCATAACCGGTACGCATACGAGACCGATGAGGAGTGTTCGGGCCCGGTCCATACCGTGCCCTGGGGCAACTGGGGCGTCAACTCCAACGTGGGAAGCGTGCAAGACACCGACCAGTTCAAAGGATGGCGGCAGTCCTGTTCCGAAGTCAAAGTCGAATGGAACAGTTGCTCCGTCAACTACGCGCACCCCGATCAGAATTGCGAACGACTCAATTTTCCCAATTGGGGCGATACCTATCCGCATCCGGCCAACGGCTATCCATTCACCGATCCCTACGGCTGGAACGATTCGACGCCACCCTCCGGCCCGACCACCTGCGTCGACCAGTATTCCCCCTGCGGGTTCAACCAGTACGGCAGCGTCGCCGCCACCTACCGCGTGAGCAGCCCCAAAGATTTCAATTGCGACGGCACGTTCGAGAGCGGCGGTTGTCAGGACCTGAACGGGATGTCCTTCACCGTCCGGAACAATTTCATGACCGTTTATGAACTGGATAAGCCGGACCGGGACGACTTGATCCAATCCATGTACTTTCCGGATCTGACGGTCACGCTCAAGTGCGACGCCGCCAGGTGCTACGCCGTCGGCGATAACGATCTCGACGGGTTGATCGATGACGTGAACAATCAATTCAGCCCCGAGTACAAATGGCCGACCCTCTACCAGGACGACTGGGACGCCGTCTGTTATCCGGGCGATCCCCGGGTGCCGTGCAAGAGAATCGATACCACCATTCGGATCGGACGATTGAACGGCGCCCTCAACCGAACGCCGTGTGATCCGGTCTGCAATTCCGGCTGCAGATTCTAAAATCTCCAGATCAATAGAGAGGATTGTATGAGCAAATTGATGATGGCATTGATGATCATCGCGCTCTCCGCGGCCGCCCAGGCCCAACCGCCGGGGGGGAAGATCGTGGGCCGCGTGATCGAGCGAGAGACCCTCAAGACACTCCCTGCCGAGATCGCGCTCGCCGGTCGCGACCGGCGCCAGCTCTTCCTCCGACATACGAAGGCGGCGGAGACCGGCCTCTTCGAGATCGCCGACCTGCCGGCCGGAGACCTCTACCTGACCACCAAGCTGGAGGGCTATGCGGTCGAGCATCTGAGCGTCTCGCTGAACGACGGCGAGACCAGGTACGTGGAGTTTTATCTGAGCAAGGGCAAGACCCTGCGCGGCACCATCAATGATCGGTCGCAGCGACCTCTCGGCGGCGTCAGAGTCAACATCATCTATCTGACGGAAGAGACGGACGGCGGTCCGATCATGGCCAGCTACCAATGGGAGCGGGGAGAGACCGTCACCGATCGGGCGGGAAGATTCGAGATCAGAAATCTACATCCGGAGAAGGAGTTCATCATCGAGGCTTCAGCCCCTCAGGCCGCTGCGGCCACAGTCTCGGCCCCCCTGAGGTTCAAATCGCAGGACCGGGAACTCTCCGTCACGCTCTCGGTTGACAGCCCCAAACGCCCTGCTCAGTAAGCGCTCAGGACCTTCACGCGGTTTGTCACCCAATCCTGCGAGCAAAGTATTCAGGATACCAGCCCGAAAACCGCCCGGCGGCTGTCCGAAGTCGCGGCCGCAGTGAGAATTGAACTTAATATAACAAGAGCATAACACCGGCATTACGAGATCTTAACATCGACTTGTTATTGTTTGGATCGGCTTACATAACTCATCGTCATACTTTTAAGAAGTCTGAAATTCGCCGCAAGGCGAGGTCGATTAGCTAACTGCGGGATGGGCCGGGTCATAATTCTGCACACGTTCCGAACACGTTCTGAAAATGATGAGGTAAGAACACTTCCACGCAGAGGATTCAATTTCACGAGGAACAATTCGAGGGCCTGATCACGCTGGCGTCCGCTCTGCACGGTAGAAGCGGCAGCCGGCGGGTTCGAGGATTGCCCGCGGCTCGGCCGAGTAGCGACGGGCCGGTCGCCTCGTGACCGAAACTCTTCCAGGGTCGCAATAGAATGGCACAGATCATCGAACCCAAAGTGGCGCTGCCGGCCGACCGCGGGCTGCCGGGCCGTCGCGTGCGCGCCGTCGCCGCGAACAACCCGTTTCTCCCGATCGCCTGCCTCTCGTTACTGACGCTCCTGTTCATCACGGCCTTTCTGCTCCGTGAGGGGCTGCCGATCTTCAACGAGTATCCGGTCACCAAGTTCCTGTTCGGCAAGGATTGGTATCCGACCGACGAAAAGAATCCCGACTTCGGCGCGTTTCTGCTGATCGTCGGTTCGTTGATCGTCACGCTGGTCTCGAGCCTGATCGCGCTGCCGATCGGAACAGCGGCGGCGATCTATCTCAGCGAGGTCGCGGATTCGCGCCTTCGGGAGATGCTCAAGGTGGTGATCGAGTTGCTGGCGGGCATTCCCTCGGTCGTCTTCGGCTTCTTCGGCCTGACGGTGGCGGCTCCCTGGTTGCTCGAAACCTTCGAGTTGGACACCGGGCTGACGGCGCTGACGGCCTCGCTGATTCTGGCGTTGATGGCGGTCCCGACCATCACCTCGATCGCGGATGATGCGCTGCGGGCGGTCCCGCAGGGATTGCGCGAGGCCTCGTACGCGCTGGGCGCGACGCGCTGGCAGACGGCCGCGCGAGTGGTCGTGCCGGCGGGGACCTCCGGCATCTTCACGGCGGCGATGCTGGGCATGGGTCGGGCCTTCGGCGAGACCATGACCGTCTTGATGGTGGCCGGGGGCGCGGCGCTGATCCCATCGCTGCCCACGGAGTTTCCGCCGCTGGCCCAATTCAGCCGGTTCATCGCCACGCTGATCGAACCGTTATTGAGGCCGGTGCGTCCGATCACGGCCACGATCGCCGCGGAGATGGGCGAGGCGCCGGTCGGCGGCGCGCACTACCACGCGCTGTTCGCGCTGGGGATCATCCTCTTCTTCATCACCCTGGGATTCAATCTGGCGGCCAGCATCGTCTCGTATCGCGTGAAGCGCCGCCACGAGGGGAGATAGTCGATGCGTCGAAAACAGCTCCATGAACTGATCGCTTTCACGATCCTGCGCCTGGCCGCGTGGACGGTGGTGGGCGCATTCATCATGATCGTCTACTTCCTGGTTCAACGCGGGCTGGGCGCGGTGAGCTGGCGCTTTCTGACCGAGTGGCCGTCCGATTCGATGACGAAGGGCGGCATCTTCCCGGCCCTGCTGGGAACCTTCTATTTAACGGCCGGGGCCATTGGAATCGCGCTGCCGCTGGGCATCCTCTCAGCCATCCATTTGACCGAGTACGCCCGGAACGAGCGGATGTTGCGCCTCATCCGGCTGAGCATCAACAACCTGGCCAGCGTGCCTTCGGTCGTCTTCGGCCTCTTCGGCGCGGCGGCGTTCGTGGTGCGGCTCCGGTTCGGCGTGAGCCTGTTGGCCGGATGCCTGACGCTGGCGCTGCTGGTGCTGCCGACGATCATCTCGGCGGCGGAAGAGGCGCTACGCAACGTGCCCGCGACGTTGCGGGAGGCCTCGCTCGCCCTGGGTGCCACCAAGTGGCAGACCACCTATCGAATCGTGCTGCCGTCGGCCCTGCCCGGCATCATGACTGGCACCATCCTGGGGATTGGGCGCGCGGCGGGCGAAACCGCGCCGATCATCTTCACCGCCGTGGCTTTCTTTACTCCGACGCTATCGCATTCGATCTTCAGTCCGGTCATGGCCCTGCCGTATCACATCTACGTGCTGGCGACGGCCGGGACGCGGATCGAGGAGACGCGCCCGCTGCAGTATGCCGCGGCCCTGGTGCTGGTAGCGCTGGTGCTGGGCTTGAACCTGATCGCGGTCGCCGTCCGCAGCTACTATCGGCGCCGCCTCGGGTGAGATTGAACGCCAAAGTCACAACTTCAGTCCGTTAACCAAAGGGGAAATTATGAACAGATCACTCATTACTTTTAGCTTGATAGTTTCCGCTCTTCTCCTGACCGCCTTCGGCCAGAACGCGAACCAGTTGACGATCTCCGGCTCGACCACCGTGCTGCCGATCGGACAGAAAGCGGTCGAGGTCTTCAGCAAAAAGAGCCCCGCCGTCAAGATCTCGATCTCCGGCACCGGCTCCGGCGACGGAATCAAGGCGTTGATCGACGGGACTACCGACATCGCCATGTCTTCCCGCGAGTTGAAGAGCGCGGAGGTCCAGCAGGCGACGGCCAAGAAAGTCACGCCGAAGGAGCACATCATCGCCTGGGACGGCATCGTCCCCGTCGTCAATCCGAAAAATCCGGTCACGAACCTGACCATCGCGCAACTCAAGGAGATCTATACCGGCAAGGTCACCAACTGGAAAGACGTGGGAGGCAAGCCCGGCAACATCGTGGTGGTCTCGCGCGACTCATCCTCGGGCACCTTCGAGTCGTGGGCCGAACTGGTCCTCAACAAAGAGCGCGTCACGCCGGCCGCCCAGTTGCAGGCCTCCAGCGGCGCGGTCGCGGAGACCGTCGCTCGAACTCCGAACGCGCTGGGATATGTCGGCATCGGTTATGCCGAGGGTAACTCGGCCGTCAAGGGCCTCACGGTCGACGGCGTCCAGGCCTCCGCCAAGACGGTGCTGGACAAATCGTACAAGATCGCCCGCCCGCTCTACATGTTCACCAACGGCGAGCCGAAAGGGGCCGCCGCCCAGTTCATCAAGTTCATGCTCGGCGCCGAGGGGCAGAAGACCGTGAAGGAAGAGAAGTTCGTTCCGGTCCCGCCCAAACACTAAACCGAATCGGGACCTCACCGCGAAAGACGCGAATGACGCGAAAGATCGATGATTTCGCGTCTTTCGCGTCTTTCGCGGTCTGTCCCCATCCCAGTCGATCAAGACCGAATCTCCATCGCGAGAGGGGGCCGCTGGACCCTGGCCGCCCTCTCGCTGCTCCAACTCGCTCGCGGCCGGTTCAGAACCGGATGCGAGCGCCGAGTTGGATCTGGCGCTCGCGATAGAGCGTGCCGCCGGCCTCGGTCGTGCTGCCGAAGGCGGCGTTGTAATCCAGCGTCGGGTCCGGATGGGCCGCGGACAGATTGTTATTGAACCCATAGAAATTGGCATTGATGCCCGTGACCTGGGTTCGATTGAAGAGATTGAAGGCCTCGCCGATCACCTCCACGCTGACTCCCTCTTTGATATTGAAACGCCGTGAGAGTCGCAGATCCACGTTCCAGACGTTGGGCCCGGTGAACTCGTTGCGACCGATCAGAGGGAACCTGGCCGCGCCGCCCGATCCGTTGATCCCGCCGGCGCTGTTGGTCCCCGGGATGGTGCCGGAGACGTTACCGCTGTAGGGATTTCCGGTGTAGAACTGAACGATCGGCGCCAGCGTCCAGTTGTTGAACAGACTGGTCATCAGTTTGCCGCCCAGCCTGACCTGCGGAGAGTAGACCGCGTTGGCGACGAATTTGTGCCGCCGGTCGAAGTTCGAGCGGCCCCGCTCCTGGCTCAGATCGAAGACGTTGTACGGAACGTTATCGGTGGTGAAGGTGACCGAACCCTGACTGTAATCGGTCGCCCTCGACAGGGTGTAGTTGGCGTTGAACTGCAGCCCCTTCGAGAACCGCCGATTGAACTGCAGCACCATCGCGTGGTACTCCGACGTGACGAGACTCGCGATCTCCGTCATGGCCCCGAATCCGGCGGCCGGGCGTCGATCGAAGACCGGCAAGGAGATCGATTGACCGCCGAACGGACCGCCGATCAGCGAGAAGGTGCGGGTCGAGACCGGAGCGGTCAGATTTCGATCGAGAAAAGTCGGCAGCTTCCGCCCCAGACTGACCAGATAGGAAGCGGAGACGGTCGTATCTTTCAGGATCTCCCGCTCCAGAATCAGGTCTCCCTGGTGAATCGTCGGATTCTCGAAATCCGGCGAGAAGAACTGAACCGCCAGGGTGTTGACCGGCAGCGAGGGCAGGACGTTCGGGAAGACCGGAGCCGCCGCCGAGGCCCCCGAGATGCTGGCCTGAAACTGCCCGCCCGTCGCCCCGGTATTGACCAACGCGTTGTAGATCGTCGAATTGATGATGCGCCCGTAGTAGATGCCGTATCCGCCGCGCAGCGAGGTCTTGCCGTTGCCGCTCAGATCGATGGCGAAACCGACGCGCGGCCCGAAATTGCTCCGGTCGCTCGGCAACTGCGAGGTCGCCTGGTTGAGAGTCAGGTTCGTGTTGGGGATCAGCGCGGCGCCGGGATTCGCGAGTTGAACCTCCGGCATGGACTCGTACTCGTACCGCAGCCCGAGATTGAGGGTCACCCTCGGCTTGAACTTCCAGTCGTACTGCGCATAGAAGTTGTAATCGTTGGTGCTGAACTCCGTTCCGAGCGGCCCGAATCCCTGGGTGTAGTTGCTGGTGTAGCATCTCCCCGCGTATCGCAGCGGATTCTGCGGAGTCGGCGCCGCCGGATTGGTAAAGCAGGTCGTCGTGTTGGGCGCGAAGGGGGACCGCCAATTGGCGTAATCGATCACGAAATCGTTGAGGTTGCCGTAGGTGTAGGCCCCGCTCTCGAACCGGAGGTTGCTGATCTGATCCTTGACCCGGTTGATGTCCGCGCCGAACTTGAGAGTGTTCGCGCCGGACGAGAGGGTCACGTTGTCCGCGAACTGCACGCGCCGCTCATCCGGAAAGGCTTCCCGTTCCAGAAAGTTCGGTTTGCCGAACTCCAGCCCGTTGGTCAGGACCACCGAGGGAGACCGCCCGTTGAAGGAGGTGGCCGGTTCGTTCATCAGCGACGGCTGACTGACCTGAAATTCGAAATCGCGCGAGTACTGAAAGCGAAACTCGTTGACCACCCGGGGAGTGATCGTCGAGAGCAAGCGTCCGGTCCCCGTGTCGACCCGGGCGAAGTCATTGCCGAAACTGGCTCGGCCCCGCGCGCTGGTAGCCTGCGTCTGCACGCCCGCCGGCGATTCCCAGCGCAGGCGATTGTAAGTGGCCGTGAAGCTATGCTTGTTGGAGATCTGCCAATCGAGCTTCGGCAGGATCAGCTTCTGATCGCCTTTGCGGGGAACGACGCCGGTCAGCGAATTGAGAAACCCCTGCGTGTCGGCGATCTGGGCGTCCGTAATTCCCTTGCCGCCCAGGGCCGTCCGGTTGAAGCTGTTTAGATAGTTCAGATTGTTGAAGACGCTCAGTCCGGGGAAATTGCGGTTCTGCTGATCGTAGCTGAAGAAGTAGAAGAGCTTCTCCTTGACGATCGGCCCGCCCAGGGTTCCGCCGAACTGGTGGCGGACGTCTTCGGGCTTGACCGCGACCGGAGCCGGCGCGCCGTTGACCAGCATCGTCTGGAAACCCAGCGGATTGCGGGCGCCCCAGTCGTTATTGCGCTGGAAGTAGAAGCCGTCGCCGTGATACTGGTTGGTCCCGCTCTTGGTCACCGCGTTGGTCACCCCTCCCGCCGCCCGGCCGTACTCCGCCGAATAGTTCGAGGTGTTGACCTGAAACTCCTGCACCGCCGACTGGCTGATCGAATATCCGATCCGCGTCCGGCCCCGTTCCTCCGAGAAGAAGGCCTGGTTGTTATCGCCGCCGTCCACCGTGTTGTTGTTGAGCAACCCCGAAACGCCGCGAAAACTGAGCAGCCCGAAGCTGCCGTCCGGCACCACGCCCGGCGTCAGAATCGCGAAGTTCGACCAGCGGCGCCCGTTGATCGGCAGCTCGTTGATCGCCGTCTGATTGATGTTGGAGGCGAACTCCTTCGACTCGGTGTTGACCAGTTGCGTGTTGCCGACGACCTCGACCGTGGCCTCGGTCCCGCCGACCCTCAGCACGCCCTCGACGGTCGTCAACCGGCCGACCTCCACCAGCACCCACTCCTGCTTGAATTCGGTGAACCCGGGAGCGTTGATCACGACTCGGTACTGGCCGGGTTTGAGATTGTTGAATCGGAACCGGCCCTCGGCGCCGGTGACGGTGGTCTCTTCCTTGCCGGTCTCCAGACTCTTCAGCGCGACGGTCGCATTCGCCACCGCCGCATTGTTGGGATCGATGACGCCGCCGCCGATGGCTCCGGCCACTGCCGATTGGGCCATCACGCCGTTCGATCCCAGGATTGAAAAGAGGATGGCGACGGCGATAACCCACATAGAACCGTACGAGGTGGTTTTAGACATAGATGACATTTCCTCAATTAAAAGGTTGACCGGTGAGAGCTGGGCATCGGCGCATAAAAATAGTTCGGCCCTGCCGTTTCGCCAGAGCCCCACACACTTCCGGTTTTCACCTTACTGTTATGGTTTGGATGAGGCGCGTTTGTCGGAACGCCTTCTTTCCGGGCTTGCCATCTAAAAAGCTGAACTCTGAACTGACGCTGGTTTGCTATATTTTTATCAGTCGATGAGGTCGATCTTTATTTTCTTCAACCCCGAAAGACGCGAAAGACGCGGAGCCATCGGCCTTCGCGTGTTTCGCGTCTTTCGCGGTTTGAATCTCAAATGACATCACGTTCGATCGCGTCCGGCTAGAACCGGACGCGCGCCCCGAGTTGGATCTGCCGCTCGCGGTAGAGGGTTCCGCCCGCCTCGGTGGGGGAGCCGAAGGCGCTGTTGGACATCAGCAGATTGCCGTTGACCTGGTACATGTTGGTATTGATGATGGTGATCTGAGTCCGGTTGAAGAGGTTGAACGCTTCTCCGAGAATCTCGAGGCTCACCCCCTCCCGGAGGTAGAACCGCCGCGAGAGCCGCAGGTCCACGTTCCAGACGCCGGGCCCGGTGAAGGCATTGCGCTCGGCCAGAGGCAACCGGCTGGCTCCGCCCGAACCGTTGATCCCGGTCGAGATGCCGCCGGGCAGGTTCCCGAGGACGCTCGCGCTGTAAGGAATTCCCGTGTAGTACTGGACGATCGGCGCCATGCTCCAATTGTCGAGCAACCGGTTGGCCCATTTACCGTTCATCTTCACCCGCGGAGTGTAGACGGCGCTGGCGACGAACTTATGCCGCCGGTCGAAGTTCGATCGGCCCTGCTCCCGGCTCAGATCGAAGACGTTGTACGGAACGTTGTCGACGCTCCCGACGGCCGATCCCTGACTGTAATCGCTCGACTTCGAGAGCGTGTAGTTGAGGTTGAATTGCAGGCCCTTCGAGAACCGCCGATTGAGCTGCAGGACCATCGCGTGGTACTCCGTCGAGACGCCGCTCGCGATCTCCGTCATCGCCGCATAGGCGGTGTTCGGGCGTAACGGACCCATGAAGGCCGGAACCGTGACACTCTGGCCGTCATAGGGACCGCCGACCACCGCGTAGGTCCGGGTCGTGGTCGGGGAGTTCAGGTTCCGATCGAGGAAGATCGGAAGATTCCGTCCGATGCCCACGACGTACGAGGCCGAGAAGGTCATGGCTCTCATGAGCTCTCGCTCATAGATCAGGTCACCCTGGTGAATCGTCGGGGCCTCGAAGCCCGGCGAGAAGAACTGAATGGTCTGGGCGCTGGCCGGCAGCGACGGCAGGACATTCGGGAAGACCGGAGCCGCGGCCAGGCCCCCTGAAATGGTCCCTTGAATCTGCCCGCCCGGCGCGCCGGTATTGAGCAACGCATTGTAGATCGTCGAATTGAGGATGCGCCCGTAGTAGATGCCGTATCCGCCGCGCAGCGACGATTTGCCGTTGCCGCTCAGATCGACGGCGAAGCCGATCCGCGGTCCGAAGTTGTTCTTGTCGCTCGGAAACGCCGAGGTCGCCTGGTTGATCGTCCAGGCGGTGTTGGGGATCATCGCGGTGCTGGGATTCGCGAATTGAACCTCCGGCATCGACTCATACTCATACCGCAAGCCGAAATTGAGAGTCACCCGCGGCCTGAATTTCCAGTCATACTGCGCGTAGAGGTTGTAATCGGTGGTGGCGAACTCCGCGCCCAGAGGTCCGAAGCCCTGGGTGAAATTGCCGGTATAGCACCGGCCCGCGTATCGAATCGGCGGCGGATTCGCCGGAGGCGGAGTCTGAAGAGCCGGATTGGTAAAGCAGGGCGTCGTGTTGGGCGCGAAGGGAGACCGCCAGTTCAGGTAATCGATGATGAAGTCGTTGAAGCTGCTGTAGGAGTAGGCACCGCCTTCGTTCCGCAGACTGCTGACCACGTCTTTGACGTGATTGACGTCCATCCCGACCTTGAGAGTGTTGGTCCCGGAAGAGATGGTCACATTGTCGGCGAACTGCACGCGCCGCTCATCCGGGAAGGCCCCCCGCTCCAGATACGTCGGTTTGCCAAACTCCAATCCGCCGGCCAGGGCCACCGAAGGCGAGTTTCCGCCGGGACCGGTGTGCGGTTCGATCGGCAACGGCGGCCGGCCGGTCTGGTACTCGAAATCGCGCGAGTATTGGAAGCGAAACTCGTTGACCATCTTCGGCGTCATCGTCGAGAGCAGGCGCCCGGTGCCGGTATCGATCCGGACCAGGTCGTCCCCGAAACTCCCCCGGCCACGAGCGCTGGTCGCCTGCGTTTGCACGCCCGACGGCGACTCCCAGCGCAAGCGGTTGTAGGTGGCCGTGAAGCTATGCTTGCTGGAGATCTGCCAATCGATCTTCGGCAGGATCAACCGCTGATCGCCCTTCCGCGGAACCTGTCCGGTCAGCGCCGTCACGAAGTCCTGCACGCCGGCGATCTGCGCGTCCGTAATCCCCCGGCTGCTCAGTTGCGCACGGTTGACGGTGCTGAAGTAGTTCGGATTCGAGAGGATCGCCAGGCCGGGAAAATTGCGTTTCTGCTGATCGTAACTGAAGAAGAAGAAGAGCCGGTCCTTGTAGATCGGGCCGCCCAGGTCTCCGCCGAACTGGTGGCGCACATCCTCGGGCTTGATGGGCATGCTGGCCACCCCGCCGTTGGCCGAGACCGTCTGGAAGGCCAGCGGATTGCGGGCTCCCCAGTCATTGTTGCGCTGGAAGTAGTAGCCGTCGCCGTGATACTGGTTGGTCCCGCTCTTGGTCACCGCGTTGGTCACGCCTCCCGCCGCCCGGCCGTACTCCGCCGAATAGTTCGAGGTGTTGACCTGAAACTCCTGCACCGCCGACTGGCTGATCGAATATCCGATCCGCGTCCGGCCCCGCTCCTCCGAGAAGAAGGCCTGGTTGTTATCGCCCCCGTCCACCGTGTTGTTGTTGAGCAACCCCGAAACGCCGCGAAAACTGAGCAGCCCGAAGCTGCCGTCCGGCACCACTCCCGGCGTCAAAATCACGAAGTTCGACCAGCGGCGCCCGTTGATCGGCAGTTCGTTGATCGCCGTCTGGTTGACGTTGGAGGCGAAATCCTTGGATCCGGTATTGATCAATTGGACGTCGTTGACGATCTCGACCGTGGCCTCGGCTCCGCCGACCTTCAACACGCCGTCGACGGTCGTCAACCGCCCGACCTCCACCAACACCGTGCTCAACTGGAACTGGGCGAATCCGGGAGCGACGATCGTCACCCGGTAACCGCCGGGCTTGAGGCTGTTGAAGCGAAAACTGCCGTCGATGCCGGTAGTGAGCGTCTCTTCCTTGTTGGTCCCCAAACTCTTCAGAGTCACGGCCGCCCCCGGGACCGGCGTGCTGTTGGGATCGGTGACCTTGCCGCCGATCGCTCCACCCACCGCTGATTGGGCCATGACGCTGCTCGATCCTAAGCATGAAAAGAGCGCGATCACGGCAATCACCCACAGAAAACCGTACGAGGTGGTTTTTGACATAGATGACACTTCCTTAACTTGGAAAAGCTTGATTATGAATTGATGTAGGCAGGCCCATAGACCCTGCCCTGCTCGTTGTTCCAGAACACACCAATCCTCATTGTTTACCTTACTGGTGTCTGATTGGTCGGATCGTGCTTGTCGGGACGCCTTCGATTGGGGCTTGCCATCACAAATAGCCTGAACTCTCTGATGGAGTTTCAGCGAGGCTCTATTCATTGCAAGATTATTACTTCATAATCTCCATGACACCCACCACAGTCATGGTCATCACCCACCACAGTGCAATTAAGCGCATCTAATCATCTTGTCTGTATATCATTGATTCTTCAGCAGATCTGCTAAAGCTGCGGGCAGATTAATCAGAAATGCCTGAAAGATCAAGTTAAGTCTCCATTATCTAATCCAGGATCGATTTCCAAACAATTTAACACAGCCTTGAGACTACCCTAACCCCGGCGTGACATCGGCCGACTACTATCGAGATTTATGACTTCGCTCCAAGATCGACAGTAGCCGGAAGACCCATCAGAGAGTTCACCCGCTGCGGATCAATCCCGCGGGGCCCGACGCCTTCAATCCCCGGACCGGCGGCGGCCGGTAAGACGCGGAAGGATCCGGCTTTCGTATCTTCCGCGTGTTTCGCGGTTCCGGATCAATACTTCAATCCTTGGAGAGCCGGCGATGTTTGATCACCCGGCCCTCCTTGATGAAGACGATCTGCTCGCAGATGTCTTTCATATAGTCGCCGATTCGCTCCAGGTTCTTGGCGACCAGCACCAGGTGTGGAGCCTGGGCCGCCAGCCCCTGATCGAGCGCCACCTGGTCGAGCAGTCTCTGAAAAAAAGTCCGATAGAGCGCGTCCACCTGACGATCGCGTTCGATAATCTCGCGGGCCGCCGAGACATCCGTCGCGGCATAAGCGGCCAGCGTATCCCGCAACAACTCCCGGGCGATTTGAGCCATCTGCGGCAGTTCCGGATCGAGGCCGACGCCGGGCTGGCTGTTGAGCCGGATCGCCGCGCGAGCAATGTTGGAGGCATGATCACCTGCCCGCTCCAACAAGGCGATGATCTTGCTCGAGGCGGTCACGAAGCGCAGGTCGCGAGCCTCGGGGGCTTTGAGCGCGAGCACGCGCAGCCCCAGTTGGTCCGATTCCAGTTCGATCGCGTCGATTCGGTCATCCTCCGCGAAGACCTGCTCCGCCAAACGTGAATCGCGTGAGATGAGCGCCTGCATGGCCTGCTCGAGCGCACGTTCAACTTCGCCTCCGATCAAGAGCACGTTGTCATAGATCTGCTTCAATTCTGGTTCAATTAGGCTAGTCATCTGACCCCCCGATGAAAGATGAAAACTGAAAACCCATCAAGATTTGGCGGGATTGAATCCTGAGCACTTTGAGAGGTAAATCTCTCGAAGTTTTATTCGAAACCGCGAAAGACGCGAACCACGCGAAATCAACCACCTTCCGCGCCCACTACCCACCGGCTGAAGGCTTGAATTATGCGCAATACTGCAAAGATTATTGTTAGCGCGAGTTGGAAACTGGATTGGGCAGTCTATGACGAGCGGTTTAAATCCCCATAAATTCCGGGATAAATCGGCGCAAAAAATCATCGCTCGATCCGGTCATCCCACGGATTCAGGCCGATCCCGATCGCCCGCGACCCGGATCCGGCCGTTAGGATGCCGCGCCCCGATCACCACCGGCAGAATACCGTTGACTGGCCAGCACAAGATATGGTATGTATAAAATAGCCCTTTTGTTTTTCTGACTTTCCAGATGTTATTTTTGGGCAGGCACATTCTTAGATAACAAGAAGAATACAAGCAGATAACCAACTGATCAGAACCGTTGAAATAGCGCCCTTTAGCGCGGCTTAAGCAACATTTAAGCCCGGCCCCGGTTTGAAATCGTCTGTTGGGCGATGAGGCATCTCTCAATCCGAGAAGGCGGAGAAGGCGCAGTGTGGGCTGTCGAGGACGAGGTCCCGCACTGCAGAACGGTCTTGGTGATAACCTGATTTGTCCGTTTGCTACCTATCGCGAACTTAATGAGTTGAGATGGGGCCCGATTCGGCCCGAGGTGAGTGGTTGGTGAACAGTGTTTAAATCAGATGCGGAGAAAGATAAAAGATCAAAAATAGATCAAGATAAATAATCAGCTAATAATCGGTCGAAATATTGCGTGTTGCACAACTACAAAATCAAGAGACTACCGCATCCTGTTACTTTGAAGCTCCGGATCCAAGTTTGCAGAAGTACTAGAAATATCAAGTTTATCAACCTCGGTCATTAAGCTCGATCATTAAGTTACGCTCGATTTCGTCGACGGCCAGACAAGGTTATTCCCGCAAAATGGGTAATGGAAGCCCCTGAGGGCATGACGTGCTCCCTGCACCGGCGTTGATGACCGGGGCGGGCGAAGTCCGTGATGCCGACCCCGAACTGATGCGTAACTTGCTGTCGACAATCAAATGAATATCGCTCCTGCGTCTGAGGTCACATCACAGAGCAGGTCGAAAGTCTTTTACGGATGGATCGTCGTCATCCTGGCCGTCTTCTCGATAGCGGTCTCCAACGGGCTTTCGATCGGCGGGATTCCCATCTTCTATCGTTCGTTCATCGGCGAGTTCGGCTGGAGCCGCACGATCATCGCGACGGCCGGCGCGGTCCCGTTGTTGACTCGCGGGCTGGCCGGGCCCTTCATCGGGCCGCTGTGGGACCGGTACGGTCCGAGGCGGTTTATGGTGATCGGGGCGGCCGTGATCGGCCTGGCCCTGGCCGGCGGCTCGTTCATCGGGGTGCCGGTGCACCTGTACCTGATGCTGCTGGTGATGGCCGTGGGATTGACCTTTGCGGGAATGGGGCCGGGGACCTTTCTGGCTACGAGCTGGTTCACGGGCCAGCGTGGGATCGCGATGGGGATCGTCGCCACCGGGACCAGTCTGGGGGGCATGATCTTCTCGCCGATCTCGACCCGGCTGATCGCGAGTTACGGCTGGCGGACCACGATGTTGATCTACGCGGTCTTCGCCCTGGCGGTCTACGTGCCGCTCATGCACTTCTTCGTCAAGAACCACCCCTCCGAGATCGGCGCCGCCGCGGACCCTGACCAGTCCGACTGGTTCGGGCGCCGCCGGTTACTGGTCAAGAGCGTGGTCACCATGGCCGCGATCCTGGGGACCCTGGTCTATTCGCCCATCTCGTCGCTGCTCGTCGATCGGTTAGGCCAACGGATCACGATCCTGGCCTTCGCCCTGCTGGGCCTGATCTGCCTGGGCGGACTGGCGAGATACTTTGCGGCCACCGCCGGCGCGGCCCGGGCGAGCAGGACGGCCAGGCCCGATCCGGATCAGGGAGCGACGATGAGCGAAGCGATGGGCAGCCTCTCATTCTGGGCCCTGCTGCTCGGATCTTCGCTCTGTTATCTGATCATCTTCGCGGTCCTCCAACAGCTCATTCTGCACCTGCAATCGCCGCAGATCGGGTTCAGCCCGGCCGCCGCGGCGTGGGCCTACAGCACCCTGTTCTTCTTCAGTCTGGCGGGCAAATCGCTCTTCGGGTTCCTGAGCGACCGGTTCTCGAAGCGAGTCGTCAACCTGGGCTGCTGCGTGATGATGCTGGCCGGAACGCTGATCCTGTTGATCATCAATCAGGAGAACACGTGGTTCTTCTGTCTGCTCTTCGGGCTGGGCTATGGCGGGATCACGGTGACGACCCGGCTGATGCTGAGCGAACTCTTCGGCCTGCGGTCGTTGGGCAAGCTGCTCGGGCTCACCATGAGCGTCGAGACGGTCTTCGGCGGCGGGGGCAACCTGCTGGCGGGCCGCCTCTTCGATCTGACCGGCAATTATCAGCCGGCGTTCAAGGTCATGGCTCTGTGTTCGATCGTTTCAGTCATGCTGATGGCCCTGTTGTATCGAAGGCCGCCCGGCTGGTCGCAGAAACCGGACGCGTCCCTTCGGGTCTCTTATTGAAGACCGCGCGTCGCGGCCGGCAGAGAGTGTCGGTGCCCTGTTTACAGCGAAATAGCATCAAACCGAAAATCAGTTCTGAGGCGCCCCAAGATAAGGACCTGATTATGACAAAGTTTTTCCGAACTTTGTTTTCGATTCTGGTAATCGCATCGATCGCCAACCATACTCACGCCCAGACGACGACCGGCACCGTGCTCGGTTACGTGACCGATCCTTCAGGGGCGATCCTGAGCGGAGCCCGGGTCACCGTCATCAACGAGGCAACCGGGCTGACCCGCACCGTGACCACCAACACTTCAGGCGAGTACGTGATCGCGCTGCTGCCGGTGGGCCGGTATATGTTGACCTTCGAGGCCGGGGATTTCATGCCGCGGTCGATCAATGGAGTGGTGCTGGAGCTGGATCAGAGAGCGAGGATCGACGCGGTCATGGAGGTCGGACCGGTCAACGAGATGGTCACGGTCGATGCCGCCAGCAGCACGTCGCTGACCCGCACCGAGACGGCCGAAGCCGGCGAGGTGATCGAGAATAAACGGATCGTCGAGCTGCCGCTCAACGGGCGGCTCTTTCTGCAGTTGGCCCAGTTGACGCCCGGCGTCGTCGAGAACGCTCGCGGCGGCTTCGGCCAGCAGTTGGCCGGCGTCTCCGGAC
>DATEFT010000398.1:0-5707 GCA_035280505.1 Blastocatellia bacterium | reverse complement strand
TAGGATTTTGAAGATCACGACCTCGAATCGATAATTAAACCCCACCGTCTCTGACAGCAAAGCCCATATTTCGGCAGAGTCATCTCAGCTTTTTGTGGTGACGAAAAATTCGAAGGTTCCGGGCACCTTTCGGTCAGTCGGTGGCGAATGACATGGCCGCCCCCTCCTCGCGTTCCCGCATGGTCTGCCCGTGCTCGCCGAGCCGAGTCGGATATTTTCCGGTGTAACACGCGGTGCAGAACCTGGTATTGCCGGGATCGCCGACCGCCTCCAACAGCCCCCGGAGGCTCAAATATCCCAGCGAATCGGCGTCGAGGAACCGCCGGATATCCTCGGTCGAATGCCGCGCGGCGATCAACTCTTCGTGGGTCGGCGTGTCCACACCGTAATAGCAGGGCGCGATCGTCGGCGGCCCGCTGATCCGCATATGAACCTCGCTCGCCCCGGCCTCACGCACCATCTTGACGATCTTTTGCGAAGTCGTGCCCCGCACGATCGAATCGTCGATCAGGACGACCCGGCGCCCCTCGATCAGGTCACGCACCGGATTGAGCTTGATCTTGACGCCGAAATGGCGGATCTGTGAGCGCGGCTCGATGAAAGTGCGGCCGATGTAGTGGTTCCGCACCATGCCGAAACGGAATTTGAGGCCCGATTCGGCCGCATAGCCGATCGCCGCCGCCACCCCCGAATCCGGCACCGGCACCACGATGTCGGCGTCGACCGGGCATTCGCGGGCCAGATACCGGCCGAGTAGATGCCGGCTCTTATTCACGCTGCGCCCGAAGACGATCGAATCCGGACGAGAGAAGTAGACGTGCTCGAAGATGCAGTGCGAGATCGGTTTCACCGGAAACGGATGCATCGAATGCGTTCCCCGCTCATCGACGACCACAATCTCGCCCGGCTCGACGTCGCGCAGATATTTGGCGCCGATCAGGTCGAAGGCGCAGGTCTCGGACGCGAAGACCGTCCCCCCGTTCAGCTTGCCCATGCAGAGCGGCCGGAAACCGCGCGGATCGCGCACCGCAATCAGTCGCTCCGGAGTGGCAAAAAGCATCGAGAACGCTCCCTCGTCGTGGTGCAGGGCCTCGATAATGGCGGCCACCAGCTCGCCGGTGCGCGAACGGGCGATCCGATGCAGCACGACTTCGGTATCGGAGGTCGAAGAGAAGATCGCCCCTTCGCTCTCCAACTGCAGCCGCGCCTCGGTCGCGTCGGGAAGGTTGCCGTTATGGCACAGCGCCAATTGACCGAAACTGCATTTGACCGAGAACGGCTGTGCTTCGTTGATGCTGACCTTGCCAGCGGTCGAATAACGCACATGCCCGATGGCCAGATTGCCGGGGAGCCGCGCGAAATGATCTTCTTTGAAGATGTCGCTGACGTGGCCCATCCCACGCTCAGCGTAGAGTTGGCTTCCATCCGATGAAACGATTCCCGCCGATTCCTGCCCTCGATGTTGTAAGGCGTATAGGCCAAGATAGGTGAGACGCGCCGCCTCTTCGTGCCCATAGATGCCGAAGACTCCACACTCTTCTCTGAATTTATCAACCATAATTAAGCATGATCGAGCTAATCCGGGGATTGATGACTATGGTTACCGCGACCGAATTGAAGTGCAGTATAAACAATCTGGCCCGAAGGGGAAAGGAGGTGGATGAAAACGTAACAGACTTAATGACTAAATGAAACTAACAGATTTGTCGTCTTTTCATCCCGCCCGCCCGAACGGCTCGATCTGCGCAGACCCGCGCCCGGGGTCAAAGGGCCGTGGCGCCGCCGTCGACGGTGAAGACCTGGCCGGTAATGAACGACGCCTGGTCGGAGGCCAGGAAGAGCGCCAGTCCGCCGACCTCGTCCGGCTCCCCGATTCGCGGGATCGGCTGGGTCGACTCCAGCTTCTTCAGATACTCGTCGTTCTTCCAGAAGTACTCGCTGAAATCGGTCTTGATCAGGCCGGGGGCGATGGCGTTGACGCGCACCCGGTGGCGGCCGAACTCCAGGGCCCAACTGCGCGTCATCATGATCAAGGCGGCCTTGCTGGCGCTGTAGAGCAGGCCCCCGGGTTGCGGGCGAAGCCCGGCGATCGACGCGATATTGATAATCGAGCCGCCGCTCTGGCGTTCGATCATCTTCGGGACGATCAACCGGATCAACCGGAGAGCGGCCAGCACATTGACCTCGAAGATCTTGGCCAGCATCTCATCGGTGATCTCGAGCGCGGGGCCCTGGCCGATGTTGGTCGCGCCGTTGTTGACGAGGATCTCGATCGGCCCCAGCCGAGATTCGGTCTCGCGGACCAGGTTTTCGAGCTGCTCCGGGCGGCCGACGTGGCAGGCGATGGGAATCACCTGCCCGGGCAGTCCCGAGAGTTCATGCGCCGCCGATTCCAGGTTCTCCAGCTTGCGGCTGGCGATGACGACCTGAGCCCCGGCTTCGGCCAGGCGTTTGGCGATCGCTTTACCGATGCCGCGCCCCCCGCCCGTCACCACCGCGACTCGACCCGTGAGGTTGGTTGAATTCATGGTTTGCAGACGCTCCTTTATCCCTGGGCCATCCGGAACTACCCGGACCCGGAGATTCGCGTGAGATTTCAATGATTGTTGAACCGTGCTATCTTCCATTATCTCACCAGCGGTAAAAATCATCGAGGGAGAAGAAGTTTCATGTTGCTTGAAGGCAAGAACGGTTTGATTGTGGGAATTGCTAACAAACACAGCATTGCCTGGTCGATTGCACAGTCGGCGGCCCGGGAGGGGGCGCGGCTCGTGCTCAACTATCAGAACGAACGGCTCAAAGATAATGTCCAGGAATTGGCCGGGACGATCGCGGGCACCAAAATTTTTCCCTGCGACGTGAGTAGCGACGACGAGATCGCGGCGCTGATCGAGCAGACCAAGACCGAATTGGGCGGGCTCGATTTTCTGGTCCATTCCGCCGCGTTCGCGCCGCGTGAGGACTTGACCGGCGAATTCGTCAACACTTCCCGCGCCGGATTCATGACGGCTCTGGATATCAGCGCCTACTCGCTGGTGGCCCTGACGCGGGCCGCGCTGCCGATCATGCGCGAGGGCGGCTCGATCGTCACCCTCAGCTATCTGGGGGCGGAACGGGTGGTCCCGGGTTACAACGTCATGGGGGTGGCCAAGGCCGCGCTCGAGGCGTCGGTCCGGTACCTGGCCAACGACCTGGGGCCGCGGGGGATTCGCGTCAACGCCATCTCCGCCGGGCCGATCCGAACGCTGGCCGCCCGCGGAGTCTCGGGCATCACCAAGATGGTGGAGCATCACCGTGAGGTCGCGCCGCTCCGCCACGCCACCGAGCAGGCCGAGGTCGGCGACGCCACGCTCTTTCTCCTGAGTTCGTTGAGCCGGGGGATCACCGGCGAGGTGATCTACGTGGACGGCGGCTACCATATTCTGGGGACGCTGACCTCCATAACCTGAGGGACCTGGTTCCGATCCCAAACGGCCGTCAACGCTCGCTCATGACCAGATTCAGGTATTCGCGGAGATGGGACTCGGCGACTCGCTCGCCGAGTCGCTTATTGGAGATGAGATACCATTCGGGCTCGCCGTCCCCCTCTCGTCTCAGAATGAATTCGGCGATGGTCCGCGCTTCGAGCATGATGTTCTGGCTGAGCCCGATGCGCGTGCGCGCCAATCCGCCGTCGGGCACGAACCCGTGCTCGGGCAGGCGGGGCCATCCCACTTCGATGATCAGGGTGCGGGTGCGATAGCGCAGCCCCATCCGCTCGCCGATCATGGTCGCGTTCTCGACCTTGAACTGCCAATCCTGGCGGGCGACCTGCAGGGCGGGTTGCCGCTCCCGTTCGATCAGACCCTGGTTGATCTCGGAAGCGAGCAGGTCGCACAGATCCCAGAGCCATTGCTTGCCGCGTTCGCGCAACAGGTCGTTGGCGGCTTTCAGCGCAAAATAGTCGGCAGAGAATTCTTTATCACTGAAATTTTCCATGGTGACGTTGGTGACGGCTAAACTTCGCGGCGATTAGTCAGGGCTTTATGCATGGTCACTTCGTCGGCATATTCGAGATCGCTGCCGACCGGCAGGCCCATGGCGATCCGGGTGACTCGCACTCCGAGGGGTTTCAGCAGCCGGGCGAGATAGTTGGCCGTTGCTTCACCTTCGGTGTTCGGATTGGTGGCCAGGATGATCTCTTTGACCGCCAGTTCGCCCTTTTCGTCGGGCCGCAGGCGTTCGAGCAGATTCTTGATCTGCAACTCTTCCGGTCCGATCCCGCGAATCGGCGAGAGCGCGCCGTGCAACACGTGGTAGAGTCCGTGGTACTCGCGCGTCTTCTCGATGGCGACCAGGTTGTACGGTTCTTCGACGACGCAGACGACCGAGCGGTCACGCGAAGGGCTGGCGCAGAAACGACACGGATTGGTATCAGTGAGGTTGTTGCAGGCCGAGCAGAAGATGATCTTCGCTTTCACCTCGCGAATGGCTTCGACCAGCCGATCCGCCTCCTCCGACGAGACTTTGAGCAGGTGAAAGGCCAGCCGTTGCGCGGATTTATGGCCGATCCCGGGTAGTCTTTTGAATTCATCGATCAGTTTGGTGACGGGCTCAGCGTAATCGAGCATATTTGATCGCTAATTGAGACTGCCGACCGACTACATCAATCCCGGAAGCTTCAGCCCGCCCAGCGCGCCGCCGAGTTTGTTCTGCAGGGCCTCGTCGACCTTGCGCCCACATTCGTTGACGGCCGCGACGATCAGGTCCTGCATCATCTCGACATCGGTCGCGGCTTCGGGTTCGATCTTGACCGTCAGCAGCTCTTTGGCGCCGTTCATCTCGACCTTGACGATTCCGCCGCCGGCAGTCGCGTCGACCCGCAGTGACTCCATCTCTTTCGCCATCTGCTCCTGCATCTTTTGCGCTTGCTTCATCATTCCTTGCAGATCCATGCCGCCAGGAAGTTTCATGGTGATTCTCCTTATAAAGATCTCGATCTCAATCGAAAAAATTTCGGTTCCCGCGAAATTAAACGAATCAATGATAGCACGCGAAAGCCCGGGCCCAAATGGTCCGAGGCGTCAAATCGGGCGTTACGACCGCTCTTTGACCCAGACGATCTCTCCGCGGGTCTGTTCGACGAGGCGCTGCACGATCGGGTTCTTGGCGGCGCGTTCCCGGAGCTGCTGGCGTTGCACCTCGGCCTCGTTGACGCGCTCTTCGACCTGGCCGCTGATCTCGACCTCCAGTTTGACGGCCCGGCCGAACAGCTTCTCGCCGATCTCGCGGAAGAGCGGGCCGCTGTCGCGCACTCGGCGGACGAGCATATCGTCGCTCCGGAAGGTGACCTTGACCACTCCGTCGCGGTATTCGATCTGCTGCGCGTCCTCGAGCGCCGTCAGGATCAGCATCTTATTGAGTTTCTGTAACTCGGCCCGAATGGCCCCGACCTCGTGCCCGGGTCTCACCGCCGAACCTCCGCCGGCCGCAGGCGTCGGGGTGGAGGCGAACCGCGGGGGCGGCGGCGAGGAGAAGTCGGCGGCCGTCTCGACCAGGTCGAGCGGCTCGGTCAGGTCGAACTCCGGCAGATCGTCGGGCAGGTCGTCAGCCGGCGGAGCGGCTTCCCGTGGTGGCGCGGTTTCCCGCGGCGGCGCAACTTCCCGCGGCGGGGTCGTTTCGCGTGGGGGAGCCGTCTCGCGCGGCGGCGCTGTTTCGCGGCGCGGCG
>DATEFT010000397.1:0-10204 GCA_035280505.1 Blastocatellia bacterium | reverse complement strand
CGTTTGTAGAGCGGCTCGGCCTCCGCATACCGCTCCTGTGAAGAGTAGAGTGTCGCCAGGTTGTTGAGGCTGGTCGCGGTGTCGGGATGATCCTTGCCCAGCGCCTTCTCATCGATCTCGAGCGCGCGTTTGTAGAGCGGCTCGGCCTCCGCATACTTCCCCTGCGAATCGTAGAGCGCGGCCAGATTGTTGAGACAGGTCGCGGTATCGGGATGATCCTTCCCGTAAGCCTTCTCGACGATCTGCAGGGAACGTTTGTAGAGCGGTTCGGCCTCCGCATATCGTTCCTGCGAATCGTAGAGCGCGGCCAGATTGTTGAGCGCGGTCGCCGTCTCGGGATGATCCTTGCCGAGCCCTTTCTCGTAGATCTCGAGCGTCCGTTTGTAGAGCGGTTCGGCCTCGGCATCCTTCCCCTGGATCCGGTAGAGCAAGGCCAGATTGTTGAGGCTGGTGGCCGTGTAGGGGTGATCCTTGCCGAGCACCTTCTCATAGATCTCGAGCGTCCGTTTGTAGAGCGGCTCGACCTCGGCGTACCGCCCCTCGGCGCGGTAGAGCGAGGCCAGGTTGTTGATGCCGGTGGCGGTGAACGGATGCTCCGGGCCCAGGGTCCGTTCGAAGATTTCGACCACGCGCCGGAAGAGCGGCTCGGCCTCGACGAACCGGCCCTGCGCCCGATAGAGCGTCGCCAGATCGTTGACGCTGGTGGCGGTCGCCGGATGTTCCTTGCCGACCGCCCGCTCGGTCATCTCCAGGACTCGCTTGTAGAGCGGCTCGGCCTCCGCATACTGCCCCATCTGATAGAGGCTGAGCCCGAGCCAGGAGAGAACGATCGCATCGTCTTTTCTCACTGAGGAGACTTCTCGAAATCTCTCGGCCGCCTTGCTGTATTGGGCCTGTTCGTAGAGCGCCTGACCCAGGAAGAACGACGAATCGGAGGAATCCCGGCCAGTGTTCCCCTTCCGCAACCGGTAGGCCTCTTCCAACAATCTGGTGGCCTCCACATAATTTTGTTGGAACAGCGCGGCCAGTCCCCGTTCATACGGGTCCTGGGCCTTGATGCCCCATTCACGGATCGCCTGATTCACCTCTTCCGGTCCGAAGCCGATCACTTCCGACTGAGCTTTGAGCCCGAGCTGGCGTTCATCCCGGGTGATCTGCCGATCGAGTTTGGGACTCACGTCTTTGAGAATTCGCGCGGTGATCGATTCCAGGGCCTTGCCGCTGCTCAGGATCTGCCGGTCGCCCCGGTAAGCGACGACGATCCGAACCGCCGCGGCCGCGTTATTGTCAAATGACGGAATCACGACCCGGCCATCCCAGGGGCTGATCAGCACATAATCGCGATCGCCGGTCCCGGCCACGATCTGAAGCACCACCGTCCCGCCGGGACGCAACTGCGGGGGAAGTTTGAGGCGGACTTTGCCATCGACTGCCTTCGTTTGCGTACAACCATTCTTGCAAGTGATCGTAATGTTATTGACCGACTCCTCGGCGGTATTGGCCACCGACAGAACTAATATGCCATCTTCAAGAGCGGGGAATTTTGGAAACGCGAAAGCGAAGAGCAGCAGAAAACTAATACGAATGACCTCAAACATTCATTTACCTTTCCGGCGTCGTTTAACCGAATTAGAACGATTGTTAAGCGGACTGGTGGAAGAGAACCGATCGACACACTTCGTTATTGTACAACTGTCATGCGTCAATGACCACCGAGGAGGCATTAGAATGTTGGGATTTCATGAATCGCGTCGGCTACAATGCGAAATGATGAATAGCACGTTGATCGTCACCAACTGTTCGCAACTCGTCACGCTCGGCGGACCGCCGCGTCCGCGGATCGGGCCGGAGCTGCGTGAGCTGTCGATAATTAACGACGGCGCCGTCTTGATTCGCGAGGGCCGCATCGTGCGAACCGGGGCGCGTCAGGCGATCGAGCCCGAGATCACGGCGGAGTGTGAAGTGATCGATGCCGGCGGCAGAATCGTGCTCCCCGGATTCGTCGACGCCCACACCCATCCGGTCTTCGCCGGCAATCGCGCCGACGAGTTCGAGCGGCGGGCCGAGGGGGCGACCTATCAGGAGATCGCGGCGGCGGGCGGCGGCATCCGGTCGACGGTCAGGCGAACCCGGGCCGCGACCGAAGATGAACTGGTGGCGGCCGGCCGGCGTTACAGCCAATGGTTCCTCCGGACCGGCACGACCACGGTCGAGGCCAAATCGGGCTATGGGTTGACGACCGCGGATGAATTGAAGATGCTGCGGGCGATCCGGCGGCTGAACCGGGAGACTCCGCTCAACTATGTGCCGACCTTTCTCGGCGCGCATGTCGTCCCCGAAGAGTTCCAGGGCCGCGTTTCAGATTACGTCGAGTCGATCGTCTCGGAGATGCTCCCGCTCGTGGCGCGTGAAGGGCTGGCGGAATATTGCGATGTGTTCTGCGAGGAGGGCGCGTTCTGCGTCGATGATTCCCGGCGAGTTCTGACGGCCGCCAAGGCCCTGGGGCTCGGTCTGCGTCTCCATGCCGATCAGCTTTCGCGAAACGGCGGAGCCGAGCTGGCGGCGGAGTTGACCGCCGCGACCGCCGATCACCTGGAATATGCCGGCCCGGCCGAGATCTCGAGGCTCAAATCCGCGCAGGTGCAGCCGGTGCTGCTGCCCTCGTCGGTCCTCCTGCTCGGTTCCCGGCAGTATCCGGCCGCGCGAGCGATGATTGAAGCCGGACTGGGAGTCGTGATCGCCACCGATTTCAATCCCGGATCTTCACCGGCGCCGTCGATGTTGCTGGCGCTGACGCTGGCCTCGACGCAATTGAAGATGACGCCGGCCGAAGCCATCACGGGCGCCACCATCAACGCCGCTTACAGCCTCGGACGGGGCTCCGAGATCGGATCGCTGGAATCGGGAAAACGCGCGGACTTCGTGATCCATGACTGCGCCGATTATCGGGAGCTGGGATATTTCGCCGGCCTCGAACATCCGCATCGGGTCTACGCCGGCGGACGGGCTATAACCTGATGGCGGCGGCCGCGTCGCCCTCGTACAACTTGCCGTCCAGCATGCCCAGTTTCCGGTCGGCGAGATGAAGGAACCGCGGATCGTGCGTGACCAGACAGACCGTGGTGCCCTGGGCGTGCAACTGTTTGAGCATCTTCATGACCACCTCGCCGCTGGCCGAGTCGAGGTTCCCGGTCGGCTCATCCGCCAATAGAATCGCCGGTTGACAGACGATGGCGCGGGCCAGCGAGACCAGTTGCTGATGCCCTCCGGAGAGTTGGCCGGGCCGGTAACGCACGCGGTCGGCGATGCCGACCCGGGTCATCACCTCCATGACGCGTTCCTTCCTGAGCGCCGGTTTCATCTTCATATAGGTCAAAGGCTGCTCGATATTCTCGAAGACCGTCATCTCGCCGATCAGGTTAAAGTTTTGAAAGACGAACCCGAGCTCCTGGTTGCGGAGACGCGCGCGATCGGAGAGTTTGAGACTCTGGACCGGCTGGCCGTTGAAACAGAAGAGGCCGGCGCTCGGCGAGTCCAGCAACCCCATGATCGCCAGCATCGTCGATTTTCCGCACCCGGAGGGGCCGAAGACCACGACGAACTCACCCCGATTGATCGCCACGTCGATCCCGTTCAACACCTGGGTCTCGACGCTTCCCTGCCGAAAGACCTTGGTGACATCCTCCATCAAAATCATGGGCACATTGGAATCCGGTTTCGATTGCATCATGGGCTCGGTACTTGGGTAGCAAAATTGGTAGATCAACCGCGAAAGACGCGAAAATTCGACGGAGGGCTCAATTCCCCGCCGCTTGCTGCTTCTTCTTGGCCGCTTCCACCATCGCCTCGACGTCCGCCAGCAGTCTCCGGGCGTCATAGACGATGCCGTCCTTGATCGTGTACTTGACGCCGCCGACCCGCTCGACCCGATTCGTCTGGTCGTTCAGCCGGATGGCGCCGGTGCCGTAGAGGACCTTCAAATTGGCCACCGGGTTTTCGGGGACGATCACCAGGTCCGCCAGCATCCCCGGCCGGATGACGCCGAATTCGAGGGGCCGGCCTTTCGACTGAGTCAACAACTGGGCGCCGGACATGGTGGCGGAGCGAATGACCTCCAACGGATGAAACCCCGCCTCCTGCAGCAGTTCGAATTCACGAATATAGTCGAAGCCGTAGAGCTTGTAGATGAAACCCGAATCGCTGCCGGTCGTGACGCGCCCGCCGCGATTCTTATATTCGTTGACGAAAGCCATCCAGAGACGGTAATTGTTCTTCCACTCGACCTCGTCCCGAGTCGTCCAGTCGAACCAGTAAGAGCCGTGCGCTTCACGGCTCGGCTGATAGAAACGCCAGAGCGACGGCAGCGTATAACGATCATGCCATTCCGCGCGCATGGCTCGCGTCAGGTCGCGGCTGGCCTCGTAGATGGTGAAGGTCGGATCGAGCGTGAACTTCAACTTGATCAACTCGTCCATGACTTCGTTCCATTTGCGGCTGCCCGGCTCCGCCGCCTGTTTCCACAACCGGCCCGCCTGCGCAAATCGATGCGATTCATCGTTGTAGTTGTAATCGAGCGGAAAATCCTGAACCGTGCGCTCCGCAAAGAGGGCTTCGGGCAATCCGTACCAGTGCTCCATCGATTCCATCCCGAGGCGCGCGGCATCGAGAATGTTGGTCCGGGCCACGCCCATCTGCGAGAGGTGGGTCGTCGAACCGAGGTTCAACTTCTTCGCCTCGTCCAGCAGCGCCCCGAGCAGTTCCGGCTCATAGAGCGTGGGGCTGTGACCGATGATCTTGAACCCGTCGACCCCTTTCTGTTTGGCCCAGCGCACGTATTCGCGGGCGGCTTCGGGGGTGTCGACCGCTCCCCGGTCCCAACCCGCGCCCGGCGTCACGTAGACGAAGAGGCGGGGCGCCACGATCTCGTTCTTCGCGCTGCGTTCGCGTTCCCGGAGCGTCCAATCGACGCCGTTGCCGGATCCCGGATCGCGGACCGTGGTCACGCCATGAGCCATCCAGAGCTTGTAGACGTATTCGGCCGGAGTCCCCTGCATGGCGCCGCCGATGTGGCCATGGCAATCGACGAAGCCGGGGAGAATATACATGCCGGCGGCGTCGATCTCGCGGGTCGCGTTCTTCGGGCGGTTGGCCTCCTTGACGGCGATCTTCGGATAGCCGACGCTGCGGACTTCGGCGATGCGATGGTTCTCGATCACGATATCGACCGGGCCGATGGGCGGCGCGCCGGTCCCGTCGATCATCGTCCCGCCGCGAATGATCAACCGATTGAACGGCCCCTCTCCCTCGTTGGCGTTACGATTGGGTCCCGGCTCGACGCCTCTCGGCGTTTGACCGGCGACCATCAACCCGCCCAGCACCGACCAGCAGATCATTAGCCACAATTGACGCGAAAAACGTGCCATGTAGGTCTCTCCTCGCCATTTTTGCCTGATTCGACACACGACTATTTCGTAGCGACAGAGTAACATGAGAGCAACGGAACGGCGAGGAGCAAGCCCCCGTTCTCCCCCGAAGATGTCGACCCTGACGGTCGGTTGTGGTAACGTTAGCCCGTTCAATCCAAATTTCGTGACAAATTCAAAAGGCAACCAGATGAAACTTTACAAGACTACCCATGGCGCCGTGCTTCAGGATCGTGGCCAGTTTTATCAACTGCCTGAAATAGATTGGGATCTGTTGTTGAACCGCAGCGATCACGCCTCGATCCTGCCCAGCATGAGCCGTCACGGTCACCCCTTGCCGGACTTTTCGCCGGAGACGGCGGCGCTGGCTCCGATCGGCAACCAGGAGGTCTGGGCGGCCGGCGTGACCTATTACCGCAGCCGCTCGGCCCGGATGGAAGAGTCGAAATCGACCGGCGGCGGAGATTTCTACGATCGGGTCTACAGTGCGGCGCGCCCGGAACTGTTCTTCAAATCGACGCCGCACCGGGTCGCCGGTCCGGGCCAGAACGTGCGGATCCGCGAGGATTCCAAATGGAACGTCCCTGAACCCGAGCTGGCCCTGGTCATCAATTCCCGCGGCGAGATCATCGGCTATACGATCGGCAACGACATGAGCTCGCGCGATATCGAGGGCGAAAATCCGCTCTATCTGCCGCAAGCCAAGGTCTACTCGAAGAGTTGCGGCCTGGGCCCGTGTCTCCTGATCCCGGAGCAGCCGTTGGATCCCCAGACCAAGATCGACCTGGAGATCCGCCGCGCCGAACGAACGGAGTTTCACGGACAGACCGCGCTGACCGAATTGAAGCGCACGCCGCAGGAACTGGTGGAATATTTGTATCGCGACAATGAATTTCCGAAGGGCTGTTTCCTGCTCACAGGCACCGGAATCGTCCCTCCCGACGAATTCACCCTGCATCCGGGCGACGAGATCCGGATCACCATCGAGCCGATCGGCACCCTCATAAATAGAGTTCAGTGAGATTGATCAGAGGATTACATGGAACTTCACGGACAGAACATCATCGCCGGCCAACCACATTCCAATCAAAACAGAAGCTTTCGCGGTTTTTCGCCCCTGCTCGGGGTCGAGCTGGATCCGGTCTTCCAGGAGGCCACGACCGATCAGATCCGGAGCGCCATCGAAGCCGCGGAAGAGGCCTTTCACGTCTACCGGCAGCGATCGGCGCAGGAACGCGCCGCCTTTATCGAACGGATTGCCGAGGAGATCAATGCCCTGGGAGACGAATTGACGGAACGCGCGTTGATCGAGACCGGGTTGCCGAAGGATCGCCTGACCGGCGAGCGGGGCCGGACCACCGGCCAACTGCGCTCGTTTGCCGACCTGATTCGGGAAGGTTCCTGGGTGGATGCCCGGATCGACCGGGCCCTGCCCGATCGCAAGCCGCTGCCGAAACCCGATCTCCGGCGCATGCTGATTCCGATCGGTCCGGTCGCCGTCTTCGGCGCCAGCAACTTTCCGCTGGCCTTCTCGGTCGCGGGCGGCGATACGGCCTCGGCGCTGGCCGCCGGCTGCCCGGTGGTCGTCAAGGCGCATCCGGCGCATCCGGGCACTTCGGAACTGGTCGCGACCGCCATCGCCAGGGCCGCCGCGGCGACCGGCATGCCTCCCGGAGTCTTCTCGCTGCTGCACGGCCCCAGCCACGAGGTCGGCCTTGAAATAGTCAAACATCCGCTGATCCAGGCCGTCGGATTCACCGGCTCGCTGCGGGGCGGCCGGGCGCTCTTCGATGCCGCCGCCCAACGCCCGCATCCGATTCCGGTCTACGCCGAGATGGGCAGCGTCAATCCGGTCTTCATCCTGCCGGGCGCGCTGCAGGACCGGGCCGACTCGATCGCCGAGGGGTTGAAGAACTCCGTCACCATCGGCGTCGGGCAGTTCTGCACCAAACCGGGGTTGACCGTCGGGCTCCGCAACGACCAGTTGACCCGATTCATCAACCGGGTCAGCGAATTGATCATGGACGCGCCGACCGGAACCATGCTCTACCCCGGAATCCTGAAGACCTACGAGCACGGACTCAAACAGCTCGGCGAGATCGCCGGAATCGAGAAGGTCCTCTCGAACCATACGGCCGAACTGACCAAGACCGAGGCCCGCGCCGCCATGTTCACCACCGACGTCAAATCGTTCCTGCGCCATCCGGAATTGGGTGAAGAGTTGTTCGGCCCCGCCACGATCATCGTCAAATGCGATACGCTGGAGGAGATGGAGCAGATCGCGCGCAACCTGGAAGGCCATTTGACGGCGACGATTCACGGGACGGCAGAGGACCTGGAACGAGCTCGGACGCTGATCTCCATTCTCGAGAACAAGGTCGGACGGCTGATCCTGAACGGGTTTCCCACCGGCGTCGAGGTCTGCCCCTCGATGCATCACGGCGGCCCCTACCCGTCGACGACCGACCCGCATTTCACCTCGGTGGGGACCGCGGCCATCCATCGGTTCGCCCGCCCCATCTGCTACCAGAACTTCCCGTCAAACGCCCTGCCGCCGGAACTGCAGAACGAAAACCGGCTCGGCATCTGGCGCCTCATCGATAATCAACTATCCAAAGGGGAAGTCTAGAATAGTCTGGAAAAGTCTGGAGAAGTCTGCACCGGCCCGGGGAACGCGCTCTCCGGGCTTTTTCAGTCTCATCACCCCGGTCATAAGTTCTCCTGACCGCATCAGAGCTTTTAACTTATAAATACGTTGACATCAACGTATTTATAAGTTAGAGTACCAATGAGGTTAAATCAAGAACGACACGAACGACACGAACGAAAGGAAGACCTTTGATGAAATCGGCAATCGAGGGGTCCGTCATGATCATGGAGGCCGGATTGAGCGGGCTGTTGATCTGGAGTTGGCAGGCGGCGATCCTGATCGCCGGCGTCTGGCTGATGTTGAAGATCTCGAGAGTCCAGTCGGCGGCGCTCCGTCATCGGATCTGGCTGCTCGGCCTGCTCGCGGCGGCGGCGCTTCCCGGCTGGTGGTTCCTGGTTCAGGTGCTTCCGTTGCCTCAACCCAGCAGCCGGGCGCTGGTCGAGGTGGCCGCTCTTCCCGGAATCATCACCGGCACCGGTTCGGCGCAGCCGTTACCGGTCGCTTCGGGCTCGCCTCAACCATCCGGTGCGGGAGCAGCGGCCTCTTCCCTGAGCGTCTGGGCGTTGCTCTTCATGGCCTGGATGGCCGGAGCATTGACGGTCCTGGTCCGGATCATCAGGGACACCAGGCGCCTGGCCCGCCTTCGCCGGGAAGCGCGGCCGCTCACCCTGGAAGAGATCGGCTGTGAAGATTGTCGGGGCGTCTTCAGCATTTCGTGTCATGACCGGATCACCTCGCCGATCCTGACCGGCATCTGGCGTCCATCCATTCTCTTGCCGGCCGACCTGACCGAGTGGACGACGGCGGCTGAGCGGCAAGCCATGATTCAACACGAAATTGCCCATCTCGGGCGGCGTGATCATTTCGTCAATCTCTTTCAAACGGCGCTCGGCGTGATCTTCTACTTCCACCCGCTGGTGATTCATGCCTGCCGGCAACTGAAGATCGAAAGAGAGATGGCCTGTGACGAGCTGGTCATCGACCGGGGAACGAAAGCGGAGATCTATGCCGAGAGCCTGCTCAAAGCGGCTGAACGCAAGGTGATGTCCGGAATGGTGCCTCACCTGGGAATGCTCTCCGCCAAACGCATGCTGGAGAGGAGAATCGAGATGATTATGAGTAGAGACCGCCGGCATTTCGTGATCAATCAGCGGCGTCACCTGGTGCTCTTCACGGCATTGATCTCAACCCTGATCTGGATGCTGGCGCCGGTGCGTTCGGCCCCGGCGAAGCCGGAGGGCGATCGCTCGACCAATTCCGCGATCACCCAGGGTTATCTCACGCTGGAACTGACCGCCGACCAGCAGGAGCAGATCATGCAAGCCAGCGAGGCCATCTCCGGTCTGGGCAGAACTTATCGAGTAGACGTCCCCACAGAGAGTGTGGCCACTCCCGTTTCTGTGACCGTGGCATCGCTCGGCAAGGTCTATAACATTGTCGGCTACAACCGGCTGAAAACTCCGGCCGGTGAGGTGACCGAGGCCACCCCCACGTCCATCCAGGCCGGGCGGGTCAAGAATGCATCTCCGTTCTCATCCCGACTCCAGGTCAAGATCCTAGCCTTCGATCAGCCTCTGACCCTGACTCTCACGGACGAACAGCGTCAATCTTTCTATCAGACCTTCCATCGATCCGTGACCGAATTGGAGTTCGAGCCCGCCCAGGACTTTCGCGAATTGTCGATCGAGTTTTCCGATTTCTTTCCCTTGAGAATCATCGAGAATCTCAGGAACACCTTCCAGCCGGATACCTATTGGGTCGGTTTTAACCGGCAGCCCGGAGGAGAGCTGAAAATGTCGCTCGACGCTTATTACCGAAATATTCACAAGGCCATCGGCCGCTACTATCCGGGGTTCTATCCCCTTCAAGAACGGAAATAGACCTCTCCCGACTTCTCTAGACTTCTTCTTTCGTGTACCACCAGGCCCAGGCGATGAGCACGAATTGCAGCGGCAAGCGGGCCCACCAGGCCCAACTGGGCAACTCCGGATAGAGATCGGGATGGAGCGCCATCTGAATATTGGCCGGAAAGACGGCGAGCAGGAGCAGAATCAGCCCCCAGGCGCCCAGGCGCCGGTATTTCGGGATCAGGATCATGACGCCGAAGAGGATCTCGAACGCGCCGGCCACG
>DATEFT010000396.1:0-4040 GCA_035280505.1 Blastocatellia bacterium | reverse complement strand
AGGGTGTCTTTGCGCAACAAATGATCGAGTTCCGCTCTCCATTTCGAGGACCCGCCTTTCTCCTCGGCCCGCCCGGGGGCGCTCGCGCCGGCGGCGGCAGACAGCGCCGCGCGGGCCGGTTTCGCCGCGTAATGTTCCAGGAGAAAGATCGCCGCCGCAACCTTGTGCTCGCAGATCACATCTTTCCAATCATCATCATCAGGACACTCACAGAACCCGGTGACGCGGCCGTCCGCCAACTCGAACGTGACCAGATAATCGGTGTTCCCGTTAACCCCTACGGTCACGGACTGATCGGAAACGCTCTCCAACTCGAAGCGGCGCTTCTCTACTGAGACACGCCCGCGTAGCGCTACCGAAGCGCCCGCCCGCAGTTCTAGTTGCGCAATGCCGAGCGCCGCCACAACTGATGGAATAGACGACAAGGGAGTCGCCGGCACAGTATCCGGCCTGGCTGCTTCCCTCACCCATCTGGCGTTCGCAGCCTTTTTCAGTCTTTGCCGCGATTCTGCCGATACTTTCTTTGTCATGGATTGATTGATTGAATTATGGATTGATTGATTGAATTGAGGATGTAGAGATGACAATTATCATTACTGGAGATTCAGTGTTCACTCAAATCTTACACCATTATATCAACAAAATTCCGTCGCTTTGCAAATGTTCGAAGCAGCCCCTATATCTTTGCACTTTATAAGGAATCAGCGGGGTAAATTTCTGGGTAATGTCTACTTCCTGGAAAGCAGGCTAACGGCCGCCAAAACAGATGATGTAACCGTCGGGATCCTCTACATAGAAATCCTTCGTCCCCCACGCGGTAGGCGTGAGCGGCTTCAGAACCGTTGCACCGTTGGCAACGCACTGCCTGAAGAAGGCTTCGATGCCATCCACGCCGGCTGCAGCGTCGAGGTGCTCATGGTCGCGCCGGTGTCGACGCTCGTCTTGGTTCTTCGGCGCCTCCTTCAGGTGTAATTCCAGTCCGTCCAGATGGCCAATGGCGTAGAAGCCATCCCACGGCTCGCCGAATGTGAAGCCAAGCTTCTCGTAGTATCCGATCGAACGCTCAAGGTCGTCAACAAGAAACTGTGGAGCGAAGGACGTGACGCGCGGCTTCATCGCGGTTGTAGTCATCGAGGCCTCCTTTGATGTATCACGGTCCGCGGCAACTGCTTGTTATGCGCCGGCATTGCACTCTCTTGGGAGATCGCTAGGATTTGTGGCAACCCCAAAACAATGCGAGAAGCCGTCGTCGTCTGTGACGAAGAACTCGGTCTGTCCATAGTCTCTCTCTACGATCTCTGAGACCGCGTACCCGAGCTGCTTCAATCGTTCCCTCATCTCGTGGATGTTGGGTGGACTCCAGTACAGCCTAAGGCCTTCGTAGTTTTCCGGTTTGAAAGGTGTTCCTGCGCGCTCGTTAAGCCAGAAACACAAATGCTGGCCGTTGTGAACCCTACATCCGATCAGCTTCCCATCGCGTCTCATTTCTCGGTCCATCGAAAGGCCGAGCCCTTTGACCCAAAAGCGCAGGCTCTTCTCAAGATCGGCGCTGGGGATTACAGGTATGCAGGATTCAACCGTCATAGGCTAGGATTCTTCCCTTCGAGAAATGCAACAGCGGCCAAACATGTATGAAGGCTGATTTTACGCGATGAAGAGCACAACAGCCAAGATATCCAGAACGATCTGCCGGAATGGATGATACGGCTTGCCGGAGTCGAGAGCGTTGTTTTTCGCTCGATTCTCCCCCCAAAATCGTGAGAGTCGCGGCCGTTCGAGATTTACCTGGTTATAGTCGCGATGCGGCCCAGGCCATTGTGTTGGCCGGGCCGTCAACCAGGATTGGATCTCCTCATTACCTGGCGACCCAGGTTCAACGGCAGAGAGGCGGCGGCACCGATGCGGCGGAACGCCGGATCGGATATAAGGCTATGCGTCGAGCTGGAGTGCCTCAGGATGAAGCCAGAGATGCGATCCGAGCCGCCGACGATTATTTCGGCAGCATTGGTATTACACCAAACACCGTAACCCGGATTCCCTGTAATCGGAGATAGGTCAAAGTATATGGCAATACCTGATTATCTGATCCCAGAGCTAAAGAGGCTGGTGCATGATCTCGTAAATGGCGATTTTGAACTCTTGGAAAAAGATGGGCGCGCCGGGAGATTAACTGCCAGTGAAATACGAAAAGCGCTGGCGGACTATGGACACGTCCTGATGGACATTCCTGATTCTGAGTATGAAAAGATAGAGCCTATTCGGGTGCAGTCTCTGAGGGAACTATGGGCGATAGACCTGGATCTATGGGCAGCAGGTCAGGGCCGCAGCGAGTTGACCCTTTCGGTAGAAGCGACTATTCTCGATAAATCGGTTACGGTTATGATTATCGATCTCCACGTCTTGTGACTGAACGGTGAAAGGTTGCTAGTGAGCCCTAAGTTAAAGTGATGAAAGTCGCGTCAGCGCAGAGGCCATTTCTCATCGCCAAACTCCGGGGAGAATCCATGTGAGTCTTCGGCGGGTGGGTTTTACACATCACAGGATGTAAAACCTGTTCACCGAAGACTCATTTACATTTGAAAGCGCGGATTCAATTCGGAGGAGGAAACAAAGGAATTAGAGAGTGACCATCTATGGTGAAGAATTTTTCCAGCAACGTGCCTGATGCACCCTTCAGAGCCGTGCTCCGAGCGAGCGCCACACATTGATCGGTCTCGTGTCGAATATCCGCCGGCCCATCCGGCGTCGGACCGGGTTATTATTTCTCCGGAGCCGGTGGCCTGCCAAGATCGAATTCGATTAATTCCGACGTTTCTTGAATCAACACTCTAATCGGCGTGTCAGCGGCGGACCTCAATGGAACGGTTCCATTCCGATTTTTCCGATGAAAAGTCCAGGCTCTGAGATCGGGCGTCCAGTTTCCGCCTGCGAGTTTCCTATCCGCCAACCGGCGGTTTATTATTCCTGACGAAGACGACGTTCGGCCTCGATTATAATACTTGTATTCTCGTTCAAGGAGGACGCATGCATGTCAATGACGGGGGGATTTGGGACACGATACCTCGGTTTCAGTTTCCGTCGCCCTGACGGTACGCACGACGCGACCAAATGGTTCACACTGCTGTACCTGCCGGTCATTCCGCTGCGCCGCGATAAGCTCGTTATTGGGGAGACTCGTGCCGAATATTTCCGCGGCGGGGTAGTGCGCACGACCGAGTACCGAATCGTGTGCCAGACGCGGCTGCGTGCCATGGAGATTCTCGCGACTTACCTGACGTGGTGGGTATTGGTTCCGGGAGCCGCCATCGCTCCTTTGGTCCTGTTTAGCAAGTCGGGCTGGAAGATAATGGGCAGCGACTTATTGCCCAGCCTGCTAGGAATCTTGTGGCTGATAGGGGTGCCGGTTGGTGTCACGAAGCTCGCAGCGCGCCTTCGTGATCTGCCGGAGAATTTGAGTTAATAGCCTGTGACTTTGCAAATTAAATGAAGAGTGTGCAATTAAATGAAGCCTGCATCTTAAAGTCGAATATATTTAACCACTTGATATCCGCTGCCTGGCGCAATCAAGATGATCTTTGATACAAGCGAGGGGTGTGCCTTGCTGATAGTACGTCAGAAACAGGAACGATGACCGAGGGTAATCGCGTGCCGCTTATGATCGGCAATGTTCCCTTACGTTCACTGGTCGCGCAGCCACACCAGTTCTTTAAGCGCTCAGTCGATTGGCGAGCCGCCGCGCCGCCGGGATTCTCAATCCGCCGGGCCATGTTCCTGGCGATACATCAAATCGGTTCTGATCGCATATTTGACCCCTTCCGTCACTTCAGCCCCGGCGTGAATGATTGGATGTTGAAATAATAATCCCATCCCGGTTTGCGGCCTGATCGACTTCTCCGGTTCGACGAGGAAGACGGTCTCTCCTCCTTTGAATCCCTCGTTCAAATAGATCATGAATGTGTACCAACTCCGCTCCGTCTCATTCCTCACGAATGCCCTGTCCGAGTGCGGCGCGAAGTATTGTCCGGCTTGATATTCATAGC
>DATEFT010000395.1:0-27791 GCA_035280505.1 Blastocatellia bacterium | reverse complement strand
CCCTTCGGATATCGAACCCAGACCTCGCCGGGCCCCGCTGGTACCTCATTGGTATAGATTACCTCTGCCATATAGCTGTTCCTCCCTTCCTCAGAACATACGACTTGGGCATTGCGCCCTTTAATAACCGCTTTAATACTGGCAATGGATATGCCAGACCGATAATGGCGAAACGCGCGATACCCGCTAAAGCTATGTAACTCTAGCGTCTATCGCGCGTCTCTCGCGTTTTGAGCGCAGGTAACCGGGTCCGTCATGACCCGAATTAGTACTATTTACTCTTCACTCGAATCTCGGCGGCGGTAAGCCCTTCTGATACGGCCTTGAGGGTGATCGTTCCCGGTACACCGGCCTTCGATCGTACGATCACCAGTACCAGTCCGTTGTAGGCCTTGCCTTCCCGCGCCTGAAACGGCGCGTGGCTGGTGGCGTCGCCGTTATCGACGGCCGCGATCTCGCCGGGCCCCGAGATCTCGAAGCGCACCAGGTTATTGGAGCGCGGCACCGTCACCCCGTCCTTGTCGGCAATGGCCACGGTGAGATACGAGAGATCGTGCCCGTCGGCATTGATCGTGGAACGGTCGGCTCGAATCGAGACCCTGGCCGCCGGGCCGGTGGTCTTCGTCGTCCCCTCCGCCCACTTGAGGCCGCGCTTGTACGAGACGACCTTCAGCTCTCCGGGCTCGTACTTGACGTCGTCCCAGCGCAGACGATATTGCAGCGATTCCCTCTTCTTGCGGCCCAGCGATTTGCCGTTCAAGAAGAGTTCCGCCTCATCGCCCGAGGTATAGACGTGCACCGGAGTAACCTCGCCCTTGCGGTCGGCCCAGTTCCAGTGCGGGAAGATGTGGACCATCGGCAACTCGGGACGCCACCTCGCCTGATAGCTGTAGAATCGATCCTTCTTGAAACCGCAGAGGTCCATGATTCCGAAGTACGAACTTCTGGACGGAGCCCCTTTGACATCGAAGGGCGTCGGTTCACCCAGGTAATCGAAACCGGTCCAGACGAACTCGCCTCCGACGGTCGGATTCTCATCCTGCCCCTTGAACTCGTCATCGGGCGGCGTGGCCCAGGGCGGAGCGTAGAGATCGTAGGAGCTGACCTGAAACTCGGCCCGGCCATCCTTCTTGTCGTTGCTGACGGGAAAGAAATATTCGCCGCGCGAGCTGACACAGGACGAGGTCTCGCTGGCGATCAACGGAATGGTCGGATTTTGGGTTCTGAATTTCTGGTACTCGAACGGTTTGTAGTTGTACCCGAAGACATCCAGCGTCTTCTGAAAGCCGTTGTACCCGGCGCCGACGACGTGGCACGCGGCGGTGGCCAACCGCGTGGGGTCTTCTTCATGAACGATCTGAGCCAGCCGGTTCGAGATCTTCAGCCCCTCGGCGCCTCCCTGCTCCCAGATCTCGTTGCCGATGCTCCAGAGGATCACGCTGGGGTGGTTCCGGTCGCGGCGCAGCAGGGCGCGGAGGTCCTGCTCATGCCAGTCCTCGAAGAGCAGATGGTAATCGTTGGGCTTCTTGGCCTTCTTCCAACAATCGAAGGCCTCGGCGATCACGACCATGCCCATCCGGTCGCAGAGTTCCAGCAGTTCCGGCGATGGCGGATTGTGGCTGGTGCGAATGGCATTGGCGCCCATCTCTTTCAGCAGTTCGATCTGGCGCTCCAGGGCTCGCCGGCTGACGGCCGTGCCCAGGGGTCCGAGATCGTGATGATTGCAGACGCCGTTGAGCCGCACGTGTTGGCCGTTCAACAAAAATCCCCGGTCGGCCTCGAACTTGATGGTGCGGATGCCGAAGATCGTCTCGTAACTATCGACGACCTGGCCCTTCTGTTCGATCCTCGTCAGCGCCGCATAGAGCCGGTGAGTCTGCAGATCCCAGAGCCTGGGACTCTTGACCGCGATCTTGACCGCCTCCGAACGGCTCTCTCCCGCCGGGATCTTGAGGTTGACGGGAGTCGAGGACGCGACCGGCTTGCCGCCTCGGCGGCCGTCGGCGCCCAGTTCAAAGAGTTGCGTCCTGACGGTCAGGTCGGCGTCGGCGTCGGCGCGGTTGTCGATCTCGACCTTGACGTCGACAGTCGCGTTCTCGCGGGTCACTTCAGGAGTGGTGACGGTGGTCCCCCAATGCGCCACATGAACCGGTGAGGTCTTGACCAGCCAGACGTTGCGATAGATGCCCCCGCCCGGATACCAGCGCGAGGAGTCGGGCGGATTGTCCAACCGGATCGCAATCACGTTATCGGCGCCGTACTTGAGATAGGGCGTCAGGTCGAGCCGGAACGACGAGTAACCGTAAGGCCATCCGCCGACGAACCGGCCGTTCAGCCAGACCAGCGCATAGGCCATGGCTCCATCCAGATCCAGGTAGATTTGCTTGCCCTTCTCGGCGGCGGCGACCTCCAGATGCTTCCGGTACCAACCGACTCCCCACCACAGCAGCTTGCCGGTCTCGCCCGGGTACTCCTGCTTGAACTGGCTCTCGACTCCCCAATCATGCGGCAGATTGAGCCGCCTCCAGCCGCTGTCGTCAAAGCCCGCCTGAACGTACGAAATCTGCCCGCCGAGATTCTCTCGGGTCTGGCCTCCGGTGCGCCGTCCCGGTTTCAGATCGCCGCTGGCGGCGAGCACCCGCTCCTTGATTCGATCATATTTCAATTGGTCGCCGGCATCCGCCGGATCACTCTTCTGAAATCGCCAGTCGGCGTTCAGCGAGAGGCGTTCTCGAATCGAGCCGCCGGCAGAGGTCTGGGCCACGGCCGGCAACGACATCATCAACAGTCCGAACCAGAGTGCGGTCAAAACGGAGCCGGCCCGGCGCAAGCGGCCGTTCCGGGCGCCGGGCTGCGGGATTAAATCGAGATCTCGTCTAGCGCTGGTGCACATAAAATCTCCTGTCCATATCGTGGTGTTGATCACTTACGCGATCGGCAGATTCCGGATTCTAGACATCGGCGTCTGAATTCCAGAATCCGGATTATGAGAATCGGAGTGGGAGTTCACGTCCATTCGCGGTTTTCGTTTAAATCCGGGGAGTTCCCCCCGTCCCACTCCTGCCAATCCCTTATCTCATAGTTGGCATAATAGTTGCTGCGTGTCGGCTGACTTCGAAAAGCAAGTGAAGCCAGATCATCTCCACGCTCCCCGATTGCGAGGAAAAATTGATTACGCAAATTCGCCGGATGGCATTGGCCGTCACGATCTTTGTAGTCCTCATCTCGATCAGATCAGTAGCCGATGCCCAACACACCCGCCCACGATACGCGGAAGATGATCCGCGAACCCACCGTCATCGCCCTACGGGAATCGTCACGGATCGCATTTCAACTAAGAGCCTTCAGCGGTGGAATAAAATCAAACAATTTGTCTTTCTGAAAGACACCGAGGGAGAGCCGCTCCATCCGATCTTGCGGAGTCTGTGGGACCGACTGGATAAGAGCGGCCATACCATCTACCTCGAGTTGCCCGATAAGAACCGAGTGATGTCCTCGCTGGCCGGTTCGTTCCGGATCGAAAGATTAGACCCGTCTGGTCAGCGACACGTCGGGGTGATCAAGTTGAACCTTCACAATATCGACCTGGCCTATGTGGGCCCGGAAGCGATGCGCGCCAACGGATTCATCCCGTTTGAGAGATTGAATAAGGAAGAGCGATACGTCGAAGTGCTGGGGCATGAACTGGCACACGCGGTCTACATCCTGGAAGATCTGGCCCTCGCCACCAAGGTCGACCATCTGATCGAACAGACCAATGCGCTGCTGCTGGCGAACTACGGTCAATATCAGACCACCATCCTCAAACCGGAGATGCACCAACGCCTGCTCGAACGCGACCTGCTGCTGGCCGACCTGGAGACCAATGCCGAAGCAGTCGAGGTGCAGGTCTGGAAAGAGCTGGTGCAGAGCAAGGACCGCGAAATCCGCGAACCACGCTAAATGACCGATCTTTGGCGTCTTTCGCGTCTTCCGCGGTTTTGAAACCGACAACTAGAACTTGCATTTCGAGTTGTCGGCTTTGACATAATAAGACTTGTAATTGGAGGCTTTCGGATCGGTACAGCCGGCCAGATTGAGCAATTCCACTTTGCGGAACTCGATGGGATGGCTCTCGGACTGCAGGGCGATGTAGCCCTCGCTCAGAATGGTGCCGTCCTTCTTGACGCTCTCATCGAAGTTGTTGACCACGCCGCCGCCGATCTGCGGTTTTTCATAGGTCAGCACGGTCTGCCCTTCCACACTGTGTTTAATCGATGAATCGCCCAGGACCGTGACCTCGACCCGGACCCATTGATCGCCGTTGTAGGTCTTGGAGGTCGAATTGATGCAATGCTGGGTGGTCAGCGCACCGTTCATCACGATGTTGGTTCCGGGCGTACAGGCGTTGGCCGTCGTCCGCTCGCCTTTTCCGCTTCCGCCCAACAACTGCACTTCGATCGAGATCGGGAAATCCTGCATCTTCTTCATGCTCTGCGCGGATTGCGAGTGGATCATGATCCCGCTGTTCCTCAACGCCCATTCCGGAGCGTTCGGCGCCTGTTCGCCGACGAAGCGATACTCCACCCCGATCACGTAGTGAGAGAACTTCTCTTTATAGAAGATGTGTCCAAATCGATTCTCAAAGCGTTCATACTTGTCATAGGCGGTCTTGAGCACGCCCTGCTCGACCCGAAAGGTATTCCCGAAATTATCATTCAAATCGTAACCGGCGATCTTGACGTCCCAGCCGTCCAGGTTCTTTCCGTTGAACAATTGAACCCACTCTTTGGTCTCGGGACCGCTCCCCGACGCCGACGAAACGAATCGGTAACTGAGGAACAGAGCGGAGAGCATAAGCAGGCTCGCCGCCCCCAGGCGCAGATAAGGAATCGCTGGAAGATGCCACACATTCGATTTCATGACAGTTCTCCGTTCTTGGTGAAGATTTCGGATTTTCAGTGATAACTCTTGATTTGGATGGCTTTAAGATGCGCCCCAATTCTATCGGTGTCAAGACGGCGGGAATCTAAACGGCGAGCGGCGGAAAAATATTTCCGGTACGGTCCGGACCGCGAGCGAGAACGGAGACCTGCCGGTTCTCGCTCGCGATCGGGACGCGAGTGGTCTTCAACGGTGCGCGGCGGACGACGGTTCCGAGATCTCCGAGATCAATCTGGCAATCCGGATCTGTTCATCGGTCCGCTGGTAAGCGTCGGCATAACGGGCCAGGTCGCCCAGACTGAGGATGCCGACGACTTGACCTCGATCGTCAACGATCGGCAACCGCCGGATCTGATGCCGCGACATGCGGCGAGCGCAATCCCAAACCGACTCGTTGACGCGGCCGGTGAAGTTGTCATCGGTCATGCAATCGGCGACCAGGCTGTGGCGCGGATCCACGCCCCGGGCGATCAGACGCACCACCAGATCGCGATCCGTCACCATGCCGATCAGCCGGCCGGCATAATCGACGACGGGCAGTGCGCCGCAATGATATTCACGCATGATTCGCGCGGCGCGTTCGACCGGGTCTTCCGCCGAGACCGTCATGACCTCGGTCGTCATGAGGTCCCTCGCGCGGGCGGCGCCGGCCGTGGGCCGGGCCTGCCAGGCTCCGCCCTGACGATGGCGGCGTTCTTCATCAAACTCATCCCGGTGCCGCCGTCGCTCGGCCCCTCGGTCACCCAACCAGGAACGGACCTCATCTTCGGCGCGGTCGAAAAACCCACGAGCTTCGCGCCCGCGACCGCGGTACCGGTCCCGATCGTCGCGATGGTGCGAACCTTGATCGTAATCATCCCCCCAACGTTCCCTCTCGCGTTGGTCATAAGCTGTGGCCATTTTCGTCTTCCTCCTTCCGATGAAAATTCCAAGAACCGCCCTACATCAAGTTGATTTTGACGTATCGCTTGATGTCCGGCAGCATCTTGACGACCCCGGCGCCGGCGGCGGCCAGAGTCGCGCCACCGACGAGCTTCCAGATCAGGTGCGTATTTCTCTTCTTCTGATAAAACGGGAAAATGTTCAGTCTAAAATTCATGTCCCTGAGTTCCTTTCAAACATAGATCTATTGATTGTTCGAGAGGAACCATTCTATCGCCGCCGTTCATCACCGGTCCGTACGTTGCCGCACCCACTGTTCAAGGGCTTGATCTGCGAGAGGCGCAACAGGACGAACTCGTCGGGCCGGACCACCGCCACGCCGATCTCGGCCACGACCAGCCCCAGCTTGCGGACCGCCGGTGGATTGGTGGTCTCATCGCATTTGACGTAGAAAGCCTCTTCGGGCGTGGTGCCGCACAGCGCGCCGTCGCGCCAGACCTCGGTCAGGAAGGCCGTCACCTCTCGGCGGATCTTTCGCCAGAGCGCCGGATCGCTCGGCTCGTAGACGGCGAATCGCGTGCCCTGGTTGATCGACTCGCGTAAGAAGTTCATGAGGCGGCGGGCCCGGATCAGCTTGAATTCGCTCTGTTCGTCAGCGCCCAGCGTGCCGGCCCCCAGGACCTTGAGAACGCCGTCGAACCCGCGGATGACATTGATGCCCTCCGGATTCAACACCTGCTGCTGATCGACGGTCAACGGATATTCGAGATTGAGCGCTCCCCGCACGATCTCGTTGGCCGGAGCCTGATGGACCCCTCGCATCTGATCGACCCGGGCGTAGATTCCGGCCACATGCCCGCTCGGCGGAACGAAGGTTCGCGCCCCCGGAGTCGGCCGCCAGTTCTCGCTGGTCTCGCCCTCGACGGCGACCAGCGTCTGGTCGATCACTTCGATTTGTGGAAAGTATAAAGCCGCATAGTCGCTGTTGCGCGTCGCGCCTTGGATCGACGAGACCTCGATCCGGGTGGTGATCTGGGCATCGAGAATCGCGAACCGGTTTCGCATCATCTCGCAATGGTCGATCAGCGCTTCCTGGGTGGCCTCGTCCCGCACTCCGGGGACGGCCACCAGCGCCACTTCGTCGAGCCGCTCCAGTTCCGCCAACGCCGCGCCGATCCGGGTCAGATTGCTCACCCGCATCACATAACAACGCGTCCCACCGTTGACGAAAAACCCGAAGACGGCATGCGCCAAGACCTTGTTTCCGGTCTGAAAATTCCCGAAACTCTTCTTGAACTGTTCAAAACTCGTGATCAGCACCGGCGTCTCCACCGCCGCCAACTGAAATCGATCCGTCTCGCTGCCCGGTTTGCTCGGCATCTGAAACGGCGCCGCGTCGTCGATCAGTCCGATAAACGCCGCCGTGCTCGTTCCGACGCCGGTGATCGAAGGCGTATTGCATCTCTCCTCCACATCCACATAGATTTCTGGGGCTTGATAACCTGGCATGTCATTCCTCCTGTTGGCTGATTTATATTCATTCTCTGTCCGTTATCTGTCTTTATGATGGCGTTAAATTGACATCCCAAGATCATCATCCCCGCAGCAGATCTCCATCCTCCTTGAACTTGGTGAAAAGTCGATTGTGGAATGGATCCCAAGCATCGGCTGAGCGAAGTACTACCCGGCTGGGAAAATAGCGGCCCGGCCTGAGTGACTATCGATTTAAAGAAATATCAAATAGAAAATATTGAGGGGAGTTATTCAAGCTTCTGGCTGATTCGGTGAATAAGCGTCTGACACTCGCATCAGCAATTATTGAGTGACCAGAGACTCTCAAACAACTAGCTCAATCCTACAATGGCTCGCCAAAAAAATGCAAGCATATTTTATTTCGCTAAACCGCCGCCGCCCAGTAGAATGCCAGCTCGATTCCCGTCCCTGCTCGATCACCCGGGCTCCGCATTAGCCGCGGCTTAGGCATCCGGCTCGGCCGGTTATTCCGGCGGGCCTCGAAATTCCGAAATGAGAGCTGTTGTTGTATAATGTGCCGTCCCCGTTCTCCCTCGACCCAAAAGCCTAAATTGCTCGCTTTCATGCACAAAACGAATGAAGGAATCTTTATGAACAAACGAAAAAGGTTGTTGAGAGTTACGGCCTGCCTGCTCGTGTGCATCGGAGTGGGGGCAACGCTCGCTTCAACTTCTGCGCAGAGACAAAGTCCCACATCACCATCGAAACCCGTCAAGTCCGGAGCCCAACCGACGCCTGCGACCAAAGATAAAGAGTCTCAGGATAAAACCAAGTCGGTTTCGTCGAAGGCAGAACCGGGTCAAAAGGCTAGCTTGGCCGGAGGGCAGGCAGACAAAGACATTCTTGAAATGGACAAGGAGCCGATCAAGATCGGAACCGATTTTGTCGAGCTCGACGTCAAAGTGATCGATCAGACCAACAACCCGGTCGCGGATCTGAGCAAAGAAGACTTCACCGTCTTTGAAGACCGGGTCAAACAGCCGATCGAATCGGTTCGCCGTGAAGACGTGCCGATCAGCATCGGCCTGATTCTCGACACTTCGGGCAGCATGCGCGAAAAGATCGCGACCGTGACCTCGGCCGCGACCGATCTGATCAAGCAGATGAAACCGGAGGATGAGGGTTTCGTGGCCCAGTTCAAGAGCGACACGGAGTTGCTCCAGGGACTGACCACCAATAAACCCATGCTCGAGAAGTCCATGACCGGGCTGGTCAGCAACGGCGGCACCGCGTTCTTCGACGCCGTGATCGCCTCGGCCGAATATGCCCACAAGAACGGCAAAAAGCGGCGCAAGGCCATCATCATCTTCAGCGACGGCGCGGAGCGCATCAGTTCGATCACCGAGAAAGAGGTGATCGAAGCGATCAAGGAATATGAAGTTCAGGTCTACCTCGTCGGTTTCACCAATGACGAAGACGTCACCACCTTCTATGGCGATACCGAGCGCAAGAACGCCAAAGAGTTGCTCACTCGTCTGGCCATCGACTCCGGCGGCCGCGCGTTCTTTCCCAGCGATCTGAGCGAAATGACCAACATCGCCTCACAGATCACCAAAGAACTGCAGACCCAATACATCATCAGTTACTACCCGACCAACGATAAGCGCGATGGAACCTATCGCGCGGTGAGGGTCATGATCAGGCCCAAAGGGGATCGCAAACTGATCGCCCGCACCAGACCCGGTTACTACGCTAAACAGCCGTAGCCCATCGGGAGCCCAAGCGGCACGCCCGCCTTAAACCGCCGATTCGAAGAGGCACGCGAGTTCTCGAAAGAGCTTCCGCGTGCCTCTTTTTACAGCAATTGATATACCATTTGGTAGTACGCTTAACCGATGTCGTATAAACCGGCCGCGGCGAGGCCCGAGTGAGAATCGCCGGGGCCCGCCGGAACCGACCCGGCTAGTGATAGACAGCTTTAGACTTCGCCGCTCGAACCGAGCGGCGCGGATTCGGGCGCGCGCGTCTCCGCGGCCCCCTCACGATGCGGCACGCATTGTGCAATAAGGATGGAAACAGGTAGTTACCCGGTGTCTGCCAACCGAGAATCTTGCGGCCGCCGGGTCTGAATAGGAGAAAAGGAGACCCATTATGTTGCAAACTCTGCCGAAAAAAGTTGTCACGACTCTATTTACCCTCGCATTGATGGCATTCATCGCGATCAGCAGCAGCTCCGCGGCCCTGGCTCACGGCCGCCGCGATCACGATCGTCACGATCGCCGTGATCGTCATGATCGCCGATGGGATCGCGATCATGACCGGAGAGATCACCGGCGCCGCGATTTCGACCGCCGCTACGACCGAAGGCATGATCGCTGGGATCGTCACGATCGGAGAGATCACAATCGCTTCCGTCACTAAGATGCGAACCGCGAAACACGTGAAGGGCGCGAAATCATCAAGCTTTCGCGCCCTTCGCGTGTTTCGCGGTTTCAAAATCATTCGGACTTGAGCATCCTCACCGGATCCACCTGGGCGGCCCGCCGCGCCGCAATCCTCAGGTGTTCTCCTTCGATGGTGAGAGAAATCGGACCATAATTTCGGATGCCCGCCGCCAGTTCTCCTCTTCGGCCACAAGCTGCTTGCGACCCGCCCTCGTGATCGAGTAGTACTTGGCCCGCCGGTTATTCTCCGAGACTCCCCACTTGGAGCTGATCCAACCGGCCTGCTCCAACAACAACAGCGAGGGATAGATCGTCCCCTGATTGAGCTGGAGGCGGTTGCCGCTGATCTGCTCGATCCGCCGGGCGATCCCGTATCCATGCAACGGCCCCAGCGTCTCCAGGGTCTTGAGGACCATCAAATTGAGAGTTCCGGGCAGGACCTCGTTCTTGGGTTGTTCCATCTGACTCCTATTGCGTCCTGAGACTTCCTGTTGAACAGCAACAAAAGCATAAATCATGCCCTGTTGGCGGTCAACAGGTCCAGGGCGAGCACGGAACCGGCTCCGGGCCGCCTTGCAATCGGTCCTTCCGGAACCTTATATTTGGAACTCCTCGTACTGTCGGCCCCGTGGTATTTCGGCCTAATTACTTGGTCAACAAAATTGGAATCCAAACCGCGAACCGCGCGGGATCCGCGAAGGATGGAGCTTTAACGGATTGCGCGTCCGGGAGGTGCATTTGCAATCGATCAAGCATCGCCGTCTGCGGAGCGTGCTCGTCTCCGGAGGACTCATTCTCGTTGGCTGCCTTTCGCTCATCGACTTCGTCCAGGTCGCGGCCCGCCAGCAGAACACTCCGCCCGCCTCGCCTGAAGAATCGGCGCTGCGGAGCGTGGTGAAGAGTTACGTGGCCGCGTACGGCCGGAAGGATCTGGCCGGGGTCGTGGGGCTGTGGAGCGAGAAGTCGCCGAACCTCGCGGCCTTCAAACAGAGCCTGCCGCAACGCTTCAAGGGAGAAGAACTGCGCCCCGGCAGTTCCTCTGTTTCGCGGGTCAAGGTGGAGAACGAGAGGGCCAGTCTGCGGGTAGCGATCGAACGGGCCACCATCAGCCCACAGGATCTGCCGCGGAGAGATCCGCAACTGATCCTCAACTTCGAGTTCGTCAAGGAGGATGGGAAATGGAAGATCTGGAGATCGGCGTCCGCCGCGGAAGACCTGGCGAACGCACTGGTCAAGGCGGGCAGCCAGGCTGACCGAGCGACACTCTTAACCGAGGAGAGAGCCCTGGTGACCGCCGAGCTCTCGCAAGCGCTGCTGGACCAGGGCCTGATTCCGTACGATCAAGGGAAAATGGATCGGGCCAAAGAGATCTTCGAACTGGCGCTGGAGATGGCCCAGCGATGCGGTGACCGCGGTGCGGCGGGCCTGGCCTTTTTTCACATCGGACTCGTCCTCGATTCCAAGGGCGACCTGACTCAGGCGCGGGAGTTTTATACAAAGTGCCTGCAGATCGCCGAGGAGATCGGTGATCTGCAAATGATCTCCCGCGCCCTGACCAACCTCGGGATCAGCTACAAATCGCAAGGTAACTATGCCAAAGCGCTGGAGCTCTATCGAAAGAGTTTAAAAATCTCCGAGCAGTCGGGCGACCAGGGAGGCAGCGGCCGGACGCTGGCCAATATGGGAAATGTTCAATTGGAGCAGGGCAATTATGCCCAGGCGCTGGAGTCCTATCAGCAAAGCCTGAAGATTGCCGAGGAGGCGGGCAGCAGATCCAGCGTGGCGGGACTGCTGAAGAACCTCGGGTCCATCCACATGCTCCAAGGCAACTATGCACAGGCCCTGGTGCTCTATCGGAGAAGCCTTAAGATCTCCGAGGAACTTGGCGAAAAGATTCTGATTGCTCACAGCCTATTCAGCGTCGGAAATATTTACCGATTGCAAGGCAATTACGCACAGGCGCTGGAACAGTATCAGCAGAGCCTGAAGATCACCCGGGAGATCGGCTCCAAGTACGGTACGGCCAGCGTCCTGAGGGCGATCGGAGAGATTCACAAGCTGCAAGGCAACTACCCGCAGGCGCTGGCGCAATTTCAGCAGAGCCTGAAATTGAAGGAAGAGGTTGGTGATCAGATCGCCATTGCCGGCTCTCTCAACGACCTCGGGACTATTCGCCGATTGCAAGGCGACTTCACGCCGGCGCTGGAACAGTTTCAGAAGAGTCTGAAAATCTACGAGGGGCAAAACGACAAGGTCGGCGTGGCCGATACGCTGAACAACATCGGGGATCTGCGCCGATTGCAGGGCGCCTATGGACCGGCGTTGGAGCAGTATCAACAGAGCTTGAAGCTTTTCGAGGGGCTCGGCGACAAGACCGGGATTGCCAAGGTCCTGAACAACCTCGGGCTGGCCTATGAAGCGCAGGGCAACCACCCCGAAGCCGCGCAGGTCACCGGGCGCGCCGCCGAGCTCGCTTCGCAGATCGGCAATCCCGAAATCCTCGGAGCCGCCCAGGCCATTCAGGGGAGAGCCTATCTCGCGCTCAAGCAGTTCGACCGCGCGCGCCAATCTTTCCAGGAGGCGATCACCACCATCGAGACGTTGCAAACTCAAGTCGTGGGAGGTGAGCAGGCGCAGCAACGGTTCTTCGAATTGAACGTCTCACCCTATCAGGCCATGATCGATCTGGAGTTGGAGCAGAAACGCCTCCCCGAGGCCTTCGCCTACGCCCAACGGCTGAAAGCGCGGACGCTCCTCGAACTGTTGCAGAACGGCCGGGTCAACATCGACAAATCGGCCTCGCCCGTGGAGCGCGACCAGGAACAGCGGCTGAGCCGCCGACTGGTCTCCCTCAATCGCCAGATCTCCGGAGAGAGAACGAAACCGCAACCGGATTCCAACCTGCTAGCCGGCTTGAATGAAGAGCTGAACAAGGCGCGTCTGGAGTTCGAGGCGTTCCAGACCACGCTCTATGCCGCCCATCCGGAACTCAAAGTCCAGCGCGGCGAGATGCGCCCGATTACGCTCGATGACGCCGGGGAGCTGATCCCCAATCCCCGAACCGCGATTCTCGACTTCATCGTCACCGATCGGCATGTCCAGCTCTTCGTCCTGACTCGGGACGTTTCGGTCCCGGTGGAGTTGAGGACCTACACCATCGACCTCAACCGGGAATCGCTGAGTGAAAAGGTCGAGCGCTTCCGCGGCCGGCTGGCCAACCGGGATCGCGACTACCAGGGTCTCGCCCAGGAACTCTATACGCTGCTGCTGAAACCGGCGGAGAAGCAGTTGCAGAATAAGACCGTCCTGATCATCTCCCCGAACAACGTGTTATGGGATCTGCCGTTCCAGGCGTTGCAGTCCCCGGCCGGCCGCTACTTGATCGAAGACGCCGCCATCTCATATGCGCCCTCGCTCTCGGTCCTGCGCGAGATGCAACTCGCCCGCCAGAACCGAACGAAGACCGCGCCCGCGCCGGCCTCGATCCTGGCGCTGGGCAATCCGGATCTCGGCAACCAAAGCCTGGCCGCGGCCAAATTTGCCCTGATGGGTGAAGCGCTCGGACCATTGCCGGAGGCCGCCGTCCAAGTCACGACGCTTGGGAAGTTGTATGGTTCGACTCACAGCAAGATCTACACCGGCGCGGCCGCCCGCGAAGATGTGGTCAAAGAGCAATCGTCCCAATACCGCATCCTGCATCTGGCGACTCACGGCATCCTCAACGATGTGAGCCCGATGTATTCGCACGTCATGCTCGCTCCAGCCTCGGGCCCGAGAGAAGAAGACGGACTGCTGGAAGCCTGGGAGATGATGAATCTCAACCTGAACGCCGATCTGGTCGTCCTCTCGGCCTGCGAGACGGCGCGCGGGCGCGTGGGCGCGGGCGAGGGAGTGATCGGCCTGACCTGGGCCCTCTTCGTCGCCGGGTGCCCGGCCACGGTCGTCAGCCAGTGGAAGGTCGAATCTTCGAGCACGACCGCCTTGATGGTCGAGTTCCACAAGGGATTCAAGACCCGCTTCGATCCGCAAGCAGTTAAAATCTCCTCGGCCGAGTCGATGAGACGAGCATCGTTGAAGCTGATGCGCACCCGGCAATACCGGCATCCATTCTATTGGGGCGGCTTCGTCGTGGTAGGAGATGGAAGATAATCCTACTGCTTTTCTCCGATTGTTTATTGGGCCATCTGAGATTTCGGGATAGCTCCCCGACTTCTCTAGACTCCCCTAGACTTCTGGCAGCGGCCGTGAAAAAATTGCCGAGGTTTGTCCTGCTCTCCAAAGTTCTCTGACATCGAGCCACATCGACCAATAGGCATGAGCTTTATATTAATTGCCATGATTCTTTAAATTCTGGCTAAGGGATTACCGATTAGTATAAGGGATTACCGATCAAGCACCTGCCTGCGGCAGTAACCTATCGATGGAGGCCGAAATGACTAAAATTAAAGATATCATTGGAGATTGGATCACAGGCGGTTGGGATACATCTTATGCTGACGACGACCCGATCATCGTTCCCAACCCGAGGTCCGCGTTATTGCAGGATGTCACGATCAAAAAGGACGCGCTCTCGATCACATTTATCGATAAGGACCGAACATTCCACAAGTCCATCGTCATGGATGATCCGTTGTTGCGCGCCAAGATCAGAGATGCGTTGTCACTGGCGACCGGCAAGAGTCTGCAGGACACCGGAGAGCTTCGGATCTCCAGCGAATGATCGGCCGCCGGTGACCGAATCGAGTCACCCTCAATGAGTATCTTATTTTTAAGCCAGGACGAAGTGAGACGCCTGCTCAATCTGGACGACCTGCTCGACGCATTGGCCGAGGGATTCATGGCTCTCACCTCAGGAGAGGTTTGCGCTCCGCCGAGAAATGAAGTGACGGTTCCGGCCGGCTTTCTGCTGGGCATGCCCGCGTCGATGCCCGACCACCAGATCGCGGTCAAACTCGTCTCGGTCTTCCACGACAACCAGCGCTACGGGATCCCGGGCCATCAAGCCCTGCTCTGCCTGTTCGACCCCGAAACCGGTTCGACCTGCGCCATCATGGATGGAACTTACATCACGGCCATGCGGACCGCCGGCAGCGCCGCCCTCTCGGCGCGGTTACTGGCTCGCGAGTCCTCCAGCACGCTGGCGATTATCGGCGCCGGGGCTCAGGGCGAGGCCCATCTCAAGCTCCTGCCGCGAGCCTGCAACTTCAAAAAGATCCGGATCGCCTCGCTCCACACCGCGGACGCCGAACGAATCTCGATCCTGGATCCGCGCGCCATTGCGGTCGAATCGTTCGAGCAGGCCGTGCGCTGGGCCGACGTCGTCTGTCTCTGCACGACCTCGAATCGGGCCGTGGTCAAACGCGAGTGGCTGGCCAGGGGAACCCATCTGACTTCGGTCGGATTCAAACCGCCGGGCGGAGAGTTATCGCGCGAGATCGCCGAGCAGGGCCGGCTGTTTGTCGAAACACGGCAGGCCTTTCAACCCGCGCCGGTCGGATGTGATGAATTGGCCGGTCTCGACCCGGAGCGCGGCACGGAGTTGGGAGAGGTGCTGCTGAATCTGCGCCCCGGGCGTCAATCGAAGGATGAGCTGACGGTCTACAAGTCGATGGGGCATGCCATCGAAGACCTGGTCGTCGCCAATCTGGTCTACCGGCGCGCGCAAGCAACGGGCCTCGGGACCATTCTCAGGCTGTAGTCATTCGCTCTCCGATCGCCGGCGGGCGATCATTCCGAGCCGCTCTTCCCTGCTCTTCTTCCGTTCGTTGTAGCCACGATCGCCGAACGGCTCCAGCTTCTCGAGCCATAACTCCTCCAGAAAATTCAGGTCCGTTCGATAGTCTCGACCCGGATCGGGACTCGGCGTCAGTTCATCGAGGATCTCAAAGGCGAAGTTTTCGCGGCCGAACTCGTTCCAGTCCGCTTGAAGTGAGCGGTTCTGATGCTTCCCCATCTGCAAGGCAAATTGATGCCGATTCAGAATTCCCGGGAGATTGAGAGAGCTGCCGACCAGCACCCGGCCATTGACCAGGTTGCGGATCTGAAAGACCCCCATCGGTGTCTGAGATTGCTGATACTCGCGCTTCAGGCTCTTCTTATCGACCATGTGACCTCGCTGGTGTAGAGCTACCGGCCATCCGTTGACCAGTGGGGAACGTCCTTCTCCGGAGGTTGAAGGTGGAAGACCTGGTAGGTGCTTCCGACCTGAATCAACTCCTGATTGGCGCCATTCTTGGGCAGCGAAGCGATCGCCACCGTCTTCCCGTCGGCCCGCTTGATCTTCAAGCTGCCTTCCCACGTGATCTTCATATCGATCGCGCGCCGCTGCGTGTGACGGGACGCGAGCGCCGGAGCGACTTTCAGATGGCCGATGCCGTAGCCGTCGACCATCTCCTGGGCGCCGCGTTTCGTGTCGCTGAGATTACCATGCCACCAGGCGATTGCCACGCCCGTCAAGGGCGGGACATCCTGACCCGTGCTCAACCCGTTCACGATCTTCCACGACCAGTGCATGAGGTAGGCCCGCTCCGGAGGGCGGAAGGTGCTGTTGACGACGACGCCGGCCCTGGCCGCCTTCAACGCGGCCATAAATCGCCTGACGTGGTTTCTGAATTCGGCCTCCAGCACCTCGACGCTGTTGCTTCCGGGAAATCTGGCGACCCAGCCGGCGCCACTCAATTCACCGGACGAGACCGCCGCCGCCGTTCCCGGCGTCAATCCGAACCCTCTGGCCCCCTCCTCGGCCGGGCGCGGCCGCGGCAACGAGGGAAAGGCATCGATGATCTTTTCGCGGAGGTTCAGATCGAAGGCGTCGCGTTCCGCCCTGATCCCCAGAAAGATCTGGGTCTTGGCCGGGCGCCGATCGACGAACAGGCGGGCGATTCCAATCAGCACCACCTGGCGCAGCAGGCGGCGTTGCTCACCGGCCAGGACCAGCTTAGCGGCCTTCAACTGCGATTTCCGAGGTTTCGGCGGGAGCGCCTCCGTTCGTCCGAATTCCGGGTCTGCCATGCGGAAGAGAGCCTCCAGATAATCGGCCGCCGCGCGGTCGTCGATCTCGCTCGCGAACTTCGAGAGAGACCCGGTGCAGGCCTTCATTAATCCGAGGTAGGCCTCCATCTGCTCGAGCGAAGATTGAACGGCCGCCTCGAAGAGGCCATCGATCAGGTCGCCGACGAATTTCGGAAAAGCCAGTTGATTGAGAAACTCCGCCGCCAATCCGTCATCCTCCAACGATTGAAGCGCTTGATCCGGATCTACCTGGTGTTGCTTCGAGAACGCCCGCAGATAGGCACTCGTCAGACGCTCGGAGACCGAAAGCTGCTCTTCAATCGACAGACTGTGGTAGGTGAAGGTAGCGAGTAACGTGCGTTTGGCCTGCTGGCTGGACACGGCTGAAAAGTCTTCCCGTTCGTTCATGTAACCCTCCTGAGGAATTCGGATTCTTCACCTCCTATTCTCCACAAAGATTGTCAAATTTAAAGTAATAAAAAAGAGAGGACGGAACCACGGTGGCTCCGTCTTCTCTCTTCGCTCTTTCGATCCGCGAACGGTTATTGTTGAGCCGGCGGCTCGGGCAGGATCTTCCCCGCCTGCGCCGTGACGATGTTGGGCGGGGGCGGCGTACTCATTCCGTCGCCCAAGTAGAAGCTCGGATGCGGAGGCTGGTTGTACCCGATGTTCTGCCAGGCCACGGCCAGCCGGTATTGACGATTCTGCATCAGGGTATAGATCCGGTTCGAGGTCGCGATCGTCGTCGAGTAGATCCGGAGCGACCGATTATCGGCCGACCGCAGAATCACCTCTTCCCGCCAGTCGCCCATGATGTCCGCGCTCAGAGCCGGAGTGGCCTTGGTGCCGTTGTTCGAGGCGGCCCCGGTGGCCGTCAAGAGGGTGCTGGCCGAACCGGAAGTATAGTTCCATTTCGAGATCGTGATGTTGTCCAGCAGCTCGCGCAGCAGGTCGCCGTCCCACCAGATCCCGAAGTTGATCTGTGACGGCCGGGTCGTGCTGATCCGGACGCCCTTGGCGGACATGAGGCCGCCGCGCGAGGACCAGGCCTCGTATCCGCGAAAGCGCGGGTCGATATCCATCGCCACGCCCCGGCCCACATCGGCGCCCTCTCCGGAGACGCACCAGAGCCGCGCTCCGGTTCGGGCATCCCGCATTTCAGAACCGCAGGAGCCATAGGCCGACGGGCTTTCGTGAGGTTGATAGACCTCCATCCCCGCCCGGTCCGGATCCATGTCCGACATGTGCAGGGCATCGCCATGGCCCAACCCGGTGGAATAGAGCCCACGCCCGTTGTCGTCGATGGCGGAGGCCCCAAAGGTGATCTCGTCCCGTCCGTCGCCGTCCACATCGCCCACGCTCAGGTTATGGTTGCCCTGTCCGTCATAGGCCGTATTGCCGGCGGTGCCGTCGCGGCTGTCGAAGGTCCAGCGGCGAGTCAACCGGCCGCCTCTCCAATCCCAGGCCACCAGCACGGCCCGGGTATAGTATCCGCGGGTCATGACCAGGCTCGGCCGCGTGCCGTCGAGATAGGCGACGCAGGCCAGGAACCGGTCGACCCGGTTGCCGTAACTGTCGCCCCAACTGGAGACGGTCCCCCTCGGCGGCAGATAGTTGGTCGTGGCCAGCGCCGCGCCCGTCCGGCCGTCGAAGATCGTCAAATACTCCGGTCCCGTCAGCACGTAACCCGACGAGTTGCGGTAGTTCGCGCTGGCATTGCCGATCACGCGGCCGGTCCCATCGACCGTGGCGTCCGAGGTCTTACAGGCGACTTCCGCCCGTCCATCGCTGTCCAGATCGTAGACGATGAACTGCGTATAGTGCGCGCCCTCGCGAATGTTCCGCCCCAGGTTGATGCGCCACATGAGAGTCCCATTCAACTTATAGGCCTCCAGCTTGGTCTCTCCGGTGGTTCCGCTCTGTGAATTGTCCCGCGGAGTCATCTCCTGTTTGAGCACGATCTCGTACTGACCGTCTCCATCCAGGTCTCCGACCGCCGCGTCATTGGGAGTATGACCGGCCAGGGTCTGGAGCGGGACCGTGATGAACTGCTGGATCGCGGCGTTCGCCGGCAGCGTGTAGAGCTCGCTGCCCTCCAGCTCGACCCCATTCACGATCGGCCGGACGAAATAGGCGTTCGGGCGGCTCAGGTCCGCTCCCGAATCGACATAGTTGGTACTGTTGGTGATCGGGACCGCGTTGAGCTGTGTCTCGGCGCAATCCCCATCCGCTCGATAGAGATTGAAAGAGATGCCGGGCGGATCGGTTCCCAACAACCGCCACCCGACGTAGACCTCGTTTTCGCTCCTCCGCAACGCCACCATCCCTCGGTCCAGATACTCCATCACCGACGGGGCCGTTTGAGTAGAGGCTCTAAAATCCAACTGTTTCAAGCTTCCGGCCAGAAACAGCGTCGCCAGTGCCAGTGCTATCGTCAATGTAGTTCTCTGCTTCATGTTTTTCACCTCGAAGACATAGTCATGTCCGTTCTGTCCGTTGACCTGTTTGTGTTCAACTTATTGCGAGGTTGTTGCAGACCGCTTCTGACTTCTTTAGACTTCCGATGACTTCCCCAATCGTCATTTGTTTTATCTTATGACAAAATCAAAATTGTAAGCAATCGAATCTGGGAAAACATGAACTTTCCGGTCGAAGTTATTATCAATGCGCGTTCGGGTGCCGCCGAAAAGGAGCCGGTGATCCGGATCCTGGATCAGATGTTCAGAACAGAATCGATTAGATCGCGGATTTCGCTGGCGCGGAGTGGCGGCGAGATTCTGGAACTGGCGAGCCGGGCGGCCAGAAGCGATGCCGGGCTGGTGATTGCCGGAGGCGGCGACGGGACCATCAACGCCGTGGCCTCGGAGCTGGTGGGGACCGACAAGATCCTGGGGGTCTTGCCGCTAGGAACCTTCAACTATTTCGCCCGAAATCTCGGCCTGCCCCTGGATCCCGAATCGGCCGCTCGCACCTTCCTCGAAGGCCGCGCCGTCGAGGCCCATGTCGGCGAGATCAACGAGCGGATCTTTCTCAACAACGCGAGCATCGGGCTCTACCCTCGCATTCTGCGCCAGCGGGAGCAGGAGTATCGGCGGTGGGGCCGCAGCAAAGTCGCGGCCTACTTCTCCGTGCTGCGGACGATCGTGAGGCCGATCCGGATCCTCAAGCTGCGGTTGAGGGCTGACGGCCAGGCCGCGGACCGGCGCACGCCGCTGCTCTTCATCTGCAATAACCAATACCAGATGCGGGAGTTCAACGTCCCGGGCGCCGACTGCATGGATGCCCACAAGTTCGCCTTCTATATGACGCGCGCCGTCGGCCGGATGGAGATGCTGAAGCTGGCGCTGCTGACGTTCTTTCAGCAGCTCAACAGCGCGCGCGATCTCGACGTGACCTGCCTCGACGAAGCCTGGATCAGCACCCGCCGCCGAAAGGTCCAGGTCGCGATCGACGGCGAGATCCGGACCATCCGGACCCCGCTCCACATCAGGTTGAGGCGCGGAGCGTTGCGAGTCATGGTTCCGGCCGCTTCGGCGCCGGAGGCCCAACCTGACGGTCGAGACCGCGCATGAGAAGAGTGATCCATCTCTCCGACCTGCATTTCGGACGCGTCGATCGGGAGTTGATCGGGCCGCTCGTCGAAGCGGTCCACGGGCTCCGCCCGGATCTGGTGGCGGTCTCCGGCGACCTCACCCAGCGGGCGCGATCGGCCCAATTCCGGCAGGCGCGCGCTTTTCTCGAGTCCTTGCCCGGCCCGCAGATCATTGTTCCCGGCAATCACGATGTGCCGCTCCACAACGTCATCGCGAGGTTCGCGTCGCCTCTCGAAAAGTACCGCCGATACATCACCGACGACCTGCGACCATTTCACATCGACGATGAAGTGGCCCTGCTGGGCCTCAATACGGCTCGGTCCCTGACGATCAAAAGCGGACGTATCAAGCCGGAGCAGATCCAGTGGATCCGCGAGAAATTACGAGACCTCCGGCCGGACGTGATCAAAATCGTGGTCACGCACCATCCGTTCGAGATCCCCGGAGGGTTTCCCGACCGGGCCGCGATCGAGGGCGCGCGGCAGGCCATCTCCAGTTTGACGCGATGCGGCGCCGAGATCTTTCTGGCCGGCCACCTGCACATCAGCCACGTCGGACAGACGGCCCTGCCGCTCGAGATCGACGGTCGCCGGGCGTTGATCGTTCAGGCCGGAACCGCCGTCTCCACGCGCGGCCGGGGAGAAGCCAACTCTTTCAACGTCATGACCATCGATCACCCGCAGGTGATCATCGAACGGCACGAGTGGGAGGCGGAACGCAAGGCCTTCGTCCGGACCGAGGCGGTAAAATTCGATCGCGCGCCGGACGGCTGGCGGCGTGTTTCATCTTGAATGCCGATCTATTACAATCTCCGGCCGCCCAGAAATTTGCCGGCAAACGGCGAAATACAGAAAGAGGTGATAGTCAAATGATGACCAGAATCATGGCGACGCTTCTGCTTCTATGCTCCAGTCTCCTGGCCTACAACCCGCCGCCTCAGTCCGTCGATCAATGGCCGCAGTTTCGCGGGCCCGACGGCAATGGCCATTCCCAGGCCCGCGGATTGCCGCTCAATTGGAACGAACAGAAGAACGTCGTCTGGAAGACGCCGATTCACGATCGGGGGTGGTCCTCGCCCGTCATCTACGGCAATCAGATCTGGCTGACGAGCGCGGCGCCGGATGGCCGCCAGCTCTACGCCCTCTGCCTCGACCGCGAGACCGGGCGCGTCGTCAAAGACCTCAAACTCTTCGACGTCGCACAACCGCAGTACAGTCACCCCTTCAACTCTCACGCCTCTCCCACCCCGGTCATCGAGAAGGGGCGGGTCTACATCACGTTCGGAGCGGCCGGCACGGCTTGCCTCGATACCAATACTTTCAAGGTCCTGTGGCAGCGACGCGACTTCGAATGCAACCACTTTCGGGGCGCCGGTTCTTCCCCCGTCATCTTTCGCGACCTGCTCATCATGAATTTCGACGGCAGCGATCATCAGTTTGTGGTGGCGCTGGACAAGCAGACGGGCCGGACTGTCTGGTTGACCAAGAGATCCATCGATTTTCAAGACCTCGACTCGAACGGTAAACCGGGAGCCGAGGGCGATTTCCGCAAAGCCTTCGCCACGCCGCACATCGCCCAGCTCAACGGCCGCTGGGAACTGATCAGTCTGGGGGCCAAGGCCGCCTACTCATACAATCCCCTCACCGGCCAGGAGCTCTGGCGGTTGGAGGAACGGGCGCAGCATTCGGCCAGCACGCGGCCGGTCATCGGCGACGGTTTGATCTACTATCCGACCGGATTTTCGGCCGGACAGTTGTTCGCCGTCCGGACCGGCGGGAACGGTCTGCTGAACGAGAGCCAGATCGCCTGGAAGGTCAAACGCGGGGTCTCCAACAAACCCTCGATTCTCCTGGTCGATGACCTGATCTATATGATCAGCGACGCCGGAATCGTCAGTTGTGTGGAGGCCAAGTCCGGGCAGAGCGTCTGGCAGAAACGGATCGGCGGCGAGTACTCGGCCTCCCCCGTCTATGCCGACGGCCGCCTCTGGTTCTTCAGCGAGGAGGGCAAGACCGCGGTCCTCCGAACCGGCCGCACCTTTGAGCTGCTGGCGGAGAATCAACTGGATGACGGCTTTCTGGCCTCACCCGCGATCGCCGGCAAAGCCTTCTACCTGAGGACCAGGACCCATCTCTACCGCATCGAAGAGAGAGCCAGGTGAGACGGTCGGGCCCCGCGCCCGGCCCCCGAGATTAGCGGTTAAGTTCTCCGTCCCCGGAGCCGATAAGAGGTTTGGTCTCACTGCGGAGCCATCTTGCCTGAAGTTGAGGATGAGGACGAAGACCAAACCAACCCGGTGAGCCACCGGGATTTGCGGAGATTTAACCATGTCGGAGTTGCATCCATCACTAAAACTACAACTCGAACACCATCTCGGAGACCCCACTGCGGTCCCGCCGGAATGGCGCTCCCTGTTGATGGCGATCAACGACGATTACAACCGGTTCGACGCCGAACGCCGGGACCTGGAACGATCCGCCGCGCCCTGCCCCATCGAATTGAAGGAGGTCCAGCAGATCAATCGCGACCTGGAGGCCGCCAGGGCGGCGGCCGAAACCGCGGCCCGGGTCAGGAGCGAGTTCCTGGCGAATATGAGCCACGAGATCCGGACCCCGATGAACGCGATCATCGGGCTGACCGGACTGCTCCTGGGGACCAACCTCGACCCGGAACAGCGGGAGTTCATCGAGATCGTTCGCGTCTCCGGCAACACGCTGCTGACCATCGTCAACGAGATCCTGGACTTCTCCAAGATTGAGCGCGGCAAGGTCGAACTGGAGTATCAGGCCTTCAATCTCAGGGAATGCGTTGATGAGGCCCTCGACCTGCTCGGTCCGCAAGCCGCCCTCAAGCACCTCAGACTGACGTCCCGGTTCGACGAGCGGGTTCCCGACCTGATCGTCAGCGACGGCACCCGGCTCCGCCAGATCCTGGTCAACCTGGTCGGCAATGCCATCAAGTTCACCGAAGTGGGAGAAGTGACGGTCTCGATCAGTTCGCTCGAACTCGCCGACCGCCAGTGCCAGTTGACCGTCTCCATTCGCGACACCGGCATCGGCATCCCGGCCAACCGGCTGGACAAACTCTTCCGGGCTTTCAGCCAGGTCGATTCGTCGATGACCCGCAAGCACGGAGGGACCGGCCTGGGCCTCACGATCAGCAGGCATCTGTGTGAACTGATGGGCGGCCGAATGTGGGTGGAGAGCGTGGCCAGTGAGGGTTCCACCTTCTCTTTCACGATCCCGGTCAAGCAGGCGGCGCCGGCCCTCTCGGTCCACCTCAAGGCGGCGCTTCAACCGGGCGCAGAGGATCAGCTCTCCGAGCAGATTCCGCTCCGGATCCTGGTCGCCGAAGACAATGTCGTCAATCAGAAAGTGGCGATGCGGATGCTCGAGCGCCTCGGCTATCGGGCCGACCTCGCCGCCAATGGGCATGAAGTGCTGGAATCGGTCCGGCGGCAGCACTACGACCTGATCCTGATGGACGTGCAAATGCCCGAGATGGACGGACTGGAAGCCACCAAGATCCTCTGCCGGGAATATTCGACTCCGGAGCGCCCGCGCATCGTCGCCATGACCGCCAGCGCCCTCGATGAAGACCGGCAGCGGTGCATCCAGGCCGGAATGGACGACTATCTCAGCAAACCGGTCAAGCTGGAAAAATTGCAGGCCGCTCTTAAATCCTGCACCTCGAAGCATTTCCGACCGACAATTTCTCTTTAAGTTTCCCCTCGCCGCTCCGATAAGAATCAGGTGAGTCTAGAAAAGCCCGGAGCGTTCAGGGGACACCTGTATTTGACTGGAAGCATAACCATCCTAGACTCTCCTGAGCCTTTCTAGACCTCATCGAAATCTCCCCAAACCTTCCTGTACCTAGATAAGGATCGTTTATGTCAAAAATCAAAACTCAACGTAAGGCTTTGATCAATATAGGCGTAATTCTGACAGTCCTCCTGACGGCCGCCGTCTACGGGGCGAATCTGGTCAGAACCACTGAAACCAATCCCATCTCCGCTCTGCTAGAGGGCAATGAGCGCTTTATCACCGGAAAGTTACAACCCAAAAACTACCTGGCGGAACGCCCGCAACTGGCCACGGGACAACATCCCTATGCGATCGTGCTGGCTTGTTCCGACTCCCGGGTTCCCCCGGAGATCGTCTTCGACGAATCGCTGGGTAAACTGTTTGTCGTGCGGACGGCCGGCGAGGTCGTCGACCCCGTCGCCCTCGGCAGCATCGAATACGCGGTCGAGCATCTGAACGTCGGGATGCTGATGGTCCTCGGCCATGAGAGCTGCGGCGCGGTCAAGGCCACCATCGGCGGCGGCGACTTCCCGCCCAATATCCAGACCCTGCTGGGCCGCATCAAACCTGCGGTCGACAAGGTCCGCTCGCAAAGCATTCCCGAGAAGGAACTGCTCGGCGCCGCCGTCAAGGAGAACGTCCGATATCAGATGCAGAGGGCGATCTACGAGAGCGAGATCATCAGCGACTTCGTCCATCAGAAGAAACTGACGATCGCGGGCGGCGTCTACAACCTGCGCACCGGCAAGGTGGAGATGGTCTCGACCAATCTCGTCGTCGCGCGGAGCGGAGGCGAGTCCGAGGGCAGCGACGCTCAAGAGACGCATGGCGCATCGCACCGCGCGGAGCCGGCCGCCAAGCCGGTCGCCGCCAAACCGCCGGCCGAGTCGGCCAAGAAACCGGCGCGTCACGACGACCACCACTCGGAGCAGGCGGAACCGGCGGCCAAGCCGGCCAAGCCGGCCCATTCGGCCCATCCGGAGCCGTCCGAGGAACCAGTTAAACACGAAGAACATCAGCCCTCAGCGGCCGCCATTTCGGCGGCCGTTGAGCCGGAGGCCGAATCGGCCGCCAACGAGACCCCGGCCCGGCTCCCGGAGGAGAGCGACCACAAACCGTCGAGCCTCCTGCCCATCCAGTCCGCCCCGAAGAGCGCCGATGATCACAATTTTATCGGGCTGGGTCTCGTCCCCGTCAAAAGAGTCGGATTCGCCAACCGCATGCGCATGGCTTACAACCAAAAACTCGACGTGCTGGTCAAGAAGACCACGTTGATGCGGAACGGTAACAACGGCTGCGCCACCGAGGACTGTCAAAATATTATCGCGGGCGAGGTGGTCCGGCTGGTCAGCCCCTACATCCTGAACGTCATGGGACAACCCCACCTCAAGGTCCGGTACAAGCGGAGGACCTGTTTCATTTCGGCCGACGAGGAGTCGATCGAAGTGATCGAGCGCTGACCGGTCAACTCCAGGTCTCTACACTGCACTCTTCAGAATCGCGAATTAAACAACACCCACTACTTATCTCCAAATAACCGGGCGATCGGTTTTCCGGCCTGCGGGTTCTGCTCGCCATAATCGAGCCGGAGAAAGCGGCAGAGCGTCGCCGCAATCTGATTCTGATAGATCGTCTCCGTATCCCGCCATTCGCCCCGCAACGAGCTGCCGGGGCTCACGAACGCCATCCAGAGATATTGCGATTCCGGAACTTTCTCTCCGTGATCGGTCCAATCTTTCGGAGTGTCGCCGCGACCGTGATCGACCGTGATCAGGATCGTGGTCCGGCCTCGATAGCGGTCGCTGCTCTGCAGAAACTCCCAGAGCTCGCGGAGGCGCTGGTCAGTGCGTTCCAGCGCCTGGAGCGTGCGATGATAGTTCCCGTCATGAGCCCAATCGTCGGTCTCATCGAATGAGATGTAGAGCAAGCGCGGCTGATGGCTCTTGAGATGGGCCAGGGCCAGCCGAAAAGTGTAATAATCGAACCGCACGCCGTCCCAGGGCGGAGGCGTCTCGGACTGCAACCGGCTCAAGATCCGAATCTCGGGGTCCGGATGATCGTAGGGCTCCGGCCCCGAATTCAAAGTGATCGACCCGACCTCGTGTTCGGCAATCCAATCCATGGTGTCCCAGGAGGCAAAGGCGGCCACCTGTTTGGAGTCGAGTTTCAACCGGCGTTTGACGAACTCCAGGACGCTCGGATACGGATTGCGCCGCTGGTCATTGCTGTCGATCACGTCGTCGTGCGCCTGCCCGGTGAGGATCTCGGAATAGCCCGGATACGAGAACCATTTCCGGTTGGTTGTCATGACCGTGCTGCCCAGCCGTCGATTCCCCGCAATCGACCCATACTGCTTCATGAGCGTCCCCCAGAAGAACGGCATCAACTTCTCCCGGCGCTGTTCGGGCGTCTCGGCCCAGTACTTTTTGTAGGGCGCGGTCTCCTCGACGCGCCCCTTCTTGGTCCTGTCTTTAAGAACCTCCAGGTCGAGACCGCCGAAGACCTCCTGCGTCCGCGCTCCGTCGAGCGTGATCAAGATGACGTTTTCAGTCGGCTGCTGCCCGACGGCCACCGAGACCAATGAGCAGCAGAAGACCAGCCACAGGACACCGATCCCTACCGATCGCCCCACGATCCAATTGAATCGCATCAGACCGACCTCCCTCGGATAGCTTTGACTATGTCAGTTTCATTAAAACGGGACAGTTCGTGATTAGGAGAAGACCGAGTATAGCATTGGCCTCGTTCGATGTGACGCAAAACTTTTGACAATCGAGGTGGGAAAGGCGTAAAAACTAAGTACTTTTTATAAACCGCGACAGACGCGGAAGACGCGAAAGATCCTCATCAATTTACTGGTGAAAGCAGCATCAAGGTTGGAATCGACGGATAAGATGTTCGTCCGGAGGTTCGTCGAGAACAAACTGGCAACAACCAATGAAAGGACATCTCATGACAAGATCCAAACTCCTGCTGGTCGCCGTCGCTGTATCGATCGGGTGCCTCTCGAGTCTGCCGGCCTTGGCGCAGACCCAAAAGTTCCGCGGCATCAACTGGGCGGACCCCAACGGCAACGAAGAGAAGAGCACTCCGGTACAGCCCAGCGGCCTGAGTACATCAATGAGCACGTCAGCCGCGGCGGCCAAAGCCACGGCGATCATCAATGCGGTGATTGCGAGCAAGGGCACCACGGTCCGGATGCCGATCACCTATTCGACGACCTCCAGCAGCAGCTACTGGCCGGTCTATCAGGCGGCGATCAATGCCATCGTCAGCCGCGGCGGCTTCGTCTTTCTCGCCTGGTGGTCGCCCAGCGGAGGCCGGGTCAACAACTCAACCCAATGGTACGCCATGTGGGACAAGGTCGATTCAGTCTACCGTAATAACTTCAATGTCCGCTACGAGCCGATCAATGAGCCATACGGATACAGCACGACCGATTTGAACAATCTCTACGCCAATCTCGTCAATCGCTACGGCAACCCGTACCATAAGTTCATCCTGGACGGGACCGGCTATGCGACCGGAGTGGCCAACGTCGGTAACGATCCGCGATTTTGGAATCAACTGTTCGCGCTGCATACCTATCACTGGTTCTGGGGCGTCAGCGACATCGGAAACTGGTACGCCTACTACAGCGTGCTGCCTCCGGTCGTCGGACC
>DATEFT010000394.1:0-9900 GCA_035280505.1 Blastocatellia bacterium | reverse complement strand
GCCCTCGATCTGCGGTATATTTAGAGCGTTTTCAAACCGGCCGAACAGGCCAATTACCAAGTCTAGAAAAGTCTAGAGAAGTCGAGGAAAGTCTAGCAAAGCGGGTGGACTTCCGCAGACTTCGACTCATCCCTAAACCAGCTTTTGGACCCTCGTTGATTGGGCTTTTTAAAGGCAGGGATCGCGTCCAAACCTCTTCCGACTTTTCCAGACTTCTCTAGACTTCTGTCATGCGGAAACTGAAAGTGATCAGCGCAGCCCTGGCCTGTCTCTCCCTGGCCCTCCTGGCCCGGGGAGAAGTGATTGCGCAGGGAGCGGTCGGTAAGGTGGAGAGCGCTTTTGAAGAAGCGATTCGCCGGCATCAGTCCGGGGACCTCGAGGGAGCGATCCGCGGCTATCAGGCGATCCTGGCCACGCATCCGGATCGGGGCGACGTTCGTTCCAACCTGGGAGCCGCCTATGCGCGGTTGGGCCGTTACGAAGACGCGATCACTCAATACCGGCAGGCGCTGACTCTCGATCATGGGAATCAGACGATCCGTTACAACCTGGCGCTCGCCTATTACAAGGCGGCCCTGTTCACCGAAGCGGCGGGCGAACTGCCGACGCTCATCGGCGCGATCGCCAAAGATCAGCCTGAATGGCGGGCGGCGGTTCTGCTCCTGGCCGATTGCCAGGTTCGACTGGGCGACTATTCAAAGGTCATCGAACTGTTGTCGCCGCTGGAGACGAACTACGGCAACGATCGCGCTTTCGCCTATCTGTTGGGAAGCGCGCTGATCAGCGACAACCAGATCGCCAGGGGGCAAGTTCTGATCGACCGCGTCTTTCGCGGTGAGGATTCGGCCGAGGGGCGCTTGCTCATCGGGTCGATCCTGTTGGTGGCCGACGATGGGCAGGGGTCCCTCAAAGAGTTCGAGCGCGCGCTGGAGTTGAATCCGCGGCTGCCCGGCCTGCAAGCCTGGTATGGACGGGCGCTGATGCGGCTCGGAGATATCGAGAAGGCGAGCGTCGCCTTCACCCGCGAGTTGGCGGATAATCCCAATGATTTCGAGGCTCATCTCTACCTGGGGATCGTGCTCAGGCAGAACAAGATCCTGGACCAATCATTCGACCACCTGTCCCGCGCGGCGCGGCTGCGTCCGCGCGACATGTACGCGCGCTACAACCTGGGCGCGCTCTACACGATTATGGGCAAACTGGGCGAAGCCCAGCCGCTGCTGGAGGCCGTCGCCAAAGAGCATCCGGATTTTATCGAGGCGCGGGTCCTGCTGGCGTCCGTCTATTATCGGCTCAACCGGAAAGATGACGGCGACCGGGAACAGGCGGAGGTGAACAGGCTGAACGCCGAACGACAGGCCAAACAACCGGGCTCACAGGACCCGGTCGCGCAACCGGACCCGAAGAAACAGGCGCCAGATGAACGATGAAAGTAGATGATCTTCTCCAAATTTTGAGGCGGATCTCCCTGGTCGGAGCGCTGCTCGCGCTCTCAGGGACGGTCTATGCACAGCCGGCGGCCAAACGTGAGTCTCCGCCGAAGACCCGGCCGGCCGCGCCGGCCAGTGCGGCGGTGGAGGCGACGATCAAGCGCGCCGATGCGGCCCGCGAAGCCGGTCGGCTCAGCGAGGCGCTGGAACTGTACGCCAGGGTGCTGCAGGCGCGCCCCAAGTGGTCCGATGGCTGGTGGTACGTGGGAACGATCATGTATGACGCAGACCGCTACGCCGAAGCTCGCGACGCGCTGCGCAACGTGGTCGCGCTCGAACCCAAGCGAGGCCCGGCCTGGGGCATGTTGGGGCTCTGTGAGTTTCAGACCCGGGAATACGAACGCGCCGTGAATTCGCTGCAGCGCAGCCGGACTCTCGGCCTGGGCGGCAATCAAGAGATCGAAAACGTCGTCCGTTATCACACCGCGATTCTATATGCGCGGTTCCAGGAGTTCGAGGTGTCGTTCGAGATCCTGCGCGAGTTCGTGCGGGTCGGATACGAGAGCCCCAAGATCATCGAAGCCTTCGGGCTGTCCATGCTGCGGCTGCCCTTTCTGCCGAACGAGGTGCCCTCGGAAAAACGAGAACCGCTCCTGATCGCCGGGCGCGCCGGGTTCGATATGGCCGCTCACCGCCGCGACCAGGCTCGCCGGGCCTTCGATGAACTGCTGGCGAAATACCCCGAGACTCCCAATGTCCATTACTCCTTCGGCGTCTTCCTGCTGGGTCAAGATCCCGACGCGGCGATCGAAGAGTTCCGCCGGGAACTGAAGATCTCGCCCTCGCACGTCCCCTCGATGGTGCAGATGGCCTTCGAGTATTTCAAGCGCAAAGATTTCGAAGCGGCGCTGCCGCTGGCCGAGCAATCGGCGCGGCTGGCGCCCAAGATGTACCCGGCCCGGAACGTGCTGGGCCGCGTGCTGCTCGAGCTGGGAGAGATCGAGAAGGCCACCCAGGAGCTGGAAGAAGGGGTGCGTCTCGCGCCGGACAGCCTGGAGATGCACTATGCGCTCGCGCGCGCCTACACGCGCGGCGGCCGCCGCGAAGACGCGGCCCGCGAACGCGAAATCTTCCAACGGCTGGAGAAGCTCTATCAGGGGCAACGCAATCAACCGCCGGCGACCGACGAGACCGGAGAGAAGTCCGACCCGAACCAATCTAAACCCAAGCCCTGAGCCGGTGAGGCATGAATCATCATCCCGGGAAAAAAGCCCTGTGCCGGGCGATCGTGATCCTGTCGCTGTTGATCTTTTGGATCGGCGATTCATGCTCGCCCGTCATCTTCGGACAGCGGAATCTCGCCGAGAGATGGCACCCGACCCGGATTCCGTCAGGGGCCGCCTTTATCGGCGATCAGGCCTGTGCTGAATGCCATCAAGATCTGGCGCGAGTTCAGGCGCAAAGCTCGATGGGCCTGGCCATGGATCCGGTGCCGGAGTCCAAACTGCTGATCGCGAACCCGAAGATGGTCTTTCAGAACGGCGACTATGCTTATGAGATCGCCCGGCAACAGAGCCAGAGCTTCTATACGGTCACGAACGGCCGGGAGACGGTCACCCTGCCGATTCTCTACGCTTTCGGCCAGGGCAAGGCCGGGCAGACCTATCTGTTGCAGTACGATGGGGAGTTCTATGAGAGCCGCGTCAGTTTCTACAATCAGGTCAAAGGGCTGGATCTGACCATCGGCCATTCGAAAGCGCTCCCCGAATCCTTGAAGGAAGCGGTCGGCCGGCGCTTGCCGAAGGATGAGACCTTGAGATGTTTCAACTGTCATTCGACCGGGGCCGTCAAGGGCAACCAGTTGCAGCTCGACCAACTGAGACCCGGGATCCGCTGTGAGGCCTGCCACGGTCCGGGAGGCGAACATGTGGCGGCGGCCAAGGCCGGGCAACCGAATGCCAAATTGATCTTCAATCCGGCCCGATTGAACGGTGACGAGTTGACCCAGAATTTTTGCGCCTCCTGTCACAGTACGACCGACGAGCTCTCTGTCCTGCGGGGCCTCGGGATCAACAATATTCGTCATCAACCCTATCGGATCTTCAAGAGCAAGTGTTATTCCGACGACCGGAAGATCAGTTGCACCGCTTGCCACAATCCGCATGAGTCGTTGAAGACCGAGACGGCCGATTACGATGCCAAGTGCCTGGCCTGTCATACCGCGAACCGGAGACCGGTCAAAGGCCGCGCGAAACCGGCCGCCGCCGGCTCGATCCCCGGTTGCCGGATCGGAAATCGAAACTGCGCGTCATGTCATATGCCGCAGATCGAGTTGCCGGGATCGCATTTCAAATTTACGGATCATTACATCCGGATCGTCAAGCCAAACGAGGCCTATCAAAACTAGGCGCCAGAGGTGGGTGAAGGTGAGAACATTTTCAGCAACTATCATTCTGATGACGGTGATGGCGGCCGGCGCCCTGCTCTCTTCGCGGGCCCAGCAGACGGCCCCGCCGGAGCCGGTGACGTTCGAAGCCGTTCCGTCCAGCGTCAGCAAGATCACCTGGATGCACGACAACGGCCGCTCGGAGGCGCACCATCTGCCCGAGACCTGCGGCGGCGGCGGCCTCTTCTTCGATTACGACAACGACGGCCGGCTCGACATCTATCTGGTCAACGGCGGGCCGTCCGACTTCTACACGCCGAAGACTTCGACCCGGAATGCGCTCTACCACAACAACGGCGACGGGACCTTTACCGACGTCACGGAGAAGGCCGGGGTCGCCTGCGGACAGATGGGCCAGTTCGGGATGGGCGCGGCCGCGGCGGACTTCGACGGCGACGGCTGGCAGGATCTATACGTTACGAACTACGGCCGCAACGTGCTCTTCCGCAATAACGGCCAGGGCGCCTTCACCGACGTGACGGAGAAGGCCGGAGTGGCCGCGCCGAACTGGTCAACCAGCGCCGCCTGGTTCGATTACGACCTGGACGGCAAGCTGGACCTCTTCGTCTCGAGCTTCGTGCAGTACAGCGCCTCCGGCATCACCCTCTGCGGCGACAACCGGCTGGGGCGCCGTTACTATTGCGTCCCGCGGATCTTCAAGCCGCGGCCCAGCTATCTTTTCCACAACGACGGCGGCGGGAAGTTCTCCGACGTCAGCAAAGAGTCGGGGATTGCCGGATCTCTCGGCAAAGCCTTCGGCGTGGTGACCACCGACGTCAACCGGGACGGGCGGCCCGACCTCTTCGTCGCCAACGACACCGTCGCCAACTTCCTCTTCATCAACCGGGGCCAGGGTAAATTCGAAGAGATCGGCCTGGCCGCGGGCGTCGGATACAGCGACGCCGGAGCCCCCCGCTCGGGCATGGGCGTCGACGCCGCGGACTATGACGGCGACGGCTGGGAGGATCTGTTCGTCGCCAACATCGACCAGGAGCTCTTCAGTCTCTATCGAAACCAGAAAGATTTGACCTTCCTCGACCAACCCGGCGAGATCGCCCAGGCCACCCGGCTGCTCAGCGGCTGGGGCCTGAAGTTCTTCGATTATGACAACGACGGCGACCCCGACCTGATCCTGGCCAACGGGCACCCGGACGATATGGTCGAGATCCAATCTTCCAAGGTCAAATACAAAGAGCCGCTCCTGATGTTCGAGAACGTCAACGGCAAATTCAAGAACGTCAGCGCCAGATCCGGCGCCGTCTTCGGGCAGGATTTCCCCGCCCGCGGATTATCGGTGGGAGACTACGACAACGACGGCGATCTCGATCTCCTGATCGTCAACAACGGCGAGGCCCCGTTGCTGCTCAAAAACGAAGGCGGGAATCGGAACCACTGGCTCGGACTGCAGCTCGTCGCCACCAAGAGCAATCCCGGCGCCATCGGGGCGATCCTGACCTGGACGGCGGGAGGCATTAAACGCAGTCGCCTCAAGACCGGGGGCGGCAGCTTTCTCTCTTCTCACGACCCGCGCGAAATCCTGGGAATCGGCCAGGCCGCTCAGATCGAGACGGTCGAGATCAAATGGCCGAGCGGCAAAGTGGATCTACTGACCAGGCCTCCCCTCGACCGGTACGTCAAGGTGGTCGAGGGCGAAGGGATCGCGAAACCTTCCGCCACGGCCTCTCAATAAGCCGCTCATCAACCGCGAAACACGCGGAAGAGACGAAAAATCGATCGATTTCGCGTCTTCCGCGTGTTTCGCGGTTTAAAATCAAAATTCAATCCTACTTCGCTCGTTTAGCCGTGAACTCCTGCGCCGGTTGATCTCCGCCCTCCCGCGTGCGGGTGAATTTGATCTCGTCACCGGACACCGTGCCTTTATACAATTGCTTGACCTGATTGCCCTGGAAGTTGCCGACGACGGTGAAAGTGATCGAATCTCCGCTGATCTTGCCGTCGGAGATCGGATTGTCGCCCTGACGCCCCGAGACGGTGCCGGTCAACTTATCCCCTTCGACTTTGAAGGTGAAGGTGGTCTCGCGTGTTTGACCGTTGCGCCCTTGAATCTGGGCGACCCATTTCCCGCTCAGATCCGCGGCCCAAACCAGCATCCCGAGACCAAAAACGAAACAGGCGGAAAGACTCAAGACTCTTAGCTTCATTGAAAGGCCTCCTTATCGATAGATGAGATGTTTGTTGATAATGCTAGGGAGTAACTGAAACGTTATCGATCGTGGTCGTACACAAAATCCGATCGGTATGGCTGGTGACGGCCATCCCGATGTAGACCGATTCCGGCATGGGAATAGTGACCGATCCCATACTCGTCCAAACCGTGCCCTCCGCGGATCGGTAGGCGGTGAAGGTGTTTCCGCTGCGAGTCATCCGCACCCAATAGGGCGCGCTCACTCCGGCGACCTGAGCATTGGCCGAGACGGTCCCCGCGCCGCCGCGATGCTGGAACGCCACCCCGGATTCGGCCGTGGGGGTGACGACGATCATCGCGTGCGGCGAACCCGGGCTGAGAGCCTGCCGGATCATGACCCCGGCCTTGGCCCAGAGATCCGTGTTCTGCACACTCACGACCCGGGCGTGGATCTCGCAATCTCCGCTCGCGATCTGATAGACATAACGAAATTGATCGGCCGTCCCCCAGATATCCCAGCCGCCGCCCATGATCATGAAAGCGTCATTGGCATAGGTGGCGCCGCCCGCCATCTTCACCGGGCCGATATCGCGAGTCTGCCACGGAGCCGGCAGACCGCTCTCCGCCGACTGCGTCCCCGGAATCTCCGCGCCTCCCGGCCATCGCCACTTGAAGAGCAGCGTGCCGAGGCTCTGATCGATCGCCGTCATCCGGCCGAGCGCCTTGATCGGCAGCCACGAGTCCAACCGGGGCATGGGAAACCAGACCGTCTCGATCATGATCAACAATCCAAGAGCGGCGCTCGGCGTTATCATACGGCTCTCCTTTCTTAGTACTCCGGAAAGTAAGTTTGTTGAAGTTCCGATTCGAAACCGCGAAAGACGCGAAAGACGCGAAAGCTCGATGAGATTGCGTCTTTTGCGTGTTTCGCGGGTTCCGCGGTTTGAATTACAGCCTGGGCGGCGTCGGTTTGCGAGGCGCATCCCAGGCATTGGTGCCTTTGACCTTCAGCTTGCGTTTGTAGACCTTGTCGCCGCAGGTGGCGAAGAGGATGTCGAAGTTCTCCCCGCCGAACGACATGTTCGAAAGCTTGCCGTTGGGCGTGGGAATGATGGCGTTGACGCGGCCGGCCTGATCGCAGATCTGAATCCCCATCCGCGTCGCGACGTACAATCGTCCATCCTGATCGGTGCGCATGCCGTCGGCCCAGCTCTCGTCCGTGGTGTCGGGCACATGCAGCCAGAAATACTTCTGTTTGTACTGCAGCGTCCCGTCCGGTTGAATCCGGTAGCTGTAGACCCAGTGCGAGCGCAGGTCGTCGACGTAGAGCAGGCTCTGATCGGGCGAGAGCGTGATGCCGTTGGAGAACCGCAACCCGGTGTCGAGTTCCTTCTTCTCGAACTTATCTCCGCTCGGTTTGAGCAGCCAGATCTTGCTCTGATCGGTATAGGTGTTCCAGGCGGGAGGATTCGTCACGTAGACGTTGCCGTTGTTGGCGACCACCAGATCGTTGCCCGCAATCCCCTCGGCGATCACGGTCGGCTTGCCGTCGGGGGTATAGGCGACGATCTTCTGTTCGGCCGCCATGACCGAATAGAGCCGCCCGTCGGGGCCGAAGGCTTGCCCGTCGCCCCGCTTCGTATCGGCGATGAATTCGCTGACCTTGCCGTCGAGGCCGATCTTGTAGGTCTTGCTGCTGGGAACGTCATTGAAGAAGATTTCGCCTTTGGCGTTGGCGGACGGCCCTTCGGTGAACTTGTAGCCCTCGCTCACCAGTTGCCAGCCCTCGCCGGGCGCCAGGATCGCGCTGAGCGTGGCGTTCTTGGTCTGGCTGCCCTTCACCGGCTGCGGCCAATCCTTCCAGAGCCAGCGCATGGCGTCCGGGAAGATCGCCGTCGCGTGTTTGCCGTTGTGCGCGCCGTCGCCCCAGACATGCTCGACCTCATAGCCCGCAAAAGTCAGCGCCCGTTCGATCATCTGGTTGGCCATCCACCAGTCCCCGGCGTAGATGTTGTTATCGTTCGAGCCGTCCTGCAGAAAGACGCGAATCGGTTTCGGCTCGAATTTACGGATCAGCGTGTGATATTCGTCGCCGCCGCGCATCCCGACATAGGTGCCGATCGCGCTGAAGACCCGGCTGAAGGCATCCGGCCGCTCCCAGGCGGCGGTGAAGGCGCAGATCGCGCCGCTGCTCGCTCCGCCGATCGCCCGGTCGTTGCCGTTTCGCGAGAGCCGGATCGCGCGCCCGTCGGAAGTCTTCTTGGTCTCGACCTCGGGCAAGAGCTCGTCCAGGATAAACCGGGCATAGTTATCGCCGAGCCCGTCGTACTCAAAACTGCGATTGAACCGGTCGAGCCCCGTCTTCTCATCGGCGGCCTTGACGCGCCCATGCATGACGAAGATCCCGATCGTCACCGGCATCTGTTTCTTGTGAATCAGGTTGTCGAAGACGGTGGGCGCCTCGTACTGAACGCCATCCTGATTGACGTAGACACAGGCCGGTTTGTCGGCCGTGTATTGCGCGGGCACGTAGACCCAATAGTCACGCACGGTCCCGGGAAAAATCTTCGACTGCTCGAAACTGAACTTGAGCACTTCACCCTTGGGCACGTCGGGCTGCGGTTTGGAATCAGGACCGGGTTGATAGTCCTGAGGCGTCTGAGCGAATGCAGCCCACCCGACCAACAGGGAAAGCAGCAGGGAAAGCGAAATCGTGGTCATTTTCATATGCAGTGATCTGTCCTTTCTCAATCTCGATCGAAGTCCCGTAGCAGACTGAAAATTTCAATTGAAGTCGTCAACAATTGTCGTGACAGATGAAGGGTCTAGTGAGGAGAGCACGCGCCGGTCTTACTTACGAGTTCCCGCGTGTCTCGCTTGATCGCCAGTCTCAATCCCACCGGATCCGATCGGACCCAACTGGAAAAGAACATCCCGGACACCGCAGCGTGGCAGAATTGCGACTGCCACCTGGAAGGCTGATGTCGGTGCTGAAGGAGAATCCGCTCTATCGGACTTTAAAAGCTGGAGTGCTGAGTCATTCTACACGTCTTCCGAAACATGCGAAATACCGAACGGACATTTATACGGGAAGGCTGATCCCGTCAACCGCCGCGATATGATTAAATCATATCGAACTAACTAAATCGGAACCGCAGATGAACGCCGGCTCGCCGGGTCCACCTGCGGTTCATTGATGAGCAGTGATGCCTCTCAGCTCACATAGCGCTGATCGACCCAGCCCGTGAGCTTTCCATCCATGGTATCCACTCTCACTCTGATCCAGACCCCGCCGGAGAGATCCTGGTGCGTTTCGCCGAGGGATTCGAGCCTCGTTCCCTGTAACAGAACGTAGTTCACCGCGGCATAGTCGCTGGGTTTCTCGCGCAGGTTCAACCGCGCCGCCTCCACGCGCTTGTAGACCCTGAAGTCCACAATCGGCTGCGTGACCGGCGCCGGCCCCGGATCTACACTCACGACCGGCAACGGGTTGTTGGTCTCGATCGCCACGGCCGGACCACGCACCGCTAACGTGTCTCGGTTGTAGAGCAAGAGCAAGATAATGACAAAAACGACAAACAGGACAATGAAATTGTTATAGGCGAATCCGGTCGAGCCAACCTTCTCGGTCGCAATGACCGTCTTCCTGGCCTTAACCCCTTTGGGGTACCTAACCCAAACTTCACCGGGTCCAGTGGGAACTTCATCGGTATAGATTACCTCGGACATATCTTTCCTCCCTTCCTCAGAACATACGTCATGCGCAGAGCGCTTATTGATAACCACTTTAATGTCTGGCAATGGGTATGCCAGACCGCTAAATGCGAAACGCGCGATAGACGCTAAAGCTCTAGAACTCTAGCGTCTATCGCGCGTCT
>DATEFT010000393.1:0-8859 GCA_035280505.1 Blastocatellia bacterium | reverse complement strand
GCCCGTGGAGAAGAGCCCCTTGCCGTCGTCGTCGATGGCGGCGGAGCCGTACATGACCTCGTCCTTGCCGTCGCCGTCGACGTCGCCGATGCTCAGATTGTGATTGCCCTGCCCGCGCCAGGCGGAATAGGTATTCGAGGTGCCGGTGTCGCCGGTATCGAAGGTCCAGACGTTGGTCAGCGCGCCGTCGCGCCAGTTCCAGGCCGCGATCACGACTCGGGTGTAATAACCGCGGCACATGATGAAGCTCGGCCGTTGTCCGTCGAGATAGGCGACGCCGGCCAGAAAGCGATCGACGCGATTGCCGTAACCGTCACCCCAATTGCTGACGGTGCCGCGCGGAACCACGTAGCCGGTAGTCGCCAGAGCCGCGCCGGTCCGGCCGTCGAAGACGGTCAGAAATTCCGGCCCGTCGAGCACATAGCCCGCGGCATTGCGATAATCGGCGTTCGGATCTCCGATCACGGTGCCGACGCCATCGACGGTGCCGTCGGCGGTCCGGCAAGCGAGTTCGGCCCGCCCGTCGCCGTCGAAGTCAAAGACCTGAAACTGCGTGTAGTGCGCGCCGGCGCGAATGTTGCGCCCGAGGTCGATTCGCCAGAGCCGCGTGCCGTCGAGCTTGTAGGCGTCGAGGTAGACATTGCCGGTATAGCCGGACTGCGAGTTGTCCTTCGCGTTCGATGGATCCCATTTGACGATGATCTCGTATTCGCCGTCGCCATCGAGATCGCCGACGCTGCAGTCGTTCGGGCTATAGGTGTAATTCTCGCCCACCGGGGTCGTGCCGGACGCCGGCATCTGCAGCGGCAGCCGCAGGTACTGCCGGACGGGAGCGTTGGCCGGCAGCGTGAAGGGCGCGCCGGGCGGCTGCTCGAGACCGAAGAGAATGGGGCGCACGAAATAGGCGTTGGTCCGGGTCAAATCCGCCGTGCTGTCCACAAAGTGGGTCGGCGTGGTCAGCGGCGCGGAGTTGAGCTGAACCGGGGCGGCCCCGTCCGTCGAACGGTAGAGGTTGAAGGCGGTATCCGGAGGATCAGTCCCGAGCACCCGCCAACCGACGAAGACGTCGGTCGTCGTCGATCGGACGGCCACCACGCCGCGACCGAGATTCTCCATCAAGGACGGCGGCAGTTGCGTCTGTTGCAACCGGGCCGGCCGGCTGATCTCGGCCGTCGCCAGACACATCAGCAAAATGCTTAGGAAGGACGCGATCTTTCTGAGTTTCATCATTTTTATGGCCCTCGTCAGGAATGGGGTGAGACCCGGCCCATCAAGACACCGATCAATGAAATCTCACGAATGAGAGTTCAGACCAGGTATCAATCGCCGACACGATCGATGTAACTTCCGAGTAACTTCTGATTTTCTGGTACAGCTTGAGCGGATGATTCGATACGCTTCAGGTATCGACACACTGTCACCCGGCGGCTTCCCGACCGGGCTCACGTTGCGGGCAAGAGAGACCTTTCGATTATCCTATTATCATTTTATTATCACTTTATCTTTCGAGCGGTGCCAAGCTAATGTCTTCGCCTGCCGATGTCAAGCGAGCGCCGGCCCGCCGCGAGGTGCAAAAGCTTCCCCTAAACCGATTCAAGACATCCTATAAAGGTACAAGACCCGTCCCGCCGCCAGATGGTTTGATAGCGGATTCGAACCGCGAACGTCTTTCGCGGGTTTCGCGGTTTAAACCTGTTCAACATAACATCATGATCAACCAAGCCAAAAGAGCCCTGTTACTGGCGCTGGTCCTGACCGGCCTCCGCCTCTCCGCCGCGGCCCAGACCGTGTCCGTTCCCGTGGAGAACGACTTCACAATCCGCGATTTTCGCTTTGAGTCCGGGGAGACGCTGCCCGCGCTGAAGCTGCATTACCGCACGCTCGGAACTCCGAGCAAGGACGCGACGGGCCGGGTGCGCAACGCCGTGCTGATCCTGCACGGCACCGGCGGCACCGGCGCGCAGTTCCTCTCCCGGCAGTTCGCCGGCGTGCTCTTCGGCCCCGGGCAGTTGCTCGACGCCGCCAGGTACTATCTGATCATGCCCGACGGGATCGGGCACGGCCGGTCCTCGAAACCGAGCGATGGGCTGCGAATGCGCTTTCCGCGATACAACTACGACGATATGGTCTCGGCGCATCACCGGCTCCTGACCGAGCACCTCGGCGTGAACCACCTGCGGCTGGTCATGGGGACGTCGATGGGCGGAATGCAGACCTGGGTCTGGGGCGAGCGCTATCCGGAATTCATGGATGCGTTGATGCCGCTGGCCAGCCTCCCGGTGCAGATCGCCGGTCGCAACCGCATGCTCCGCCGGATGATCATGGACTCGATCAAGAGCGATCCGGAGTGGAATCGCGGCGAGTACCAGACGCAGCCGCTGCGCGGGCTGACCGCCGCCGCCTACGGCCTGTTGGTGATGACCAGCAGCCCGCTGCAGATGCAGCAGCAGGCGCCGACGCGCGAAGAGGCCGACCGGCAGTTCGAGAGCCGGGTCCGCGCGTCGATCGAGAACCGGGACGCCAACGACATGCTCTACCAGTTCGATGCCTCGCGTGATTACAACCCCTCGCCGAAACTCGACCGGATCCAGGCCCCGCTGGTGGCCATCAACTCGGCCGACGACCAGGTCAATCCGCCGGAGCTGGGCATCGCGGAGCGCGAGATCCAGCGGGTCAAACGCGGGCGGTTCATCCTGATCCCGATCAGCGACCAGACCCGCGGGCACGGCACCCATTCCCTGCCCGAGTTGTGGAAACAACATCTCGCCGCCCTCTTGAAAGAGTCGGCCGAGTAGGACCCGCAGTGCAACCGGGCCGATCGGAAAAAGGCGTTAGTGACCTGAAGGCCTCTCCAACACGGAGTTTGGATTTTACCTCGAACCTTGGTCGGGGGGGAGGATCGTGACCAAACCGCCCTCACTCAGTCTCGAGCGGAGTTGCCAATAGAAGAACGCATGGTGGCTGTTGTTCGGGTCGTGGATCTGGGTCCATCTGTACGAGCCACCGCAGCCCTCGCCGACGAAGACGTTCCACCCCTGCTGGATGGCATGGTCGTCACCGTCGAAGAACCCGGGGTGCTTGCAGGCGCCGACGACCTGGAGCTGCGGGATGATCGCGGTTTCGCCGTCCGGGCACGCGGCGTTGATGCTGTAAAGCGGAGTCCAGCCCTGATATGGGACGGGCGCCGCGGTCGCTTGCGTGCCCTGCAGAACGACGCGAGAGGCGTTGGTAAAGAGCATCTCGAATAACCTGGCTTTCGCGTTGGTGATCGCCGCCGCGTGGTTCGGGTCGCCCGCGCTGGTGATCGCGCTGTGGCAGTAGGAGCCGTAGTTTCGACCGTAGGCCACGGTGTACGTTTGCCCCGGCGCAGGCGTCATATTCAGGCCCTGGATAAAGGGGCTCGCCTGGGCGGCGTAAGGTAGGGAGCCGTCGCTTTCGCCAGTCCAGAGCGAGGGTGAGCAACTGTTATAGGAGATGAGCCCGAGGGCGCGTTTGTTCTGCGCAACCCAGTCGGCTGCCGCCACGCCGCTGACATTTCCGGCGTACTCGCACCAACCGTTGCCTGGCGCGGAGGCGTTGCCGAAGAAGGAGATGACGTCGCCCTTCTTACACGTCGTGACAAAGTCGAACGGACCTACGACGTTGTACCGATTCGGCTGGAGCCCGTCGATCATGCCCTGGATCGAGACCACTGCGGCGATCTTATTCTGTACTCCCCAGTCATAGGTGCCGACGCCGGCCGGCCCCGTGTTGGAGGCGACCTCGAAGGCCACCCGTGCGCCGGTGCTGTGGCCGATCAGGATGATGTTTTTGGCAGTGGATGGGAAGAGCCGGTTGATCTCTTGGACCAGGCGATAGCGCCATTCATATGCGGTAGTACAGGGATCACCCTGCCTGGTCGTGGTGCAGCCGGGATCGCCGACCTCCCAGTCGTCCATGAGCGTTGGGTCGAGCGAGTCGCTCGGGTGGTAGGGCGAGGCGGGTGCCGTATAGAGATTGGCCGTCGCGCTCGCGACGTTGATCGTGACGCCCGGATGCGCCGCCTGGTAGTTCGAAATCCAGGTCGGGATGTCGGCTTCGACGGAGTTCTTCAAGTCTGCCAGGGAGTTGGCCGCATTGATGCGGGACGCGTCGTCATTCTTTACGCCGTGAACGTACAAGAAGTTGAGCTGGATGGCGCCGGTCGACGCCTGGCCCTCTTCGTTGGCCGCCACGCTCAGACTACTCGCCAGCAACGCGACTGCCCCCAAGAGGACAAACGCTCTACTTCTACGCATATCTCTCCTCCGGTCTTTTCTTTCAGCGGGGTTGCATAGCCTACGATCAACATCCAACGCTCAGTATCGACGCGGGAGTCCGAATCCGACCGAGCCGCTCGTTACAGATCCAGAACTCATCACAGTCTACCTGTTTGGGCATCTACAAACGCGCTTCAAACAGAAGACGATTCACTGCTATGTCCAGGAGCATTGGGGTGCGTGTTATCCACGACTGCCGAGCGATCAAACTTTCGATCACCGACTCGATCTACAGCGGCTTTCAATTAAATACAGATTAGCATAGTCCGCCTTTGACTGAGAAGTTTTTCCCCGCCGAGGTGCGCTTATTTCTCAGCGGACCAAGACAAAATTCTTCGCCCTGTACGTTACAGTAGAAGCCACTATCTCAGGCATCCGCCCTCTCAAAACAGGTAATCTGGAGGATATAAGATTCTCAAACATTTCGATTGCGCTCCAATTTTGAACGCCCGGAGGAAAACTCGCAATCGGCCCCGGTTGGCCAGTTTTGTGTGATAGAATCGTTTCCCTGAAAACATTTACGCAAGTGATTCACAACCCGGAGAATTTCTGGCTCGGAACCCAGAGCGGAACATATGGCAAAACCTGTGTTGCTGGCGGTCGATGATGATCCGGAGGTCTTGCGCGCGGTCGAGCGAGATCTGCGGCGTCAATATGGCAATCGTTTTCGCATCCTGCGCGCCAATTCTGGAGATGCGGCCCTGGATGCCCTGCGGCAATTGAAAGAGCGCCAGGACCCGGTGGCGTTGCTGTTGGCGGATCAGCGCATGCCGAAGATGACGGGCGTCGAATTTCTGGAGCAGGCCAACCGGCTCTACCCGGAGACGAGGCGAGTCTTGTTGACGGCCTACGCCGACACCGAGGCCGCGATCGGCGCGATCAACAAGGCCCGCGTTGACTACTACCTGATGAAACCCTGGGATCCGCCGGAGGAGAACTTCTACCCGGTGTTGGATGACCTGCTGGACGACTGGTCGGCCTCATTTCGTCCGCCCTTCGAGGGCATCCGCGTGGTCGGGCATCGCTGGTCGCCGCAGGCGCTCGAGGTCAAAAGTTTCCTGGCGGGCAACCACGTCCCCTATCAGTGGCTGGACATCGAGAACGACACGGAGGCGAGTCAGTGGCTGGAGGCGGAGACCGCCCAGAAGTTGCCGCTGGTGCTCTTCCCCGACGGTTCGCGACTGGAGGCGCCGGGGGCGTTGCAGATCGCGGAGCGGATCGGTCTGCGGACCCGGGCCGACCAGCCCTTCTATGACCTGATCATCATCGGCGGCGGTCCGGCGGGGCTCGCGGCGGCGGTCTACGGCGCCTCCGAGGGTCTGCGCACGGTCATGATCGAAAGACAGGCGCCGGGGGGACAGGCGGGGACGAGTTCGCGGATCGAGAACTATCTGGGCTTTCCCTCGGGATTGAGCGGAGCCGACCTGGCTCGCCGCGCCGTCACGCAGGCCCGCCGGTTCGGCGTCGAGACCCTGGCGGTGGAGGCCGTCGGGCTCCGGTGCCAGGACTCATATCGTTTCGTTCAGCTCGCCGACGGCAGCGAACTGAGCAGCCACGTCGTGCTGATCGCGACCGGGGTGGCCTGGCGCAAACTCGAGGTTCCCGGCACGGACCGGCTGGCGGGCGCCGGAGTCTATTACGGCGCGGCCATGACCGAAGCCTTCGCCTGCCGCGACGAGGAGGTCTACGTCGTGGGCGGCGCGAACTCCGCGGGCCAGGCGGCCATGCATCTCTCGAAGTTCGCGCGCCACGTGACCATCCTGGCCCGCGGCCGCAGCCTCTCGGCGACCATGTCCCAATACCTGATCCGGCAGATCTCCGAGACCGCCAACATTACGGTGCGTTGTCGCGCCGACGTCGTCGAGACGCACGGCGAATCGCACCTGGAGGCGATCTCCATCGTCGACGCGGATTCGGATCGGCGCGAAACGGTGCCGACCAAATCGCTCTTCATCTTCATCGGCGCGATGCCGCATACCGACTGGCTGGCCGGAAAGATCGAGCGCGACCAGTACGGTTTCATCCTCTCGGGTCCGGACCTGAAGCGCGAAGGCCGTCAGCCGGCCGGCTGGCGATTGGAACGCGAGCCGTTCCTCCTGGAGACCAGCGTCCCCGGAATCTTCGTGGCGGGCGACGTGCGGCACGGTTCGATCAAGCGCGTGGCGTCGAGCGTGGGCGAGGGCGCGATCGCCGTCCAGTTCGTCCACCAATATCTGAGCAAACTCTGATGGCGGAGAAGAATACAACTCAATTGATCTCGGAGCTGGGCGCCGTCGCCGCGCTGCAGGGCCTGCCGGACGAGGTCCTGGGCTGGTTGATCGAACGGGGCGAACAGCTCCAGTTGGCGGCGGGCGAGGTGCTGGTGCGCGAGGGCGCTCCGGCCGATCATCTCTACGTCGTGCTGGAGGGCGAACTGAACGCGCGCGAGGAGACCGACTGGGACGGCCGCGTCTACCTGATCCATGCCGGCCAGATCTCCGGAATGCTCCCGTTCTCGCGGATGACGCAGTTCACGGTGACCATCCGCGCGGCGCTGGCGACCCGTCTCCTCGGGCTGGGGACCGAACACTTCCCGGAGATGAGCGCTCGCTTTCCGGAGCTGGTGCAGCGGCTGGTCGGAGTCTTGAACGACCGCATCCGCGATGTGACCAGGATGGACGAGCGCCACGACAAGCTGATGGCGCTCGGCAAACTCTCGGCCGGGCTGGCCCACGAACTGAACAATCCCGCCGCCGCCGCGCGGCGGGCCTCTCGGCAGCTCGGCGACAGTCTGCGCTCGGTCACCGGCCTCTGCCTGGCGCTCAGCCATCAAACGCTGACGCCCGAGCAGATCGCCCTCCTGACCAAATTCCAACACGCCGCCGCCGAGTGCCTGACCGCCGCGCCGGCGCTGGACCCGGTGGCCGAAAGCGAGTGTGAAGAAGAGATCGCGCAATGGCTGGATCAACGCGGCCTCCCCGACGGATGGGAGATCGCGCCGGTCTTCGTCCGGGCCGGTTTGAAGGTGGAGAAGCTCGAGGCGCTGGCGACCAAGCTGGCCGGCGCCGCGCTCAATGACGTGCTACGCTGGCTGGCCGCCACCTGGTCGACCAAGGAGCTGGTCACCGAGATCGAGCACAGCACGACCCGCATCTCCGAACTGGTCAAGGCGATCAAAGAGTACACCTACCTGGATCGCTCGGGAATGCAGGAGGTGGACGTGCATCAGGGCCTCGAGAACACGCTCGTCATTCTCGGCCATCAGCTCAAACGCGGCGTCACCGTGATTCGCGAATATGCTTCGGACCTGCCCCGTATTCCGGCTTACGGCGGCGCGCTCAATCAACTCTGGACGAACCTCGTGGACAATGCGATCGACGCCATGCGCGGGCAGGGACATCTCTGGATCCGGACCTCGTACAAATTCGATCACATCCTGGTCGAGATCAACGACGACGGTCCCGGCATCCCGGCGGAGATTCAGGGCCGGATCTTCGAGCCCTTCTTCACCACCAAGCCGCAGGGCGAAGGGACGGGGCTGGGCCTGGATACGGTCTACCGGATCGTCCAGAAACATCACGGCGAAATTCGATTTCAGTCGGAGCCGGGCAACACCTGCTTCCAGGTCCGCCTGCCGCTGACTCAACCATAGATAGAAGGGGGACCCGTTATGAACAGTGAGTGCCGGCATCTCGATCGGATTCAGGAGGTCACTCCCAGCGCGCACGGCTGCGAGGACTGCCTGCGGACCGGCGGGCACTGGCTGCACCTGCGGCTGTGCCTGAGCTGCGGCCACGTCGGTTGCTGCGACTCATCGCCCAACAAACACGCGACGAAACACTATCACGCGACCGGCCATCCGCTGATTCGCTCCCTCGAACTCGGCGAGGAATGGGCCTGGTGTTATCCAGACGAACTATTCTTCGATTCGGTCCCCAGTGCCGGATAAACCGCGAAACACGTGAAAGACGCGAAAGACCAATGAATACGGGTTTAACAGTCGTCGTCGGAGATGCATTTAAAGAGCACGAGCGGTTCCTCTGGGGCCTCTGTTATCGCCTGACCGGCAATGCGGCGGACGCGGACGACCTGGTCCAGGAGACCTTCATTCGCGCCCTCAAGAGCCCTCCGGCGCGCACCGACGAGCCCTGGCGCCCGTGGCTGGTGCGGGTGGCGATCAATCTGGGGCGCGACCTGTTACGCCAGAGAAAGCGCCGGGGTTACGATGGCCCCTGGTTGCCGTCGCCGATCGAGGCCGGAGCCGAAGCCCTGGAGTCGGAGGTCGGACCGTCCGACGAGCGCGGCGACCCCGCCGCTCGCTATGATCTGCTCGAGAGCGTCTCGTTCGCGTTCCTGCTGGCGCTCGAGGCGTTGACCCCGACCCATCGGGCGGTCCTGCTGCTCCGCGACGTCTTCGATTACTCGGTCAAAGAGTCGGCCTCCGCGCTGGAGATCACCGAACAGAACGTCAAGACCACTCTTCACCGCGCGCGCCGCATCATGCTCAATTACGACAAGTCGCGTCCACTACCGGATCAGGCGCTCAGCGAACAGAGCCGCCAGGTCATGGAGCGGTTCATGG
>DATEFT010000392.1:0-5118 GCA_035280505.1 Blastocatellia bacterium | reverse complement strand
ACTACAACAACATTCCGCCCGGAACCTATCGCTTCCGGGTGGTCGCCTCCAATAACGATGGGGTCTGGAACGAGACCGGTGCGGCCTTCACCGTTCGTCTCGCGCCGCAGTTCCACCAGACCCGATGGTTTTATGGGCTCTGCGTGCTGGTCATGATCGGGTTGGCGGGCATCTGCTATGAGTGGCGCAACCGGCAGGTGAAAGCCCGAGAGAAAGAACTGGTCCTGCTGGTCGACTCCCGGACCCTGGAGTTGCAGCAGGCCAAGGTGACGGCCGAGACCGCCAATCGGGTCAAGGGCGATTTCCTGGCCAACATGAGCCATGAAATTCGGACCCCCATGAACGGCATCATCGGGATGACCGAACTGACGCTCGATACCGAATTGACGCCGGAGCAGCGCGAGTACCTGGGGATGGTCAAATCATCGGCCGACTCGCTGCTGACGATCATCAACGACATTCTGGATATCTCCAAGATCGAGGCCGGTAAACTGGATCTCGACCCGATCGACTTCAGGCTCCGCGAGAATCTGGAGGATACGATCAAACCGCTCGAGCTGCGGGCCCGGCAGAAAGGGCTCTCCCTGACCTGCCAGATCTCGCCCGAGGTGCCCGAAGTGCTGGTCGGCGACGCGGGCCGCCTTCGGCAGATCTTAATCAACCTGATCGGCAATGCCATCAAGTTCACGGAGCGCGGAGGGATCACGGTCCGGGTCGAGTGCGGTTCCGGGAAAGAGCCGGACGTCTGGCTGCGTTTCACCGTCAAGGATACGGGAGTCGGCATTCCGTCCGATAAGCTGCGCTCGATCTTCGAGGCCTTTTCGCAGGCGGACACCTCGACCACGCGCCAGTTCGGCGGGACCGGGCTGGGCTTGACCATCTCATTGCGATTGGTCGAGATGATGGGCGGAGAACTCCAGGTCGAAAGCCAGTACGGCAAGGGCAGCACTTTCCATTTCACCTGCCGGTTCGGCCGGCCGGCCGTGGCGGCCGAGGAGAGTCGCTCATTGCCGCCGACCAGCTCATCGCCGAGAATCGGGGCGCCGGTCGCCGACCAACAACCGGTCATCGAGAACGAGCGCCGGCTGCACATTCTGCTGGCCGAAGATAACGTGGTGAATCAGCGGCTGGCGATTCGCCTGCTGGAGAAGGCCGGGCATACCGTGGTCGCCGCCAACAACGGTCTGGAAGCGGTCCATATGCTGGCCCGGGAACGGTTCGACCTGATCCTCATGGATATCCAGATGCCCGAGATGAACGGCTTCGAGGCGACGGCGATCATTCGCAGCACGGAGCGGGGCACCGGTCAGCGGATTCCGATCATCGCTCTCACCGCCCATGCGCTGGCCGGCGATCGCGAGCGCTGTCTGCAGGCGGGAATGAGCGGCTACGTGACCAAACCGATTCGGCAGGCGGAGCTCTTCCAGGCCATTGCGGAACTGGACCCGGCCCCGGCCGGTGAAGAGATGCGCCTGTGATCTATTTGATCAGCCGCGAAATACGCGAAATTATCCGGCTTTCGTGTATTTCGCCTGTTTCGCGGTTGGCCCTGAAAGTCTTAGGTGAAGCGGAACCCGAACCAGCACTTTGGTGCCCGCGCCCGGCTGGCTTTCCAGAATCAGTTCGCCGCCGATCACCGCGGCGCGCTCCCGCATCCCGATCAGACCGAAATGCGGACTGCCGTTGGCCCTGGTTCTCTCCGGATCGAACCCGACGCCGTTGTCGGTGATGTCCAATTCGAACTGGTGCGGGTCGAATCTCATCTCGGCGACGATCCGGCTGGCGGCCGAGTGCCGGATGGCATTGACGATCGCTTCCCGGCCGATCCGCAGCAGGTTCTCCGCGATCTCGTCGGGAAGCGTCTGCTGCTCGCCCCGGATCACACACTGGGCGCTGACGGTCTCTCCGGCGGTCAGCCGCTGCATCAGACTGTTGATGCCGGCGGGCAGGTTGCTCATCTCTCCGGTCTGTTCCCGCAGGCTGCTGACGGCGGCCCTCACCTCGTCGAGACTGTTCTTCAATTCGACTCTCGCCATCTCCAGATAATCGTGCGCCTGTTGCGGCGAGACCGCTACCAGCTTGGCCACCGCTCCGAGCAGCGCCGAGGCTCCGACGATCCCGTGGATCAGCGTATCGTGCATCTCGCGGGCGATCCGGTTGCGTTCATTCAGAACGGCGGAGAAGCGGGACTGCAGTTGTCTCAACCGGATTCGGTGAATGGTCCAGCCGATTCCGGCGATCAGCGTCGCGCAGAGCAGGAAGAACCAGGATCTCTGATAGAAGTGCGGAGCCAGGTCGAATCGAGAGAGCGCCACGGTCTCGTTCCAAACCCCGTCGTTGTTGCCGGCCATGACCCGGAAGCTGTAGGAGCCCGGCGGCAGATTGGTGTAGTACGCCGCCCGCCGTGCCCCGGCGTCGATCCAATCATGGTCGAAACCGTCCAGGCGATAGCGGAACCGCACCTTGTCCGGAGCCGAGAGGCTGATGCCGCTGTAATTGATCTCGAGCCGGACCGTTCCCGGAGCGAAACGCACGGGCTCGGTCTTTCCGGTCAGAGTCGTGGTCTGATCGTCGGCGACGACGTTCTCGATCTGAACCTGGGGAGGGAACGGGTCGATCCTGGTGGTGGCCGGGTCGATGACGGCCATTCCCTTGGTCGTCGGGAACCAGAGCCGGCCGTCGATGGTTCTCCAGCCCGCCGGTTGAGAACTGCCGCTACACTCGGGGCTCTTCATGCCGTCCGAGAGTCCGTAAGAGACCGAATTGATCGCCGAGATCTTGCCGTCGGCATAGTCGTTCAACTGGCGCTTGTCGACGCGAAAGACGCCCTTGTTACAGCTCATCCAGAGATTTCCGCGCCGGTCGTCCAGAACCTGCAGGACGATATCGTCGAAGAGCCCCTCTTTGGTCGTAAAACGGGTGAACTTGCCATGTCTGAGCCGGTTGAGTCCGCCGCCGTAGGTGCCGATCCAGAACGTCCCGTCGTGATCCTCGGCGTGATCCTCGATCATGGTATAGGCGAAATTGTGGGAGAGTCCCTGCTCGGTGGTGTAGGTCGTGAATCGACCGTCTTTGAAGCGTGAGAGCCCCTTGTTGCCGCCGATCCAGAGATCGCCGGCCCGGTCCTCGTAGATCAGGCGGACCGCATTGGACGGGAAGCCGCGGCCGGTATAGTTGGTAAACTTTCCATCCTGGAGGCAATCCAGCCCGCCGCGCGTTCCGACCCAGAGCCGGCCGGCGCGATCCTCGAAGATGGCCCGGACCATGTCGTGCGACAGTCCATCTTTCATGGTGTAGGTCGTGAAGCGCCCATACTTCAAACGGCAGAGCCCGCTGTTGGTTCCGAACCACATCACGCCGGAGCGATCCTCGAAGAGCGCGAAGACCAGATCGTCGGCCAGGCCGTCGCGGGTCGTGTAGTGGCTGAAATGGCCGTCTTTGAGCCGCGAGACTCCGCCGCCGGAGGTGCCGATCCAGATCGCGCCGTCGCGGCTTTGATAGACGGTTCGAGCCGAATCGCTCGTCAGCCCTTCTTTGGTGGTGTAGGTGACGAACTTGTCATCCCGCAGCCGATTCAGGCCCCCGCCTTCCGTCCCGATCCAGATGCTGCCCTCGCGGTCCTGATAGATCGAGCACACGAAGTCATGCGACAATCCCTCCCCGGTCGTGAACGAATGGAATTTTCCGTCGAGCAGCCGGTTCAATCCGCCGCCGTAGGTGCCGATCCAGAGCGCGCCCGCGGCATCCTCGTAGATGGCCTTGACGGTCTTGTGCGAGGGATCGTGAGGAGGAAGATAGGTGGTGAACTTTCCGTTCTTCAACTGCACCAGGCCGCCGCTGGTTCCGATCCACAGGCTGCGATCCCGGCTTTCATAGGTGGCCCAGATCTGATTGTTGGGCAGTCCCTCGCGGGTCGTGTAGTGGATGAACCGATCGTTCTTGAAGCAGTCCAGGCCGCCCTGGGTTCCGATCCAGAGATTGCCGGTGTGGTCCTCGGTGATGGCCGAGACGAAATCGTTCGCCAACCCGTCGCGGGCCGTGTAGTGGGTGAAGCGGCCCCCTTTGAAACAGTCCAACCCGCCGCCGAAGGTTCCGATCCAGAGCCGGCCCTCATGATCTTCGTAGAGCGAGTTGATGAAGTCGTGCGCCAACCCCTCCTTGGTGGTGAAGGAGGCGAACTTTCCGTCTTTCAACCGGACCAGGCCGCCCAGGGTCCCGATCCAGAGGCTGCCGTCGCCGCCTTCGATCAGACATTGGACATTGCTGTGTTTGATCTCCCGGGTATTGCGGCGGTCGAAGACCGTGAAGTGCGCACCGTCGAAGCGCGCCAGCCCCTCCTGGGTTCCGAGCCAGAGATACCCGTCACGAGTCTGGGCGATCGCCTGAACCTCGCTGTTGGGCAATCCCTGTTTCGCTTCCCACTGATCGAAGCTGAACTGCCGGATCGGCCCTTTCGCCGCTTCCTGCTGCACCTGACCCGAGACGCCGGGCACTCCCAGCGCGATCCAAACCAGAATTGCGGCCAGGCCGCCGATCAACTGACCTACGTAACGGAAGACCAACACAACCATCCCATCCCTTTGCCCGATGCCCAATCGCAATAGCCGCGCTTGCCACTGAGGGAAACTTCGAGGGTGTTATTAACTCTGTCGGTTAAACCGGAGGCACTAGAGGCACTAGATGATGCCAATCGATGTTGTTGTGTGAGGGGCTGATACATTAAAACAAACTGTCTATGATCTCCGATCACAATATACAATCTCCCCCCAAACATCAAGACGCAATCTCAGGCCCCTACCGATCAAGTGGTTAAACCAATTGTCCCGACAGGGGGCAAATTATTGATAGGCATTCATTTACTGGCCTGCTGATAATGTGAAATTAATACACAACCCACACATTTGTGTGGTGACGTGTTCTAATCTACGACGTATGCTTCCTCACTCAAGAAACAGGATTGTTCTCCTCAAGATAAAAATTTTCTTGTTGGTTAGGCCGGGGAGGACCGGAATAGGTCCATGAGGGTCGCAACTTTGCAAGTTAAGTTGGAGGTTCGTGTGGAGCTATGATTTGGAGAGTGCGCAGGAAACGGCGATCCGGAAGGGCCTCGGTCAACCC
>DATEFT010000391.1:0-5824 GCA_035280505.1 Blastocatellia bacterium | reverse complement strand
TGCGGTGCCTGAAGGCGGAGCCCACAACATCTGGGTCAAGGACGACATCCTGGTGATGGGCTATTACGGAGCCGGCGGCCGGGTGCTGGATGTCTCGGGAGAACTGCGCGGCGATCTCTATCGCCAGGGACGCGAGATCGCCCGATTGTGGTCCGGCGATCCGGAAGGCTTCCGCCCCAATCTGCCCTTCGCCTGGGGCGCGCGACAGGTCGGCGAGTATATCTACTTCAATGACGTCAACAGCGGCATCTGGATCATGAAGCTCAGCCATCCGATCCAGAAAGGTTCGACCACGGCACCAGGCCAATAACCAATCAGACCAACCGCGAAACACGCGAAATTGTCCAGCTTTCGCGTGTTTCGCGTGTTTCGCGGTTCAAGAGCTCACTTACTCTGTTTCACCGGCTCGATTCTCAGAAAATCGATGCCCGCCGCCTGCGGCGCCACGTCGACCGTCGCCACGGTCTTCATCGCCTCCAGATCGATGATCTCGACCGAACCCGGTTCGCTGCCGATTCCCTCGACCGAGACGAACGCGTAACGATTGTCCGGCGAGACGACCACGCCATGCACGACTTTGCGTTTGGTCGGAATGCGGGCCAGCTCTTTGCCGGATTGGAGATCGAAGAGCGAGATCGAGGGCCCGCGCTTGTTGGTCGCCACCAGCCGCTCACCGTTCGGAGCGCCCCTGGTCACGGCCAGATTGTAGACGCCGGGTCCGGCCGCCAGTCGCCGGGTGATCTTCCAGGTCTTCGCATCGACCTCCACGATCTCGCTCGATTTGTTGCAGGCCACGTAGACCATCGAGCCGTCCGGAGAGGGCTGAGCCCAGGTCGGAGAGCAGGAGACATCTCCGGGTGTGGGCGGTTCGAGTCCGTGTCCGCTGTGATCGGCATGCGCCGCATGACCGGCCTGTTCCGAGTCGCGGCGCGGAACCTCACCCTGGCCGCCCCGCTCCTGGCCTTTCGTCAACAGGTAGTGACGGGCGACCTTGAGGGTTCCGGTATCGATCTCGACCAATAGATCATCCATCATGCAGGCCGAATAGTGCCTGGTCCCTTGAACGTTGAACCGCGAACCGTGCGGCATGGTGCAGGTCGGAATGCGCTTGATCTCCAGCATCTCGCTCAACAACACGACCGAGACCGACGAGGGGACCAGATCGCCGTGCAGATTGAAATTGACGACATAGAGGAAATTTCCGTCCGGCGAGACATCCATGGTGGCCGGAAACAAGCCCAGGGTGACCTGGCCCAGCACTTTGTCGTCCCTGGTCGCATACTTCCAGACCGTCCCGAAGGGGCGCCCGTGACCGAGAGAGACGTAGTAGTTCTGTTTGTCCGGCGAGACCGCCACGCCGTGCGGCCCATCGATGTCCGGCTCCATGGTGCCGGTCCCGATCTCACGCTCGACGCGCGCGCCGCTCGGGCCGAACCGGACGAGCGAGATCTTGTCCGCCGATTCCGAGAGGACGTAGAAGAGATAGTCCCGATCCGGCGGCCGCTGCGCCCGGGCCGGCAGGGCGCCGGCCAGAAACAGATAGACGATCACCGCCGATAAACCGAGCTTCTTCACGATTCTCTCCCCTCCTCCATAACTGAATGCGTTGCTCGCAAAATTGGTTTATAAACCGCTAAATATTTCGCGTCTTTCGCGGTTTCGAATGAAAATTCAAGAAGCTTACTTTTCAAAATACCGAAAGCAATTAGATTTAGAGCGCAACATCGACCGGCGGCATCGGGGTCTCGATCCTGACCCGGCCGGTGAAGAGGTCCTGCATCAGTCCGCGTTTGATCTGGCGAAACTTCTCCAGCTTTCGCTCCTCCAGCCGGATCATGGCTTTGTGAGTGTTGAGGAAATCGACGATCGCCTGCTGCTCGCCCAGTGATTGAGGCAGGGCGATCGTGGTCTTGCGCAGATTGGTCGGATTGATGTTCGCCTGGTGGACGCCGATCGTGGCGAAATTTTTGATCAGCATCCGGGTCGTTCCCAGGTTGAGCCAGAAATTGAGGTACTCGGGCAAGAGCCGGTCTCGATCGAGCACCAGTCGAACCAGGTAAGAGGCGAACGACGCTCTCGCCAGTTGCCCGCGCCAGATGCCGGTGCGCCCGACATGCTCGATGCTGTTGGTCCGGTTGAACAGGACATCCAGCGGCCGAAGCAGCAGACGGGCCGCCTCCGGGCCCGACGAATATTTGAGGTCGGCCAGCTCCACCTCGCCGTCCTTGAGATTGTTCATCCTCAGCACCGGAACGGCGCCCTCTTCGCCGAGGGGAGCCGAGATGCCGTAATCCGCGCCCGGCACCAGTTCGGAGAGCGTCACGGTCTCCCACTCCATCGGAATCCGGCCGACGGGCGAATCCTTGAACCGGTGAGCGGTCTCCGAACGGACCTTCCCGTTCGGATCGATCCCTCTGGTCAGCAGACTCTGCATCACTCCCGCCAACAGGCGTTTCCGTTTAGCGATCAGCCCGCGGGTCAACTCCATGGTGCGATCGAGACAGAGGAGGATCGTGGAGATTCGCTCCTGTTCAACCCGGTTGACGGGGAACGGCAGACGAATCGTGCAGAGCGCCGCCTTTGAGATCTCGGTGAACGTCGTCCCCTCGCCGAGACTCTTCAGCGCTTTCAGATGAAAGTTGAGGTTGTAGTAGACGAAATCGGCCTGATAGTCGTCGTCGAGATCCAGGCTCTTGCACCCTTGATTGGTGCAGAATTCGACGGTCGGAATCGCGACATATCCGATCGGCGCGCGCGACGAGATGACGATCGAATAGGGAGGCAGCAGCCGTTTCGAGCTCTGCCTGAGCCCCTCGGCCGAGAGGGTCCGGGCGGAAAACGAGAGATACGGAGTCTCGATCCGGCTCAGATCGTTGGGCGTGATCCAGGTGATCCCGCCATCCCAGAACTCCGGATTCCAGGTCGGCGGAGTGGAGCCCGAATGGACCTCGCCGATCTCGTCGATTCGTCTAAGCTCCCAGCCCGGCGGCAATTTTTCCTTTTTCGTCGTCATGACCTATACTTTTATGCTCTAAGCGACGGCTCCATGGCAAGCAGAGTATCATGACACAAAACTCATCCCCGCGTCGGTTACCTTCAGGCTTAGTCGGAGTAAATAAAAATTGTAACCGGTGGAGCTGTTTTCACGCCTATAGCAGTAGCGAAGATCTCCGAATTCGCCCCTAATCCCCCTAATCCGAGGAGAGAGGCGGCCGACTGGCGGTTGAATGAACAAGATGGCTGAATACGCTGAATCTGAGGTTGTGGTTTCGGCGCAGGTTCAGGACCCAGAATCGACGGATGATGAGCTGATTGCCAGGACGCGCGCGGGCGATGAAGTGGCGTTTGCCCGCCTCTTCGATCGGCACCGGCAACTGGTCGCGCGGTTCGGATATCGCTTCTTTACACGCCGCGAACAGGTCGAGGAGATCGTTCAGGAAAGTTTCATCAAAGCCTATTTTGCGCTGGCCAACTATCAGGGCGGTCACGAAAACTCGTTCGTCGCCTGGCTGGCGCGGATCACGATGAACACCTGTTACGACGAACTGCGCCGGCAGCAACGGCGCAGCGAGAGCAGCATCGGCGAACTGACGGATGAAGAGACCTCCTATCTCAGCGAGCGGATGCACGATCTGAGCGCCAATGGCAACATCGAGGGGTTGGCCATCTCGCGCGATCTCGCCAACAAGTTGTTGTCGCGGTTGAAACCCGAGGATCGACTGGTCTTGACCTTGCTCAAACTCGAAGAACTCTCGATCTCCGAGATCGCGGGCTTGACCGGCTGGACCGCCGCCAAGGTGAAGATGCGCTCACATCGCGCACAGCACGGATTGCGGCAGTTGTTGACCAAGTTTCTATAATTTTCGGTTCGAGATTTGAGATTCGAACCGCGAAATCCGCGTCTTCCGCGTGCTTCGCGGTTGATCAATCGATTTAATCAACAGGGTACCGAGATCTATTTCCGCAGGAGCGCGCGATGTGGAAGAAGAAACGCCCCCACATTGATCATGAAAAACTCGATCGGATCGGCGAAGAGTTACTACACGTGATCGAAGCCAGCGAGGCTGAAATCAATCTGGCGGCGGCCTCGCCGTTTCTCTATCGAAGAATTCTGGCGCGCATCGATTCGGAGCGGCGGCGCCGATCCGAAGAGTGGAATAGATGGCTCGCCATGCTGAAAGAAGCCAAACTGGCGATTCCGGTCTTCGCGATCGTCGTGATCGTCGTCATGAGCTTCGTCTGGCGGGCCCCCGAACCCGTCGTTCAAACGCCGGCTCTGAATAGCCGTTCATCATCGCAACTGATGTTGACCAGTGAAATTCTTCCGGCATCCAACGATGAGATGATCATTTCGGTGATCGGCTGGGAGGAGCAGAGCGCCAACCGCTCTCATGAACGATGATGACTTCACAGGGCAGAGTAAAACTTCAGGTCTGGCTCTTGATTATGCTCGTCTTTGTGCTGGGCGGGATTACCGGCGGAGCCCTGGATCATCTCTACGTGCAGAAGTGGAATCCGAAACCCGGCGGCCAGGCCGGTCCCGGATCGCGCAAAGGTTCGCAGCAGATGCTGGAGAACATGAAGCGCGATCTCGAGCTGAACGAGGACCAGGTCTCGGCGATTCGCGCGATCTTCGACGAAACGCGGAAGGAGTTCCATCCCAAGCGTTTCGCCAACTGCCCGGGATTTAAAGAGGCCCGGGCCAAGACCAATTCGATGATTAAAGCCGTACTCACGCCTGAACAGCAGAAACGCTTCGACGAGATCACGCAGCAACATGAGCGTGAAATGGAATTGAACCAGATAAATATGAGGTGATTCAATGCGTTCGGCCTGGGTGGCCTTCTTACTGATCTCCCTATTGCCGCAGGCACTCTTCTCACAGACCCCGGCTGTCCAGCCGGAAACCAATCCCAACCGGGCCCAGGAGATTCTCAAGCAGGGTCGTGAATCGATCGGGGGCGAGTCCGTCCTGACCGAGATCCGGAGCCTGTCCGCCGGCGGCAATGTCCGCGTCGTCAGCGGAAACCGCGAAATCCGCGGAGAGCTCAAGCTCAAGCTGTTGCTGCCCGACAGGTTTATGCGAACCATGAGCCTGACCCTGGGATCGAAGGAGATCACCGCGACCGAAATCGTCAACGGCGATCGAGTCCAGGCGGACCCGTTGCCTATCACGGATCTCCCGGCGGCGGACCCGGGAGCGTCGGCCCGGGAAAGACAGGTCCGCTCGGAGTTCTACCGCTTCCTGATCGCGGTCTTGCCGGCCCCGGCCTGGACCTCTCAATTCAGCTACAGCTTTCAGCGCGAAATGAAGATGAAGGTGGGCAAATTCGATCTGCTCAGCGTCAAGGGCCCTGACGGATTTGCCGTCTGGCTCTACGTGGACCAGAGAACTCACCGCCCCTCGATGCTCAGCTATCTGGCCCCGGCGCCGCCCGAGACCGGCAACCAGCAACTCAATCAGGACGAGACCGGCGAGCCGATCATGATCAACTACCAGTGCGTCTTCAGCGATTATCGGCACGTCGGCGACCTCTGGCTGCCCCATCAGATGACCCGAACCGCCGATGGCCGGGTGATCGAAGAATGGCGGATCCACAAGTACAAACTCAATCCGGAGCTCAAACCCGGCCAGTTCGAAAAACGGCGCTGACTCGTCATCTCTTCCCCTGCTTCAACCAGCGCGCACAGCGCCAGGCGATCAACAGGGGCCAGGTCGTCAGGACGGCGCCCATGGCAAAAGCCGTGTTGCCGAATCCGTAGAGCATCTGCTGCATCTCGCCCAGCGCCTGATCGTTGATCAGGTAGGTCCAGGTCGACGAGG
>DATEFT010000390.1:0-3229 GCA_035280505.1 Blastocatellia bacterium | reverse complement strand
CGGCAGCCCGCCCAGCAGCGCCGCCATGGTCGTCATCATGATCGGCCGGAACCTCAGCAGGCAGGCCTCGTAGATCGCCTCTTCCGGGCTCCGGCCCTGCTCGCGCTCCGCCTCCAGCGCGAAGTCGATCATCATGATCGCGTTCTTCTTGACGATCCCGATCAGCAGGATGATCCCGATCAGCGCGATCACGGTCAGATCGATCTTGAAGAGCAGGAGCGCCAGGATCGCGCCGACGCCGGCCGAGGGCAGGGTCGAGAGAATCGTGATCGGGTGGATGTAGCTCTCGTAGAGCACGCCCAGCACGATGTAAACCGTCAGCAGCGCGGCCAGGATCAGGAGCGGTTCGTTGGCCAGCGAAGATTGGAAGGCCTGGGCCGTCCCCCGAAAACCGGCCTGAATCGAGCCGGGCAATCCGATCTCGCGTTTGGCCTGTTCGATGGCCTGCACGGCATCGCCGAGCGCCGCGCCGGGCGCGAGGTTGAACGAGATGGTGGTCGCGGGAAACTGCCCCTGGTGATTGACCGCGAGCGTCGTGGTCTCGGTCTTGAAGCCGGCGACCGAGCTGAGCGGGATCGGCGCGCCGGTCGGGGCTTGAAGATAGAGGTGCTTCAGCGTTTCGGGGTTCTGCCAGAACTGCGGCGCGACCTCCATGACCACATGATACTGATTCAATTGCATGTACATGGTGGAGACCTGCCGCTGGCCGAAGGCGTCGTAGAGCGTGTTATCGATCAACTGGGCGTTGAGTCCCAGCCGCGCGGCCGTATCGCGGTCGATGACGATCGAGGCCTCCAGCCCGCGATTCTGTTGATCGGTGTTGAGATCCGTGAGCTGCGGGATCGACCGCAGGCGTTCCACCAGCCGCTGGGTCCAACTCGCCAGCTCTTCGTAATTATCGCCTTGCAGGGTGTACTGGTAGATCGCGTTGCTGATCCGGCCGCCGACGTTGATGTCCTGCACCGGGCGCAGGAAGGTGCCCGCGCCCGGCACTCGAGCCAATGGGGAGCGCAACCGCGCGATCACCGCCGTCGCGCTGACCCGGCGCTGCTCCAATGGCTTGAGGGAGATGAACATTCGCGCGGTGTTGGTGGTCGAGCCGCCCCCGCCGGTGAAAGCGCCCACGGTGTCCACGGCCGGATCTTTCATGATGATCTCGACCACCCGCGACAGTTTCTGCCGCATCTCCTGAAACGAGATATCCTGGGCGGCCTGAATATTGCCGACCAGCCGCCCGGTGTCCTGATCCGGAAAGAACCCCTTGGGAACGATCAGGTAGAGATAGACGCTCGCGCAGATCGTCGAGATGGTCACCAGCATCGTCAATCGCGGATGGCGCAGCACCCAGGCCAGAGCCCCGCCGTAACGGCGATGGACCCAGTTGAAGGCCCGTTCGCCGGCCCGCGACCACCGGCCCGGCCGGCTCTCGCCCGGCGGGCGTAGAAACTTGGCGCACATCATCGGAGTCGTCGTCAGCGAGACCACCAGCGAGATGGCGATGGCGACCGAGAGCGTCACCGCAAATTCGCGGAATAACCGCCCCACGATTCCGCCCATCAACAGGATCGGGATGAAGACCGCCACCAGCGAGGTGCTCATCGAGAGCACGGTGAACCCGATCTGCCGCGCGCCCAGCAGGGCCGCCCGGAGCGGGCGCTCGCCCTGTTCGAGATATCTGGTCACGTTCTCGATCACCACGATGGCATCGTCCACGACGAAGCCGGTTGAGATGGTGAGGGCCATCAACGAGAGATTGTCCAGGCTATAGCCCAGCAGGTACATCACGCCGAAGGTGCCGAGCAGCGAGAGCGGCACCGCCACGCTCGGGATGATCGTCGCCCAGGCGCTGCGCAAAAAGATGAAGACCACCATGATGACCAGCGCGATCGAGATCATGAGGGTCCGTTCCACGTCGACCACCGAAGCCCGGATGGTGGTCGTGCGGTCGTTGAGGACCGCCAGCTTGATGGCCGGAGAGATGGAGCCCTGCAACTGCGGAATCAGCGCCCGCACGCTGTCGACGGTCTTGATAATGTTCGCGCCCGGCTGCCGGAAGATGATGATCAGGATGGCCGGCTTTCCGTTCGCCAGCCCTCCGGCGCGCAGGTTCTCCACCGAATCCGTCACCTCGCCCAGATCCGAGAGGCGCACGACATTCCCCTGGTTCGTCGCCACGATCAACGGGCGGTACTGGTCGGCCTTCACCAACTGGTCGGTGGCCCGCAGTTCCCAGTTCAGGTCCGCATCGCTCAGTTGCCCTTTGGGGCGGTTGGCATTCGCCGCGGCGAGCGCCGTCCGCACGCCTTCCAGGCCGATCCCGTACTTGCTGACAGCCTGAGGGTTCAGCTCCACGCGAACCGCGGGCAGCGAGCTGCCGCCGACGATGACTTGCCCCACGCCGTCCACCTGCGAAATCTTCTGCTGCAGGACCGAGTAGGCCAGGTCGTACAGGTTGCGAATTTCGATCGTGTCGGATGTCAACGACAACAGCATGATCGGCGCGTCGGCCGGATTGACTTTGCGATAAGTCGGGTTACTCGGCAGGTTCGCCGGCAACTGGCTGCGCGCCGCGTTGATCGCCGCCTGCACGTCGCGCGCGGCCCCGTTGATGTCCCGGCTCAGCTCGAATTGCAGCGTGACGGAGGTGGTGCCGAGATTATTGGTCGAAGTCATCTCCGTCACCCCGGCGATGCGGCTGAACTGGCGTTCCAACGGGGTCGCCACCGCCGAAGCCATGGTCTCCGGGCTGGCGCCGGGCAGATTCGCCGAGACTTGAATCGTGGGAAAATCGACCTGCGGCAGCGGCGAGACCGGCAGCAATGAATAGCCCAGTGCGCCCGCCAGCGCCAGCGCGATCGTGAGCAACGACGTGCCGACCGATCTCTTAATGAATGGGGCGGAGATATTCATTATTTTCAACGTTCAAGAAAAAACTGCCGGAACTCGAGATTCATGACGACTCCATCGCCGACAACCGGCCCGACTCGTTCCGGGTCCGCCTTCCCCGCTTCAACCGCTGGGCCAGGCGGTCGAAATAGAGATAGATCACGGGCGTCGTGTAGAGCGTCAACAACTGGCTCAGCAACAATCCGCCGACGATCGTGATGCCCAGCGGCCGCCGCAGTTCCGACCCGGTTCCCGTCCCCAGCGCCAGCGGCAGCCCGCCCAGCAGCGCCGCCATGGTCGTCATCATGATCGGCCGGAACCTCAGCAGGCAGGCCTCGTAGAT
>DATEFT010000389.1:0-9542 GCA_035280505.1 Blastocatellia bacterium | reverse complement strand
GCCCGTGGCCGCGCCGGCGCCGAAACCGGCTTCGACCGTCGCTTCATTCACCTGGGCCCTGGGCGGATTGCGAGACACCACGGGCGGCAGCCAGACGACGCGGAATCTGCGGATCCCGTCCGGCACCGACCTGATCCAACTTACGCTCAAGCTGCCGGAAGCCGCTTACGACCGCTACCGCGTCACGCTCCAGACCCTGACGGGCGAGGAGATCTGGAGCCGCAGCGAGATCGCCGTCGGCCAGTCATCGGCGGGAGCCACCCTGGGGCTCAGAATTCCGGCCAATCAGTTCCGCAAAGGCACCTACACGCTGACCGTCAGCGGCCGCAATTCCCGCGGGGAGTATGTGGAGACCGGAGAGTTCCATGTCGAAGTGGACCGGTAGTCAGTGGTCCCGATTAACGTCACTCTGAGGTGAGAACCGCGAAACACACGAAACACACGAAACTTGATTTAGCGTGTTTCGCGTATTTCGCGGTTTGAAATTTAGCGGAGCTTCAAGGCTTCAACCATTTCACGAACCAGGCCAGCGCCGCCTGACGAGAGGCGGCCGTCACCGCGTGGCCGGTCTTCTCCTGAATCAACAACTCGAACCGGTCGTCCGACGCGGCATCGTGATAGGCCTTTCGCGCCCGCTCCGCGCAGTCCAGCAACCCGGGAATCGGCGTGCGAGGATCTTGATCGCCGTTGATGACCAGCAGCGGGCGCCGCGCAATGAGCGGCAACATCTGCGGCCCGTCGAACTGATCGTAGATCCCGGGAACCACGCGGTCATAGAACTTGCGCACGAAGGCCGCGTCGATCTCCTTCACGCCCTCGTCCCCGGCCGCGCCGTTGATGGCCGCCTGAAAAGTCTCGACCCGCGAGCGCCAGGAGTCGTGCTCCAACGCCCAGCGAAAGCTCTGAACGCCGATGCACGGAACGGCCACCGCCACCCGCGAATCGACGGCCGCGGTCAGGTAGGTCTCCATGCCGCCCTTGGAGAAGCCGATCATTCCGATGCGCTTCGCATCGACATTGACGAGCGTCTCCAGCAGATCCAGCAGCCGCATGATGTCCCAGACGGTATCGTACAGGAAGGGATGCTCTTTGCCGGTGCGGTAGGCGCGAAGGATGGCTTCATTGTAGTCGGCGGATCCCTGCCCCGTGCGGGACCGCTCGCCGTGATAGCGGCCGTCGATGGCGATCCCGATGAAACCGAGTCCGGCCAGTTCCTTCAGCAGCGCCAGTTGGCTCTCCTTGTTGCCGCCCGTGCCGTGCAGGGCGATGACCACCGGATGCCGGCCCACCATGGAGGTCTGCTTGATCATGAGGCCGGGCACCCGCTGCCCCGCCTCCGAAGCATAGGTGAAATGCAGGTGCGTCAGGCCGTTGGTCTCGGGCGACTGCATCTCTTTCACGATCGGCGCCAGCGGCACGCGCGGGCGGGCGATCAGTTTCAAGAATGCGGCACGGCTGTTCGCCGGATCGTCAACCATCATCCTCCTCGCCGATGAAGATCCGGGCCCCATCAAGGCGGCACAGGCCAATAGAAAGATGAGCCCCCAGAGAGAGGTCTTGAATCGCGTGTTCATGACGAGCCTCACTTGAGTTCCACGCTGATGACGTGGCCCTCGGTTTTGCCGATATTCTCCACTTGATGAACGACCGGATCGCTCCAGCGAACCGATCCGGCTTTGCGCAGGGTATCTTGAGGCCGGCCCCCCTGATCGGTGACGCGGGTATGAAAGTCCGTCAGGTAGACGACCACCCGCCGTCCATGCCCGTGCCAGGGTTCGGTCTTGCCGGGCGGCACATGAACCTCCAGCACCCGCACGAACGGATTCTCGAAGACCAGCTTGTGGGTATCGCTCGCGACTTTTAACGGATCCAACTCTTGCGGGACGGCGGCACTCCAACGCCAGCAGACCACCACCGCCACCACCACGATTCCAACCGTGATCATGATCTTCTTCATCAAAATCTCCTTGTGTTAAAGACTTTAAAAGAAGCTATCTCGGGCGCGGTACAATGCAGGCTCACTTGGATTGTACGCAATTCGCCGACATTATACGCCTCTTCCGCTCTCTTCACCGCGAAATACGCGAAAGATGGTCGATTTCGCGTATTCCGGGATTCCGCGGTTACGACCTCAAGTAATCGCCGGGAAGGGCCGATATTCCAATTGGACAGCATTCATCAATCAAGACAACCCGAAACGGTCGATGCAGACCAGAGGGGGACAGATGCGCATAGAATCATCCAACATTCAGATGTCATCCACCCGTGTCTATTCATCCAGTCACCGGATCGACGAGAGTCTCCGGGCCTGGGACGGCGACCGGCGCCCCGACTTCGAGGCGGTCGGAGGCGACACGGTCGATCTCTCAGAGCGCGCCAGGACGGCGGCTCGCCAACCCATTTCGGCCTCCGGCGGGCCCTCGGCCCTCTCGTCCGAGGCCCTCTCGCCCGAAGACCAGGCGGAGCTCCTCCTGCTGGAGAAGCTCTTCGAGCAAGTGACCGGAAGGAAGATCAAGTTTCAGATCCTGCGCTTCGAGGAGCCCGGACCGAGCCCGCCCGCCCGCGAAGCCGCCGAGAAATTGCAGCGGATCGCCGGAGAGGCGCAGGCCGCCCGCAACGGAACCGCCCGCGCCGGCTGGGGCGTCGAATACGACCGCGTCGAACGATTCGAGGAGGCTGAACGGACGACCTTCTCCACCACCGGCGTCGTCAAGACCGCCGACGGCCGGGAGATCGGGATCGATCTCAATCTGACGATGAGCCGCGAATTCAAGGCCGCCGGCGAGACGCACCTCCGCTTCGGCGACGCCGTCCGCAAAGACCCGCTCGTGATCAATTTCGGCGGGACCGCCGCGCAACTCACGACGGACAAGTTCAGCTTCGACCTGGATCTGGACGGAGACCCGGACCAGATCTCATTTGTGGAAGAGGGGGCGGGGTTTCTGGCGATAGACAGGAACGGCGACGGCGCCGTCAATGACGGCAGCGAGCTCTTCGGTCCGGCCACCGGCAACGGATTCTCCGAGCTCGCCGCATATGACACCGATCACAATCAATGGATCGATGAGGGGGATGCCGTGTTCAACCGGCTGCGAATCTGGACGAAAGACTCCGACGGCACCGACCGGCTGCTCGCGCTGGGCAAAGCCGGGGTGGGAGCGATCTACCTGGGCCACGCGGCCACGCCGTTCAGCCTCAACGACGACTCCAATCGATCGCTCGGAGTCGTGCAATCGACCGGCATCTGGCTGGGCGAGAACGGCCGGACCGGGACGGTCCAGCACCTGGACCTGGTCGTGTAACCCGGCGCCGGCGGGCTACTGCGCCTGCTGTTTCAGCGCCTTCTCAATGGCCGCCACCATGCGCTCGTTCTCGGGCTTCTCTTTGGTGGCAAAACGATCGATCACCTTGCCCTCGCGATCGACCAGAAACTTGTTGAAATTCCACGTGATGTTGCCGGCGAATTCCGGGTTCGTCTCTTTGCCGGTCAGGAACTGATAGAGCGGGTGCATCTTGCTTCCCTTGACCGAAATCTTGGCGAACATCGGGAAGGTCACGTTGTACTTGGTCTGGCAGAAGGTCTTGATCTCGTCGTCCGACCCCGGCTCCTGCCACAGGAAGTTATTGGCCGGGAAGCCCATCACGACCAGCCCTTGATCTTTATACTTGTCGTAGAGACTCTGCAGACCGGCGTATTGCGGCGTGGATCCGCACTTGCTCGCGACGTTGACCATCAGCAGGACCTTGCCGCGATAGTCGTTCAATTTGACGTCCTGTCCGTCGATGTTCTTCATCGTGAACTCGAGCACCGATTTCTCCGTCAGCTTCGCCCGTTCTTCCGGACTAGGATCCATCGTCAACGCCCAGGCGACCGAAGTCGCGATGATTAGAATAGCGATCGCCAGCAATGCAATGTTTCTTTTCTTCATGGATCTCCCTGAGAATCTGATCTCTAACTGGTTAGTGGTGTGACCCGGGGGGGATTCAGCATACCAGAGGTCCACCATTCGATTGAATAGAGGGGCCTACCGGACAAAATAATTACGCAGGAATTAACGGGACTGGATGTCCCCCGTTCGATTGAATTCCGCTAATCGCCGCCCACCCGCCGAGCCCTTACTCTCACATTTGCAACACATGGCAAAGAAGGCGAAAATCAGCTTCGGATTCCATCTTTCGTCACACGGATTAATCAGCAGATTTAATCGAAGGAGTAGATAGAACGCACTGTGAAAACCAAACTCACCCTAACGCTATTCGGATCTCTGTTCATACTCTGGGGCGCCCTGCCCGCCCCCGGTCAAATTCATCGAGGCTTGATCCGGGGCCGGATGACCGACCCCCACGGCGCCGTGATCACCGGGGTCACGGTGAAGGCCACCCGGCGAGGCACCGCCGAGAGCCGGACGACCGCCAGTAACGCCTCCGGAGAGTACGTGTTGCCCATGCTGCCGCCGGGCGCGTACCGCCTCTATTTTGAAAAGGCCGGATTCCAGACCTATTATCTCCACCTCACGTTGTCGGTGAACCAGGAACGCCGGCTCGACATCAGCATGGATGTCGCCGGTCTGCAGGAATCCCCGATCGAAGTGGTCCACTCGGATCTGACGCGGAAAGATTCGGCGACCATCGGCTACGTCATCGAGAACCGCCAGATCGCCGGCTTGCCGCTCGACGGGCGCAACTTTCTCGAACTGAGCCTGCTCGTTCCCGGAGCCGTCCCCGCGGCGCCCGGCTCCGCCGGTTCCGTCCGCGGCGATTTCGCTTTCAGCGTCAACGGCACACGCGAGGATTCGAACAATTTCATGCTGGATGGCGTCTACAACGTCGACCCCAAACTCAACACCACCGCGGTCCGGCCGCCGGTGGACGCCGTTCAGGAGTTCGAGATCATCACCAACAGTTACGACGCCTCGTTCGGACGCAACGGCGGATCGCAGGTCAGCGCGATCACCAGATCCGGCACCAACAATTTTCATGGCACGGCGTATGAGTTCTTCCGCAATGCCGCGCTCGACGCCCGCAACTACTTCGTGCCGGCCGATCAACCCGATCCGAAGTACCAGCGCAATCAGTTCGGGTTCAGCCTCGGCGGGCCGATCGTCAAGGACCGCACGTTCTTCTTCGCGGACTACGAGGGCCGGCGCGACCGCGAGGGCCGGACGCTGACGACCAACGTCCCGACCCTGGCCGAACGCAACGGCGACTTCTCGCAGAGCCTCTTGCCCGCGCCGATCGATCCGTTCACGCAGCAGCCGTTCCCGAACGCGCAGATTCCGGTCCAGTTTCTTCCGAGCCAGATCGGCGTCAGGATCGCCGCGCTCTATCCCCTGCCGAACCGCGCGGTGCCGGGACAGAACTATGTCTCTTCGCCGACGCAACGCGACGACAACCATCATTTCGACCTGCGGCTCAATCATGCGCTGACCGGCCGCACCTCCCTGACGGCGCGCTACAGCTTCGCCGACCGCGATCTGTCCGAGCCGTTCACGGGCGCCAGTTACGCCCAGGTGCCCGGCTACGGCGACCGGGTGGCGCGGCGCGGGCAGAACGCCATGCTCAGCGCAACCCGGATTCTCTCGCCCGCGCTGATCAATGAATCGCGATTCGCCTTCAATCGGGTCGCCACCGCCATCAATCACGAAACGCAGGGGAGTACGATCAATCGCCGGCTCGGACTGCCGGATGTCGTCAACAATCAGCGCGACCTGGGGATGACGTTCGTCTCCGTCATCGGCTTCTCGCCGCTCGGCGACGAGTTCAACAATCCCCAGGACGGCGTCACCAACACCTATCAGTTGCTCGATACCGCGACCTACACCCGCGGCACGCACCTCTTGAAGTTCGGCTTCGAATTTCGCGCGAACCAGCAGAACGCCTTCCGGGACGTGCAGGCGCGCGGCGCGCTCAACTTCACCGGCGCCTTCACGCGGAACCCGCTGGCCGACCTGCTGCTGGGCCTGATCACCTTCAGCAGCAGCGCCCGGATCGATAATTACCAGCATCTGCGCACCCGAAGCTACAACGCCTTCGCCAACGACAGTTGGCGGGTCACCCCGCGGCTGACGTTGAACGCCGGGCTGCGGTACGAATACAACACGCCCGCCGTCGATGCCGACGATCGCGTCGCGCTCTTCGATCCGGCGACCAATAGCCTGGGGCTGGTCGGACAGGGCGGATTGCCGCGCTCGGGCTACAACCCGGACCGGAACAATCTGGCGCCCCGCGTCGGCCTGGCCTGGACTCTCGACCGCGCCGCCAACACCGTGCTGCGCGCCAGTTACGGCATCTTCTACGACCAATCGGCGCTGGCTCCCGGAGAGGCGCTCTACTTCAATCCGCCGTTCTACGAACTCAATTTCAATTTCCCCACGGCGCAGTCGATCCTGACGCTCCAGAATCCATTCCCGAATACCTTTTCGGCGCTGCTACCGAGATCGGTGCTGGCGATCCAGCGCGACCTGCAGACCGCGTACTTTCAACACTGGAACCTGGGAGTGCAGCGGCAACTGGGGCGCAGCCGGCTGGTCGAGATCGCCTACGTCGGATCCAAGGGCGCCAAGCTGCCGGCGGGCCGCGACATCAATCAGCCGCGCCCGAGCACGCAGATGCCGAACCTGCGGCCGCGGCCGCAGTTCTCGGACATCACGCTGCTCGAATCGCGGGCCAACTCGAACTACCATAGCCTGCAGCTCACCTATCAGCAGCGGCTGAGCGGGGGCCTCTCGGTCTTGGGGTCCTACACCTACTCCAAATCGATCGACGACGCTTCGGGATTCTTCAGCAGCGCGGGCGATCCGAACTTCCCGCAGGACAGCAACAATCCGGGCGCGGAACGCGGCCGCTCGAACTTCGACCTGCGGCACCGGGTCTCGGCCAGTTATTCGTATGATCTGCCGTTCGGCAAGGACCGGCGATGGCTGAGCAAGGGCGGCGTCCTGGCCGCGGTCCTGGGGAATTGGGAGAGTTTCGGGATCGTCACGCTGCAATCGGGCCGCCCGTTCACGGTCGCGCTGCAGAGCACGCTCGACAACAGCAACACCGGGTTCTCGAACCTCGGCTTCAACAGCAACGACCGCCCGAACCTGGTCGGGAATCCCAAACTCTCGAATCCGACGCCCGACCGCTGGTTCAAGACCGAGGCCTTCACGGTCCCGGCATTCGGCAGTTTCGGCAACGCGGGACGGAATATCCTGAATGGACCGGGATATGCGAACGTGAACTTCTCGCTGCTCAAGAACATCCCGTTGACCGAGAGGACCAAGCTGCAGTTCCGCGCCGAAACGTTCAACCTCTTCAACCGTCCGAACTTCGATCTGCCGGATAATTTCCTCGTCCCGGCGAATCTCGGCCCGTCGAATTTGGGCCGCATCCGTTCGGCCCAGAGCCCCCGTCACATCCAGTTCGGATTGAAATTGCTCTTTTAAAGAAGCCTAGAAAAGTCAAAGTCAAAAATACCTTCGGATCAGAAAAAAAGAAGTCCAGAGAAGTCGAGGCCATCAACGCCCCCCGACTTCTCTGGACTTCTCTAGACTTCTCTAGACTTCTCTAGACTATTCCTTCTGCGCGACCGACTTCTTCCCTCCGAGCTCTCTCAGCAGCTCCGAGACCGCGATCTCCAACTGGCGATCACGTCCGGCCAGGTTATCCTCCGGAGTATTCTCCACCAGGATATCGGGTTGAACGCCGTAGTTCTCCATGTTGGTGCGCTTCTGATCGGCCAGGAAGACGCCCACGCCCGGCGTGCGGACCGTCGAGCTGTCGATCAATGAATAGCTGCCGGTGCCGATCACCGCGCCCATGGTCGGGGTCCCGATCACCTTGCCCAGGCCCAGGGCGCGGAAGCCCGCCGGGAACATCTCGGCGTTCGAGGCCGAGCGCTAGTTCTGCAGCACCACCTTGGGCCCGAAGAACCCGACGAACGGGCGGCCCGTGGGTTCGGTGCCGCGCGGCTGCCAGACCTGGTATTGGCGCTGGACCAGGATCGCCAGCAACTCCTGTTCGATGTTGCCGCCGCCGTTCCAACGCTGGTCGATGACCAACCCTTCCTTGCCGCGATTCTCGCGAATCTCCTTCTCGAACTTGCGCAGCGAGGGCGGGTTCATCGCCTGGATGTGCAGATAGCCGAGCCGCCCGTTCGAGAGCTTCTCGACCAGTTCGCGCCGCTGTTTGACCCAACGCTCGTAACGGAGCTGGCTGTAAGCGCCGGTCGAGATCGGCTCGATCCGCGTCTTCCAGGCGCCCTCGGCCGAAGCCTGGCGATTGAAGGTCACCTCGATCTTGCGATTGAGCCGGTTGGTGCTGTTGAGCAGCGGCCAGTAGTTGTCTCCGGCCTTGACCGGCCGGCCGTTGATCTCGATCAGGTAGTCCCCGACGCTGACTTTGACCCAATCCTTGTCCGCCGGCCCGTCCTCGTAGATGTAGGCGACACGGTACCGACCCGCCTGCTCATCGGACTCCAGTTCGATCCCGAGATGGCCCGTCTGGACCCGCTCTTCGCCGCCCTGGAACCCGGGAGCGGCGCCGGTATGCGAAGCGTTCAACTCGCCGATCATCTCGTTGACGATGTTGAGCAGTTCCTGCCGGTCGCCGACGTCCTGAACCAGCGGTTGATACTTGGCGCGGGCGGCGTCCCAATCCTTGCCGTGCATCTGCGGATCGTAGAAGCGGTACTTCATCGTGCGCCAGGCGTCGTCGAACATCTCGGCCCACTCGGCCGGCTTGTCGATCCGGACCTTGGCGTTGAAGGTCACGCGACGGCGTCCGCCGCCGCCGGGAACCGGCGTCAACGGCGTGGAGTAGACCGCGCGGCCCTCGCGGAAGAAGAGCGTGCGCCCATCGCGCGAAAAGTTGAGCCCCCCGAGCCCGCCGCCCTGGCCGCCGCCGCCGGGACCGCGTCCGCGCTCTTCATCGTCACCGCCCGCCAGGCCGGCCGCCACCCGCGACAGGCGCCGCCCGTCCTCCTGAATCGAATAGATCACCGGCACGCTGCGAATCCCCGCCGGTTCGGTCGTGATGAAGACGATGGTGCGGCTGTCGGGCGCCAGGGCATAGTTGGTGACGGCGAACGGCATGCGGGTCACCTGGCGCGTCCGCCGCTTGAGCCCGGCCCAATCGATGTTGGTCTCATGCGGCGGCTGATTGCGCATCAACGGGCCGCGCCGAGGGCCGTTCTCCTGATCCGAGTCCGACGGCTCGGGCCGCATCTCGGGATCGTCCGGATCTCGATCCTGACGTTCGAGAGTGATCGCATAGATCTGGACCGAGGTCCGGTCACCGTTGCCGAGCCCGCCGCTCTCGGCCCGAGCGAAGTAGAGTTTGCGGCCGTCGGGACTGAACTGGGGAAGCAGGTCGCTGTACGAATCGAACGTCACCTTCTTCTCTTCCCCGCCGGCCGAGGGGAGCAGGTAGATATCGGTATTGCGCGTCTGGTCGGCCTTGGAGAAGGCCAGCCACTTGCCGTCGGGAGACCAGACCGGCGTGCCGAAGTTGCCGTACTTGGATGAAGAGAGTTCGACGGTCTGCTTGTTCTCCAGCGTATA
>DATEFT010000388.1:0-5463 GCA_035280505.1 Blastocatellia bacterium | reverse complement strand
GAAGTCTAGGCTTTTCTAGACTTCTCCAGACTTCCTTTAAGCTCCGTCCGGGGTGACTTCCACCCTACGCAAGGCCACCCCTGACGGAGCCGGCGCGTCGCCGCCACGCTACACCAGCGTGACGCCCGCGCTCAGAAAAGAGAGAACCAGCCGAATCGACCTTCAGGAAGGTTTCGAGTGCCCACCGGAACCGCAGGCGGCGATGGCTGAGCCGATGTCTTCCAGGGGCAAGACCGCCCGCGCATATCCGCGATCGATCGCGCTCTTGGGCATGCCGAAGCAGACGCATGATTCCGGCGACTGGGCGATGGTGACGGCTCCGGCCTCCGCCAGGCGGCCCAGGCCGGCCGCGCCGTCGCTGCCCATGCCGGTCATCAGGACGCTGGCGACTCGCCCGCGCGAAGCGGCGACCAGCGAATCGAAGAGCACATCGACCGAAGGGCGATGGCCGCTGACCAGCGGTCCGTTCGTGTCGACCGAGGCCACGTATTGCGCGCCCGCGCGAAGCACCTTCAGGTGGGCGCCGCCCGGAGCGATCAGCGCGAGTCCCGGACGGATCGGTTCGCCGTCCACCGCCTCGCGCACCTCGATCCGCGTGTTGCGATTGAGATGTTCGGCCAGCAGCGAGGTGAACCCGGGCGGCATGTGCTGGACGATGACGATCCCGAGCGGAAAGTTATCGGGCAAGACCGCCAGCACCTGTTCCAGCGCGGGGGGGCCTCCGGTTGAAGTTCCAATGGCGATGATCTCCGGCTGGGTGCGATTGGCTGACGATCGGATCTGTTCGATCACACTGCGGGTGGAGAGCGAGGCCGCCGGTGGAGCCGGCGGCGGGGGGGCCCCGGTACTGACCGGCGGCGGCCGGTGCCGAACGGTAACCCGCGCTCCGGCCGCGCCGCGCACTCGCGAAATGATCTCGGACGCCGCCGCCCCCGAAGTCAGAGCGGCCAGCGACGGTTTTTCAATGAAATCGACGGCTCCGCGCGCCAGCGCGTCGATCGTCGATTTCGCCCCGGCGGAGGTATGCGCGCTGCACATGACCACCGGCAATCCGTAATCGGCCACGATGCGGTCGAGCGCCGTCAATCCGTCCAGCCGCGGCATCTCCACATCCATCAGGATCACGTCCGGCCGCACGCGCCTCAGATGATCGAGCGCGAACTGACCGTCCATGGCCGTATCGACGATCTCGATCTCAGAGTTGCGCGAGAGCAACTGCGTCAGGAGTTTCCGCATCAAGGCCGAATCATCCACGATCATGACGCGGATACTCTTCGTCGTGGGAGTAACACTTGTAGGGGGCATAAGAGATTCCTATCAACAAGTCGGTCCGAGGAGGTCTCGAACTCAACGAGTGCGGCCGGTAGCGAGGGCTCCGGACTCCATTCGGTCAGTAGCGGTGGCGCGGCGGACCGTCACATAAGGATCGAGGATCAAGACCACCTGGCCGTCACCCAGGATCGAGGCTCCGGCGACGACCTCCGATTGAGTGAGCGTATCGTCCACGGTCTTGAGCACCAGCTCCTGTTCACCGTAGAGCCGTTCGACCGCCAATCCGACATCGCGGCCGTCGCCCAGATCCAGGACGAACACGAAGCAGCGGCCCGGGGGCCGGCGTTCGCCGGGAGCCCGCAGGCCCAGCGCCTCATCGACGCAGACCAGCGGCAGGACCCGATCGCGCAGGAACATCACTTCGCGGCCGTTGACGGTCTTGGTCTCTTCGGGGCGGAGGCGCGTGATCTCGCGGATGCCGTCCAGCGGCAGCGCGAAGCGCCGGCCGACCGATTCGAAGAGCATGGCGCGGACGATCGCCATCGTCAGCGGCAGCTTGATGGTGAACCGGCTGCCGACTCCGACCACCGATGAGACGAGGATCGATCCGCCCAGCGCATCGACGGTCGTCTTCACCACGTCCATGCCGACTCCCCGGCCCGACATATCGCTGACCTGTTCGGCGGTCGAAAATCCGGGCAGAAAGATCAATCCGATCTTCTCCTGCTCCGTCCAGTCGGCGGTCTCCTGCTCGCCGACCAGTCCCTTCTTGATCGCCTTGGCGACGATCCGGGCGGGATCGATGCCGCCGCCGTCATCCTCCACCTCGACCGCAATCCGGTTGCCGACTCTCCGGGCCCGCAGGGTGATCTTGCCTTCTTCCGATTTGCCGGTGGTCCGGCGCGCTTCCGGCCGCTCCACCCCATGGTCGCAGGCGTTCCGCACCAGGTGGATCAACGGATCGCTGATGACCTCGACGATCGATTTGTCGATCTCGGTCTGACCGCCTTCGATCTCCAGCCGCAACGGTTTCCCGAGCTTGACGCTGGCGTCTCGAACCACGCGCGGGAAGCGGCGAAAGACCTGGTCGATCGCGACCAGCCGCATCCGCATAACACTCTCCTGCAGTTCGGAGAGCGTCCGCCCCGAGAGCGCGATGGCCTCTCCGAGCTGCCGCGCCCGCTCATCGCCGTAATGCTCCGCTTCGATCTCGGCCGACAGCGCCGAGATCATGGAACGTTGGATGATCAGCTCGCCGACCAGGTTCATGGCCGCGTCGATGCGTTCCGATTCGACCCGCAGCGTCATGTTTTGCGCCGCTTGCGGGCGCCCGGCGGCGGCGGGCTCTTCGGCCTTGGCCACCGGGGCCGCTCGTTCAGGCGCCTCGGGCGGAGGGGTCACGGACGGCGCCGGTACAGATCCCGGCGGCGTCACGTCCGCGACCTCCGCCTCAGAGGCCTCGGGGGTGATAGAGGTAACGGTGGGCGCCTGAGCAACGGGGGCTGCGGGCGCCGCGGGCGCCGCCGCTCCGGAGGCCGTGCCGCCGGAGACGTGCAGGGCGTGGAGCGCGGCGATCAGACTGTTCGTATCGGGCGCCGGGCCGCCCACACGATAATGGACGATCAGGGCCGCCAGGGCGTCGGCTCCGGCCAGGAGCAGGTCGATCAGGGCCCGGCTGGCGATTCCGCCCCCCGCTCCCACGCGATCGAGCGCATCTTCATAATGGTGCGCCAACTGCATCAACTCTCCGAAACCGAAGGCTCCGGAGTCGCCCTTGAGCGTGTGGACCGCGCGGCGAATGATGCGCAGGGCTTCGGTATCGGTCGGATCGCGTTCGACCCGCAGGATCAATTCCCCCAGGGAATCGATCACCTCCGTGGCCTGTTCGAAGAACATGGCCCGCAGTTGTTCGAATTCTTCTTCACTAAACTGAAAGTCGTCAGACATTGCCTTCTCCGAATTCAGCCTTCAGTTTTCAGCCTTCAGTTTTTAGTTGTTGGATCTGCCGATCTCGAAATTCTTCCGTAGCTGGTGAATCTGAAATCTGAAATCTGAAATCTGAAATCTATTTTTGATAGACCACGCCTCCTTCTTGAAGCCGCATCTGCAACCCCACATCCAACCCCTGGAAACTCTCCGAGTGACCTATGAACAGGAAGCCTTTGGGGGCCAACCGCTCCCGGAAGCGCCGGGCCAGGCGGGCCTGTTCCTCACGGGAGAAATAGATCATGACGTTACGACAGAAGATGATGTCGAAGATCTCCGAAGGGAAACTCTCGCGCAGGTTGTGATGTTCGAAGGTCACGAGGCGCCGCAGCGTGTCTTTGACCTGAATCTGGTCGCCGAGATCGTCGAAATAGCGAGTGCGCATCGGCAGCGGCATGGTGTCGAGGCGGGCTTTGGGATAGAGGCCTCGGCGAGCGATCCGCAGCACGTTCTGCGAAATGTCGGTGCCCAGAATCTGCACTTTCCAGCTCGCCTGAGAGAGGAGTCCCTCGGTGGCGAGCATGGCCAGGGTATAGGCTTCTTGACCGCTGGAACAGCCGGCGCTCCAGATCTTCAACTGCTTGGGTTCGCCGGCGGCGCGTTTGCGCGCGAGGACCTCGGTCAGCGCCACGCGCGAGAAGAGGTTGAGTTGCGGAACATTGCGAAAGAAAGTGGTCTCATTGATCGTCAGCGCCTCGATCAGCGCCATCAACGCGGTCTCCCCTCCCGGAGCCAACAGTTGGCGAATGTATGAAGCCTGATCGATGGCGCCGGCGCTGGTGGCCATCGATCCGAGCGTGGTGATCATCAGTTCACGGCGTTCCGCCCCGAACTGCATCATCGTGCGCCGTTCAACGACTGCCGCCAATTCATTCAAGAGCTCCGCCGGGGCTGGTGCCGGGCGTTGTTCGAAGCGAGATTGAGGGGTAACACTATAAGACATCGGTCATCTCACCTTCTTCATCCGCCGTCTTTAACCACGGAAGATGAGATCTACGGCACCATTGCTCTCGGACCGCCGGCTCAGGCCGCCGGCGCCAGTTCGTCCAGCGCGGCCAGTTGATTGGCCGTCAGGACCTTCTCGATATCAATCAGAATCAGCAAGTCTTCGTTCAGCTTCCCGACTCCGTTGAGATATTGATTGCTGAGCCCGGCCACCATCGGCGGCGCCGGCTCCACGCGGTCGGCCGCCAGCTTCAAGACCTCGGCGACCTCATCCACGATCACGCCCACCTGCCGGCCGCAGGTCTCGATTACCAAAATCCGGCTCTTCCGGTCCCATCGCTCAGGGCCGCCGGTCGTCGCCTGATTCAACCGTTTCCGCAGATCGACCACGGTGATGACGCGGCCGCGCAGGTTGATCACGCCCTCGACGAAGTTGGGCGATTGCGGAATTCGGACGATGGCCGGAACGCGGACGATCTCCTGCACCGCGGAGATCGGCACGCCGAACAGTTCGGTGCCGATGCGGAAAGTCACCAGATGCAAATCATCAGCCATAAACCAGTTTCCTCTCGATTCAAGATAGGTGGAGTCTCACGCATGAGCAGTTGCGGGGGTAAGACTCTTCAGACTTATCGGCAGCCCCTCGTCAAGCTTGACGAAAAATGTCCGCCGCGGCCCGGCCCACGGTCTCCAGCCCCGATCGGCTATTGCGAAGTGTTGCTGAGGAAGCCGCTGAACACGCGGCCGCCGTCGGACTGCGCCGCCATGCCGGCCAGGACCGACTCGTCGGGCTCGTCGATCTGCAACCGTTTCAGCTTCTCGACGAAGGTGGTGCGTTTCATCTTCAACAGTTTGGCCGCCTGCATCTTGTTGCCGCCGGTCTGACTCAACGAACGCAGCAAGAGCTCGCGTTCGATGTTGGTCACCACGGCCTCCAGGCTCACGCCCTCGACCGGGATCGCCTGCTGCGCCAGCAGCGTGGAGTCCACCGGCAATCCGGCCTGAACGCCGTCGTCCGCGTGCGCGTAAATCTCCTCCGGCAGATCCGAGATCCCGATCATGGTCCGGGCTCCGGAGATGGCCGCCGCGCGCTCCATGGCATTCTGCAGTTGACGCACGTTGCCCGGCCACGAGTAGTAGGTCAGGATGCCCCAGATCCCCTCATCGAGGCGTTTGGCCGGCAGCCCGACGTGAGCACAGAACCGGGCGAGCAACTGCTCGGCCAGCGGGCGAATGTCTTCGGGCCGCTCCCGCAACGAC
>DATEFT010000387.1:0-10270 GCA_035280505.1 Blastocatellia bacterium | reverse complement strand
GGCCGTAATCGCGGTGGCGCGAATGGCCAGGTCGAAGGCCCCCCAGGGGTCGTGGCAGGGGCCGCAGGAAATGGGAATGGCAATGGCCCCAAAGGCGGCGGGAATGGCGAGGGTGGTGGCACGGGCCAGCCGCCGGCGGGCGGAGGCGGTGGAAGCCCCCCACGTAAAAAGCCGCCGACGGGCGGCGAAAACGACCCTGGCGGAAACGCGACGCTGCCGCCGCCGTCACGACAACCGGGCGAAGGCATTGTGACTAAACGCCCGCTCCAATGGGGAGATCCGAAGTCCGCGGCTTATGGGCATTCCCGGTCGGAGCATGGTTCTCAACGCCCGCCTCAACAGTTGAGGGATCGCGCGGCAGGGGGGACGCCACAGGGACAGTATTATGACAACAATGCCATTGTCGAAGCGGAACAACGAGCGCCCACGGAACCCGGAGCTTATGAGATCGAGATGGGCCGGCCGATTGGCAGGGTTTATATGCCGGATGGCACAATCAAAGAGAACGTCACGAGAGTTAGAGTAGTTCGTCGAGCTAATGGAACCATCAAAACCAGTTTTCCGATTGAGTGAGGTTAATCATGGATTTTGTCTTCAAGATCACATCGTGGTGGCGGAAACGGGAAGTTCGAGCTTATTTTGAAGAACAGGACTATCTTGACGCGACCGCACTGTTCGTCCGCCTAAAACAATTCTCGGTAGATCATCACGGAGAGTTCGCGATTCACGTCAATGACCTCGAGCTTCGCTTCGATCTCGATCCGGATCTTTCAACAATCTTCGAAGAATTGCCGGACGTCCTGGAAAAGCTGACCTCAGAGACAACCACGCCGGTAGACCTCAACTTTTTTGAACAGGGAACGGATCTAACTTTCTGGATGGAAAGGAAAGCCGATCACATCAACGTGCGTTTCGAATGCGGCCCATATGCCGACAAATCGTTCAGCAAACTACCTGACTTGACGTTCCCGATTTCAGCTCGGATGTTTCTTGAAGAGTGGATTCATTTCGCCCAGTTGATCCTGAAAGCGTTGGAAGACTCGCATCCGAAACTGATTCATGACGATAGCTACCGAGAGTATCGCGACCGTCTACAGGTTTTACGTGAGAACCTATGAGCACCATCCATCAATCATGGCGAAAGAATGTCCCGGGTTTGATCCTGGCCGCCGTCACGATCATCGCTGGCTCCTGGCTGCTCTATCTCTTCGGCCCGCGCCCGGAGAAGGCGCCCGCCTCCGCGCCTGTTCTGAAGACGGATCACCCGCAGCCGGAATTGGACGCCGATCTGCTCGGCGCATTATTCAAAGCCTCCACCGCCACCGTGGCGAGCGGGCGCGTTGACGAGTCACCGGCCAGGTACCTGGCCTCGCTGGAGGCCGTCTATCGCCGCCGGGGCTACCGGAGATTCGAGTTCGCGGCCGACGGCAAGAAGAATCTGGAGCAGTTCGGCCGGCTCTCCGGCAAGAGTTACTGGCGGACCGAATCACCAGGTATTTCCGCCGTCGGGGCCATCGGTGAAGATGCCGATCCGAACACCGACGCCAAAGACGGCCGAAAGCAACTCTATCTGACATCGGTCTCGCCGGTTCAAGGCGGCGGCTCGCAATGGACGACCTGCCGTTACTTCACGGATACCGCCGCGCTGCAGGCTCTTCAGAGCCGGTTGCAATCGGACGGCGACTGGCCGGGCCAGGACCCGCCCGAAGTCCCGCGCGCGCCGGGTCTGCGGCGATTGATCAGCTTCAACCAGGCGATCGGTCAGCGGCGCGGCGCGGGGCCGAGCACGATGGCGGTCTACCAGTCCCGCACGCCGGTCGAGTCGCTGACCGAATGGTATACGAAAGAGATGCCGAAGGCAGGCTGGACTCTCGAACCGCGGGCGACGGCGGGAGAGCAGGCGCGGGCGACCCTCTACTTCACCATGGACCATCGCTCCTGCCTGATCTGGATCAATGCCGGAGCCGGGGGCGATCCGGCTTCGATCATCATCGGTTTGCGCGCGCCGTAACGGGGCGGCCAATAAAAGGAGAAGAGGTTATGTCATTCTTAAAAAGCATGGGGGCCAGAAAGAAAGAGCGGTTGATGCTGGCTGTAGCCATCGCGCTGGGCCTGCTGGCCGGCGGCGCCAACTGGGTCTATTTGCGCAAGATGGAAAAAACGAAGATCACCGTCCTGAAGGCCAAAAAATCGATCCCCGCCGCGTCACAGGTGGATGGGAGCCAGTTCGAGGAGGTCGAGATCGCCGGAGACGTAACGAAGATGAAGAGCATCTTTATCACCAAAGAGGATTTCGGCGCCTTCAGGAAGGCGACGCTCGCCGAGAGTTTGCAGCCCGGGCAGTTGCTGACCTTGCGGTCATTCTACCTGGACAAGGACAGCATCGCCCGCCCGCCCGCGGGCAAGCGCTCCATCTCGATCAAGGTCTATGACGAGGCCAACGCCGTCGGCTACTCCATTCGCCCGGGCCACGCGGTCGATATCTGGGGATTCATCAACGGCAGATCGGCGCTGCTCAAGAAGGGCGCCTGCGTCACGGCGGTGGGCGACAAATATCTGGCTCCGAACAAAGGGACCAATGGAGATGACAACTACAAGTCGGTGACGGTGCTCGTGGACGAGAAAGACGTCGAATGCCTGACCACCAGCCTGTGGACGGCGGAACGCAAGACGACGATCACGCTCGCGGGCGATTGCAATACCAGACAGAGTCTGCCCGCCGCCTGCCTGGGCCCCGCGCCCGGAAGCGCGGCGGCGGCCCGGTAAACTGAAAGCGGCGGAAAACGGCCATGTTCTTTATCGTCGATGATGAAATTCCATTGCGGTTCACCGGTTCCGGCGTCGCGCTCGGACTCACTCCCGACGGCGATTTCGCGCTCAACCCGGAACGTCCGGTCTGCGAGGTCTCGCGTAACGCCCTGAAGGAGTGGATGGTCGCGCCGACCGGCGAAGGGTCGGTCTCGATCAATCATTCGGAGCTGACGCGGGCCCATAAACTCCTGCCATCCGACCTGATCGGCATCGGCAGTCACCGGATCGAGGTTCGCTATCAGGACCATGACCGGATCATCGCCCGCGCGATTCAGGAGCGGCAATTCAAGCTGGAGGCAGACCTGCACCACACGGTGATGGATCTGGTCGGCCATTCGGCGGCCGGGCTCTCGCCGCAGGAGTACCGGTCGCGGATCGAATCGGCGATCGACAAAGCGCTCGCCGAGACCGCGATCGAGCCGGAGATCGAAGAATACCTCGCCATTCAGGCGCTCCGGGAGCTGCTGCTCGATACCATTCACGGATATGAGCGCAGGCCCGATGGCCACCCGTCGCGGAAGGATCAACCGGATCTCGGCCGGTTGATCGAGGGCCTCAAGCAGATCGTGAGGGTCAATCCGAACGAGACCGCGGTCCAGAAAGCGGAAAGGGTCGATCTCCTGTTACCGTGGGCGCTGCGGAGACGAAAGGTGAAGGTGGACCCCTCACAGCGGCGCGCGCTGGCCCTGGGGCTGATCCGCGAACAGTTGCTCGATCTCGTCTTCGGTCTCGGCCCGTTGAGAGATCTCATGGTCGCCGGCGACGTCAACGACATCCTGGTCCTGCCCTCCGGAAAGATCTACATCGAGCGCGGCGGGAGGATTCAGGACTCCGGGCGGAGAATGGCCTCGCCCGTCATCTCGAACGAGATCTGCCAGCGGATCGTCGGAGGGGTCGGGCGGCGCCTGGATCAGTCGTCTCCGATGGTTGACGCTCGAATGCCCGATGGATCGCGCCTCAACGCCGTGATCAGCCCGGTCTCGATCAACGGCCCGGCGCTGACCATCCGGCGCTTTCCGAGTAAGCGGCTGACCATCGACGACCTGATCGAGAAGGGAGCGCTCACCAGGCCGATCGCCGATTTCCTGCGGGCCTGCGTCATCGCCCGCAAGAACATCGTCGTTTCGGGAGGCACCGGGTCGGGCAAGACGACGCTGCTCAACATTCTGGCCTCGTCGATCCCGGCGGGAGAGCGAGTGGTGACGGTCGAAGACACGGCGGAGTTGCAGTTGCCGCATGAACACGTGGTGACGATGCAGTCGAGGCCCCCGAACCTGGAGGGCAAGGGAGCGATTCCGATCCGCGAACTGGTGCGCAACACGCTGCGCATGCGCCCCGACCGGATCGTCGTCGGCGAATGCCGCGGCGGCGAAACCCTGGACATGCTGCAGGCCATGAACACCGGCCACGACGGATCCTTGACCACCATCCACGCCAACGAACCGCCGGAGGCCATGCTCCGGCTTGAGGTCATGGCGCTGGAGGCGGAAGGGATCGACCTGCCCAGCCGCGCCATCAGGGAGATCATCGCTTCGGCCGTGGATGTGGTCGTTCAGGTCGCCCGCCTCGCGGGCGGAGCGCGCCGCCTGACCTCGATCTCCGAGGTCGTGGGCTTCGACGGGACGGACGGCGCCATCATCGTCGAAGAGATCTTCAAGCTCCCGCCTGATGCCGGGAAGAGACATCCGGCGGGCGGAGCGCTGGCCTTCACCGGCTATGTTCCGGGCTTCATCGACGAACTGCTGCAGGTCAACGGCCTGACGGTGGAGTCGATCTTCTAGGAAGAGCGAAGACGATTATGCCTGTGATCACTTCCATTCTGATCGCCGCCAGCGTGGCGCTGATCGCGCGTTACGGCGGCCTGGAGATCTGGCGAAGATTCGCCGGCAGAGCCGGGCGCGACGCGGCGAAATACGGTCGCTGGTCGGCCGAACTCTTTCTCGGCTGGAGCCCGGCGAAGGCGCTGAAGATGGCGTATGCCGCCAACGCCGCAGTGATCGCCGTGCCGCTGGCGATCTGGCTTTTGGCCGGCCGGCCGGTCTTCGCGGCCGCCTCGATTCCGGCCGTCTATCTGCTGCCGAAGCTGCTCTACGGACGAGCGCGCCACAAACGGCTGGAGCGGATCGACCGGCAATTGCCGGACGCGATCAACGTCATGGTCTCGTCGGCCCGAGCCGGGCGCTCGCTCTCGCAGGCGATCGCGGAGGTGGCGGAGAAGGTCTCGGGGCCGATCGGCCAGGAGTTCGGCGTCATCAGCCGGGAGATCTCGCAGGGCGGAATCAGCGTCGAGAACGCGCTGGCCCGCGCCAAGGCGCGGATTCAGGTCGAGAGCTTCTCGATGATCGCGACCGCGATGATCATCAACTGCTCGAAGGGCGGCGACGTGCTCAACATCCTGGAACGGATGTCCGAATCGATCCGCGAGCTGTGCCGGTTGAGGGATAAGATCTACACCGAGACCTCGGAGGTGCGGGCGCAGGGAAAGGTCATCCTGTTGATGACTCCGGCGTTCGGGGTGCTGGTCTGCATGTTCGACCCGGAGATTCAGCCGATCCTCTTCGAGACGATCGCCGGCAACATTATCCTGGCGGTGGTCGCGGGCCTGCAGACGATCTCGGTCTTGTGGATTCGCCGGATCATCAGAACCACGATTTGAAGGGGACCCTGACGGTCCGCCTCTGAGGAATAGCGCATGTTGACGTTGAAACTAATTTCGAGCTTCAGCCTCCTGGCCTCGGCGACGATCCTGCTGCATCTGGCCGTGAAGAGAATGGCCGCCGCATACGAAGAGGGGCGGGCGATCTTCGAGCGCATCCGCGCGGACGAACCGGCCGCAGAGAGTCCGCTGCCATTCATCAGGCTGCTCGACCGGCCGTCGATCCTCTTTCTGCCGCTGATCGAACGGCTCGGCGCCCGCAACCGGTTCGGCGTCAAAAACAGATTGGCCGAAATGAACCGGCTGCTCTTCAGAGCGGGCCTGCGTTCGGCGGTTTCACCTCAGCAGTTGCTCAGCCTGGCGCTGACCACGAGCCTGGCCGGCGCCGCGGTGGCCGCGCTCATCGGTCTGACGCTCGGCCTCGGGCTGCCCGCCCTGCCGGTCGGTGCGGCGGTCGGCCTCTATCTTCCGATCTTCACCGTGAAGAATCTCGCCGCCACGCGGGTCTCGATGATCGAGAAACGATTGCCGTTCGCCATCGAGTTCATGCTGCTCGCCATGGAGGCCAATGCCTCGTTCCGGGCGGCCATCGAGGAATATTGCCGCCAGATCTCGGGCGATCCATTGGCCGATGAACTGAGAATGCTGCTCAGAGACCTCGATCACGGAGTCCGACTGCAGGAGACGCTCTCACAACTCAACTCGCGAATAGATTCCGATCCGCTGGCCGCGTTCATCCTGGCGGTGGTGACGGGGATCGAGACCGGACAGCCGATGAAAGAGGTCCTGAAAGTCCAGGCCGATGCCGTCCGGCAGGAACGATACAAGAACGCCGAGGTGATCGCCAAGACTGCCAGCGTCCGCGCGCTATTTCCGGTCTTCATCGTCATGATCGCCGTCTTTCTGCTGCTGATCGGGCCGATGGCCCTCAAGATCGCCCGCGGCGGCCTCTTCTAGGACGAGAGTCTTCTCCACCGGGAACAATAAAGATCGGCCGGGCGCAAAAAATCCCCCTCCGCAGTCCACTTACCAGTGGGAGCGCTGATGCGGCCGGAGATCGTGATCGCCCCCAATCTCAATTTATGAGGAGGAACGCGAACCATGCGAGTGATCCGCACAGTACCGACCCCGACCAGCGTTTCGCACGTTTCGCGCTCCCTTTTACCCGACGGAGAATCTGTATGCCTGTCTTGAATATCGACCTCATGACGCCGGACGGAGTCCTGTTTGAAGGGAACGAGATTCCCGATGACCTGCAGATCGAGGAGTTGGTCTCCCGGCTGGTCAACACTCTGGGCCTGCCCAGAGTCACCGCGCGCGACGAACCGATCGAATATTCGCTGGAGATCGCCAATCAGGGCCTCAAGCTTCAGAAAGGGCAGACGCTCGGCGACGCCGGCGCGACCAATGGAGACGTGATCCGCCTCGTCTCTTCGCACAAGATTCAGAGGCCGCTCGAATCGCAGCCGGCTCGCAAACCGGCCGTGACCGCCGCCATCCCGGCCGCGGAGCAGGTGACCGATCCCCAGCCTTCCGGCGATGACCCGGTGCTCGTCATTCGCCCGACCTCTTCCGTCACCAAGACCATCCGGCGCCTCAAAGACGGCATGGGATTCAAGACGGAAGAGATCTCCATTCTCGACCGTTCCAGACTCAAGGCCGCCGCGACCGCGGGATCGCCGCCGCCGCCACCCAAGAGCAATCGCCGCACGGTGATGCTCGGGGCCATGCTGATCGCGGGCTGCCTCTTCCTGGGCTTTGCCGTCTACAGCAAGAAGAGAGCGGTGCCGGTCGCGCAGGCCAGCGAAATGGCGGCGGCTCAGACTCCACCGCCGGAACCGACGCCGGAACTGATGCTGGAGCCGGTGCCGGAACCCTCGATCATCCCGATGCCGACTCCGAAATACCAGGCGAAGCCGGTCCCCCTGCCCACCGTCAATTTGCCGCAGCCGAAGCCCGTGGTTGTGGTTCAAAGCGCCCTGCCCCCGCCACCGCCCCCGGAAGAACTGAAGAAGAGATGCGGGTTCTGGCGCAATGTCTTCGTCGGGTGCCAAAAAGATAAGAAGGAGAAGAGAGGGCAGGGCGTCGGAGGAGCCGCCGGCGCGGCGAAATCGGCGGCGGTCTCGAACGGGCGTTCGGTCATTCGTCGCGGGGTCAACTACCCGGCGCGAAGAGTCCTCCAATAAACCAGGGGGGGAAACATGGAACGGGAAGCGATCTTCATGGTGACTCTGAACCGGTTCCTCGAACCGGTGGCTGAATATCTCAAGGACGATCAGGTCTCGGAGATCATGATCAACGGCGTTGACGAGGTCTATATCGAGCGGCACGGAATGATCGAGAAGACCGGGGCTCGCTTTGAGGACGAGGAGCGCCTGTTCGCCACGGCGCGCAACATCGCGCAATACACCGACAAACGGCTCACGCCGCTGACGGCCCGCTTCGATTCGCGGCTGCCGGACGGCTCGCGGGTTCACGTCGTCATGCCCAGATGTTCCCGGAAGGGGCTCTGTATCTCGATCCGCAAATTCCGGCGAGCCAATTTCGCTCTGGAAGATCTGGTGGCGAGCGGATCCCTGACGCCGGAGGCGAGGGAGTACATCGAATTCGTCGTCGCGCGGGAGCGCAACCTGCTGGTCTCCGGCGGCACCGGTTCGGGGAAGACCTCAATGCTCAACGCGATCTCGGAAAAGATCCCCCCGACCGAGCGCATCATCGTGATCGAGGATTCATCGGAACTGCAGTTGCGACATCCCCACGTCCTCTCGTTCGAGACCGCCTGGCCGGACCGTCACGGGCAGGGCGCAGTAGGCATCCGCGACCTCTTCCATTCGGCTCTCAGGATGCGCCCCGACCGCATCATCATCGGTGAATGCCGGGGCGGCGAAGCCCTCGACCTGATCCAGGCCATGACCTCCGGGCACGGCGGTTCGATGTCGACGCTGCACGCCAATAGCCCGCTCGACGCCCTCAATCGACTGGAGACGATGGCGCTCATGTCCGGAGTCGAGATCCCCCTGCTCGCCCTCAGGTCGCAGATCGTCTCGGCCATCGACGTCGTCATTCAAGTCAGCAGGATGAACGACGGCCGGCGCCTGGTGACCGAGATCAGTGAGGTCGAATCGCTGTCGGAGGGGAACCGGTATCGGGTCAATCAGATCTTCGACCGCGCTGAATCCGGTCCCGGCGACTCCAAAGGAGCCGCCCCTGAACTCTGCTGGTCGGGGCGTAGTTCGGCTTTCGGCGGCTGGTTGAGACCGTCCGGCGTCGCCGACTGAAACGAAGGCGCGGAAAGTGCGGGCCCGCGATCTCAAACATCGAGATCATCGGTCCGACTTTCCGCGCCATCCGGGAATTTGATCAACCGAGAACGCCTGTCAACAGGCGTCTTCAATTCATATGGAGTTGATACAAAGCCGTCCCTCCGGCCTCAATCGCTTTGGTCAGCGGGTTGTGGTCCACCTGCTGCCAGCCGGGGCAGGAAGCCCCGCTGCACGGGGTGCCCGTGTAGCGCCAGATCAATCCGTCGTTATGCAATTGATAGAGCGTGCCGCTCCCGGCAGCGATCCCGACAGTGCTCGGATTGTGATCCAGCATCTGCCAGCCGGGGCAGGAAGCCCCGCTGCACGGAGTGCCCGTGTAGCGCCAGATCAATCCGTCGTTATGCAGTTGGTAGAGCGCGCCGCCGCCGGCGGCAATCCTGACAGTGCTCGGATTGTGATCCAGCATCTGCCAGCCGGGGCAGGAGGCGCCGCTGCACGGAGTGCCGGTATAGCGCCAGATCAATCCATCTTTGTGCAGTTGGTAGAGCGCGCTGCCGTCGGAGACAATAGCCACGGTACTCGGATTATTATCGAGTTGCTGCCAGCCGGGGCAGGAAGCGCCGCTGCACGGAGTACCGGTGTAACGCCAGATCCGCCCGTCGTTATGCAACTGATAGAGCGCGCCGCCAGCGGCGGTGATCGCCTTGGCCTTCGGATTGTTGTCCAACATCTGCCAGCCGGGGCAGGAGGCCCCGCTGCACGGAGTACCGGTATAGCGCCAGATCCGCCCATCGTTATAAAGTTTATAAAGCGCCGCGCCGTCGGTGACGAGATCGACGGTCCTCGAGTTGTTATCCAGCAACTGCCAGCCGGGGCAGGAGGCGCCGCTGCACGGAGTACCGGTATAGCGCCAGACCATTCCATCGTTATGAAGCTGATAGAGGGCGGCCCCGCCCGCCACAATGGCGGCGGTCTTCGGATTGTTGTCCAACATCTGCCAGCCGGGGCAGGAGGCGCCGCTGCACGGAATCCCCGTGTAACGCCAGATCGCACCGTTGGGATTGCGAAAGGTCGCAACGGTGGCCGCGGTTGTGTTCAACACTCGCGCATTGTTACTGACATCAATGGTCCCCATCGGGGCGCCGCCGAAACTGACGTCCGGGTTGGACCAGTATTGAAGCCGGGGGCAGCTCGGCGTGCAGTCGTAGGCCATGACGGTGCGCCAGGAAGTTCCATTCTGAAAACCATGACCGTAGGCGAACGGGGTCGTGGTCGAGTCAACCTGGGGATTATGCCGCGCCCCCTGCAGATGGCCCAGTTCGTGTCCAAAGGAGTAGTTGCCGGTCGCGCAACTGTAATGAACGAGGGCAAAGGCCGTGGACGGAGTCGCCATGATAGTGTCGGCCATGCCGCAGAAGTCGGCCTGGTTGATGATCAGGACGGCCGCGTCCGCCGCATACGTATCACGCAACGAATGAATTTCATCCATGAATCCGTCGCTGGCTCCGACGAAGTTCGCGAGGATCGTTTCATAAGCCTC
>DATEFT010000386.1:0-3258 GCA_035280505.1 Blastocatellia bacterium | reverse complement strand
TTCCCGGATCGCTCGGTCGTCATTGTCTGTTTCCGTCAGTGAAACGAACGGGAGGGGATGGAATCGACATCCGTCCGGAAAATTTTTATCACATTATAGAGACTCAAGGAATGCTCCCGGTCCGGGGGTCGGCTCCATTGTCACACGAGACGCTTCGGCATAGAATCGTGAGGAGCCTATTAGTCGAGATCGGATTAGACCGTTTCCCGGAGAGATCAAAATATGCGAATGAGATCGATTCCCGCCGCGGCCGCATTATTGCTCATCATCGTGCTGGCCACGGCCCTGGCCCAGTCGCGGGGTCCGTTGAACTACGCCTTCGAGGCGGAGCCGCGCGCGGTGTTGACCGAACTCGGCGCCGGCGTCTCGCGGCATGCCAAACTGTTGATGCGGACCACGACGCTCTACATGCTCGCGGTCTACGGCGCGGAGAAGACCCAGGCGCAACTCGGCCTGGCCGTCTCCAGCGACGGCGGCGACAGCTTCGAGCCGTTCGTGCCGATCAGCGAACCGGGGGGCGTCGTCAGCTCACACGGCGAGAACTCGCCGACGCTCGCGGTCAACGGCATCGAGTTCTATGCGCTCTGGGAACAGAACAATGCGCAGGGCGGGACCGACCTGCTGTTCTCGCGCTCGCTGCGCTTCGGGCGCAAGTTCGAACGGCCGATCCGCGTCACCGATAAACAGCAACCGTCGTCGAACGGATACTCCTACCTGGCGGTCGCGCCCAACGGCGATCTCTATGCCGTCTGGCTCGACGGGCGCGCGCCGCAAGAGACCATGCCCGGTTCGTCGCACGTCTACCTGGCGAGGTCCACCGACCATGGCGCCACCTTCGGCAAGAACCTGCCGGTCGCCAACAACGTCTGCCCGTGCTGCCGTCCGGCGATCGCCTTCGGCAAACAGGGCGAGCTCTTCGTCGCCTGGCGCAACGTGGACGCGGGCGACATGCGCGATATGATGCTGGCCGTCTCCACCGACCACGGCGCCACCTTCTCCAAACCCGTCCGCATCGCCGAGGACAATTGGAAGATCAGCGGCTGTCCGCACACCGGACCGCAACTCGTCACCAAGGGAGACCGGCTCTACATCGCCTGGCACTCCGACGGCGACAGCACCAATTCGGGCGTCCGGCTGGTGTGGTCCGACAACGGCGGGAAGAGCTTTTCGCGTCCGCTGATCGCTTCGGGCAACATCCTCGACACCAATCATCCGGCGCTCTCGCTGTCGGAGGATGGGAGACTGCTGCTCGTCTTTCAGGGACGTGAACCGCAGGAGAAGGACGGATGGGGACCGACGCGGGCCTTTCTGGTGGAGGTCTCCGACCAGCACACGGTCTCCGCTCCGATCGCCGTCCCGGGCAGCAAGAAGACCGCCTCTTTCCCGGCAGTCCTGGCCGGCACGGTCGGGCGGACGTTCGTGGCCTGGACGGAAGCGACCGACAAAGGCGTGCAGGTGATGCTGACGCGGGCGAGAAGAACCGGCCCGCCCACCCTCCAGGCCGCCGAACAGAAGCAGGCCGGCAGCAATCGATAATCGCGCCGGGTCATGTTCACAGCATATTGACGGCGCGCGCGGCCAGCAGGGCGATGATCGTCAGGGAGAGCAGCGACTGAAGCATCATCAGGAGCTTGGCCCAACGGGTTAAGACCGGGACGTCCGTCGGCGAAAAGGCCGTGCTCGTATTGAACGCGAGGAACAGATAGTCGACGAAATTGGGAGACCAGTTCTCCTGGCCCGCGGCCTTGAGAGCCTCTTCGCTCATGGTCATTTGCGGAAAGAGGAAGGCTCCCTCGGAATGGCCCGGGGCCCGGTCCCGTTGATGCGGCCCCCCGGCATCCAGCCGCCAATACCAGAGGGCGAAGATCAGAATGTTGGTGACCCACAACAAGGTCGCCGAGAGCAGCAGCGAATCGGCATTCTCTCCATGCACCAACAGAATCTCAATCAGCCGGACCAGCGAGAAGATCAGCCGCAGGGTGAGCACCCCGGTCACCGTCAGCCCCAGGAAGTGGTTCAGGTGGTGTCTGCCCGCCTGATGAGAGATCACGGTCGGCACGAGCAGAACCAGCACGACGGAGGGAAAGAGCCAGGGCGGGCCGAGCGAGAAATTAGCCGGCAGCGCCGTGTAGAGGCCGCCCACCGCCAGGATCGCGATCAGGGCCGGCCACCGGGGCTCCGGCTCATCCGGAAGGGGCGCGTCAAGCTTGGTCAACAGCTCCGGTCCATCGTTTGTCATTGACCTAATTTAGTCCCTGACCCTTCACAGTTCAATCCTCCATCTCGACTTCGATCAGATCGTGACTCTGGGCGGGCGGGCGGCTCAGGATCAACCAGGCCGTCGGGATCACGACCAGGACCGTCCCCACCAGCGAGACCGCATTGAGCGAACGGCTCCAGAAGATCGCATCGAAGACCAATCCGAAGAGAATCTGCGAGAGGGCGACCACGGAGATTCGCGCCGCCTGCCCCCTGGCAAAAGCGAGCGTCATGCCGATCTGCCCCGCCACGCCGGCCATGCCGACCAAAACCAATAAGATCAGGACCGGCGGGTTGCTCAATTGCGCGGAGTAGTCTTTGCGATTGGTGAAGATCAGAAACCCGATGGTCGCCACGCTCGCGACCGCGGAGAAATGGACGACGATCGCCCGCGGATCCAGATGTTTCAATCGATTGAGCCCGAGCATCGCGATCGAGGTGCAGAACGCCCCGCACAACGCCATGAAACAGGCCCATTTGCCGCCCTCAAAATGCGGCTGTTGAATCAGCGCGATCCCGGCGACGCTGGTCAGCACGGCCAGCGCGATCCCGTTCGTCGGCCGCTGTTTGAAGACGAGCCACAACAGCAGCGTCACCCAGATCGGAGCCGTATTCATGAGCGTCAGGGTATCCGAGACCGGCAGATTGGCGAGCGCATAGAAATTGCACAGCATCCCGGTGCTGCCGGCCAGGCTCCGGACCCAAAGAGTTCTGGGGCCGCGGACGACCAGTTTAACGCCCGAAACCTTGGCAATCAGCAATGAAAAGAGAAAGGCGATGAAAGCTCGGGCCACTACCACCAGTTGCCAATCGCAACGCTTGCCAGCCCCATGACTGACCGCGGCCATGACAGCAAACGCCACCGAGGCCCAGAGCATGTGTAAATATGCGGTTTTAACTTGAGAATGGAGACCATCAAATTGTGACATTCCTATCCTTAGCGCTGCCCGTCGATCGCCAAAAATTGGTGCCGTTCGTCAGAACTCGAGCCGAAGACAT
>DATEFT010000385.1:0-6272 GCA_035280505.1 Blastocatellia bacterium | reverse complement strand
GTCTTTCGCGGCTGGTCGCCCAACTCCGTCGGTCAGGGTCGGACTCTCGTTACTTGATCAACCAGCCCTGTGAGCCGGGCCCGTAGGTCTTGTTGGCGTTGCAGGTGGGATTGGTCGGCGTCAGTTCGCCGCTCTCCACCTCATCCGACCAGTTGGCCGCGGCGCCCTTCCCTTTAAACTTGTAGACCAGTCGGAACTTGGTCAGGTCTTCGCCCTCGGAATCGCTCAGGTTGTCGCCGGTGGTGGTGCAGGTCGAGCCCTGATTGCAGGTCGTATTCGCGACGTCCTCCGTCTGCCAGTCGCCGTTGGCTTTGTTGAAATACTTGATCCTTCGGAATTGGATCTGTCCGCCTTCATGGTGCTGATTGGTAAACTTGAAATGGACATTCTTGCAGGCGTCGCCGAATGGAGCCGCCGCGGCTTCAGCGGCCGGATTGGCCTGGACGTTGGATTCGAATCTCGGCAGGGTGATGGCGAGCGCGCTCAGGACGATCGCCGCCGCAATCGCGAACGTAAGTCTGTTCATGGTTTTTCTCCTTCAGTCGTTTGTGGATGCCAAGAGCCGCAGCCGAACCGGGGATAAGTCCGGCCGTCTGGCCTCTTCGGTTTCTACTGGCGCCGCCGGCCAAACCATGTCGCCCCGGGTCGGAAAAACTTTCCGAAAGATCGAAAGCGAACCGCGAAATACGCGAAATCATCCGTCTTTCGCGTGTTTCGCGGTTCGCTTTCGATTTGGGCTAAATCGCGGAGCTGCGGCGGAGAAAATCGACGACCCGGCCCGCCTGTTCGACCGCCAGGAGCTTCCAGACCATCTCGATATCCAGCTTCTGCGATGCGGTCAGGTGCCAGGAGAGGGGCGGGTTCTCGTCGTTGAATTCGAAGACGACCGTCTCGATCTCTTTGCCCCGGAGTTGCCAGACCCGTTGCAGCAGGGAGTACTCGATCTCATTGTGAGAGAGTTGCCCGGCCGTCCGCACATTGAGCAGCGTGGCGATGGGGGCCCAGGCCTGATAGAACCACCCGCGGCTGGACATGGTCTGCGGGTCGTGGTGGGCGGTCTGAACCTTGGAGCCGCGAATCTGCAGGACCAGGACGCGTTTGATCTCCGGCGCTCCGCTGAGGGCCTCGTCGAGCCATTCGACCAGCGAAGACATGCCGTAGTTATCGAAATAACCGCCGTCCACGACGTGAGGCTCGGGTTTGCGGTTGGGAGGGATGTCGGCGCGGGCCGCCGGGCTGACGAACGGAAAAGCGGCCGAGAGGCGCGCGGCGGTCCGGATCGGAATGTCCCGATCCGGATAGAGCTCTCCGAAATTGACCCGGCCGTCGGCGCTCAGGTGCAATTGGCCCGGCTCGGCGGACATGGCGGATGTCGCCAGGAGCAGGCGATCGCCGGTATCGGTGAGGGTCGCGTTGAAGATGACCGCCGGGCGGCGGCCCGCCTTGATGTCGTCGTGCCAGGCCGAGAGGCCCAGCCGCAGCGATTCACTCCTCGTCAGCGCCAGTTCCAGCGCATATCCGCGATCGATCTTGGAGCGGATCAGAAAGGGGAAGAGCGTCCGGAGCAGGTCGGGATAGACGACTCCCCACCCCACCTCGTCCAGGCTCGACTCTTCCGCGTGTTTCACGACGGTCTCCAGCTCGGCCCCGTCCCTGGGCAGCCCTCCCGCTTCGGAATCGTAAGCGTTCAGAAAGTACATGGTTCCGACGCTGCCGCCCGAGACGGAGCTGATCAGGCGAATCGAATTGCCGAACATGAACCGATCGGGCAGGTCGGACTTGCGGCATTCCGCCTCCAACCCGGTGAGCACGCGGGCCGCCCAGGCCGCGGCCTGAATGCCGCCGCCGTTGATCGCCACCACGATCGCCGTATCGCGGCCGTGAGCGGCAATCGCCTCCGCGGGCGTGGGACAGGGAGTCGCCGATCGCCGATCGAGGATGGTGTAATAGTGGTCGGATCTCTTGAAATGCGCCGTCAGGAAGATCCAGACGGCCAGCGGAATCAGGATCGGGATCCGGTAGCGATCGAAGAAGAACGAGAGCCCCGACAACAACGAGCAGCCCAGCGTGACGAGCAGCAGCACGTAGACCAGCGCCGGCATGAACCGGGATCCCATCCTCCCGAATTTCCGTCGCCCGACGTAAGCGTAGAATCCGAACGTCAGCACAAAGGCGATCGCCGCCAGCAGGTGCCCTTTGAACGGAACCACGGACGATCCGTCCTGCAACAGGTAGCCGGCGGTCAGGTCGCGGCCGAGCCGGGAGGAGATCAACCGCTGAAAGACCCCCTGCGGCAGATTGGTCAGTTGTTCGTTGAGACCACCCAGATAGAGCGAGAGGCTCTCGGTGAGCAGTTGCGGCGAGCGCTGCTGCGTGACCCGGTACAGATCCCCGGCCAGCACCACGATCACTCCGGCAACCGTCACGCCCAGCAGCAGGTTGATGATCAGCCGCGAAAGATTGCGGCGCCCTTCCCGATGCGAATAGATGAGGGCGCTCAGGGTGATCGGCAGGGTCAGCACGACGATCACCGTCGCCGAGACCCAGCCCGGTAAGTAACGAACCTCCAGGCTCGGCAGGTCCGGCAATCGCGCCGGCCCATGCAGCAGGATCAGATAGCCCGAGACCAGCGCCATGCTGGCGGCCGCCACCGCCCCCAGGGTGACGTAGAAGAGCCCGTTCCCCTCGATGTCCAGGAGGTTCGAGAGCAACGGGCGCGCCCGCCGCAGAGCGATCCAGGGAAACGCCAGCAGAAAGAAGGCGCAGGCCAGCGGAATCCGCAACACATAGGCATATTTCACGATCGTCAGCGCGGCGTTGAGCCAATCCTCGCCGGGTAGCATTTGGTCCATGATTAACATTCCCCTAACTTTCGGCCGATCGACGGGGCGCGACCGAGGGAACTTTAAGACATGGATGGACGGTGGAACAATCCCCGGGAGGGTCTCGTAGTTGGGGACAGACAGGATCTGACCGCTATTGACGTTACAGGCAAAGACACCCGAAAATCGAGGGGCTGTTTTAATCATATTCAACCGCTGCTCTCACTTCTTGAGGAGACGTTATGACAATCTGTCGCGCCTGTTCCAGCGAAATCCCTGGGCCGGACCGCTACTGCCGGAATTGCGGAGTCCTGGTCGCGCCCTCGGTCACGGAATGGGAAGAGACTTATCGTTTCAATCCGGCCTCGCGCCCGGCGTCGGTGGTCACGGCTGCGCCCGCGCCCGACGCGACGAATCCGTTACACTACGGCTCGCCCGGCGTCGCGCCGACTTCGGCCTCGTTGACTCCGCCCGGGTCGTTCCTTGAAAATCTGTTCAAGCATCGGCTCTTTCCGAAGCTCTTCTGGCTGCCGTCCGTGTTGCTGTTCGTCGCGCTGATGGGCGTCACGATCGGGCTGGTCGGCCAGGTCAAACGCAACCGCGACCAGCGGCGCGCCGCGCGGCAAACGACGGGGGAGAATCGCGCGCCCAGCCGCCCGGCGGATGAGACCATCCCGAACGCGCTCGGTCTCAGGCCCGGCCCGTATTCGGCGGCGGAGTTTCCCGAGGCTCAGGGGATCTTCGTCAACAACCTGATGAGCGACGACGGTCCGGCCGCGCTGGCCAAGATCCAGGCCGGAGACCTCCTGACGGAACTGAACGGCCGGGAGGTGCGCAACTACCGCGAGCTGAGTGAAGCGATGGAGGCCCTGAAGACCGGCGACGAGGTCCCGCTGAAGCTCTATCGGGACGGAGCGACGATCGTCTCCAGCATCAAGATCAGCGATCGCCATTTCCCTCCCCTGCAGGAACAGACGGCGCCCGACGACCAGGGCTTCCTCGGGATCCTGGACGCCTCGCGCCGCTGCTGTCTGCCCGGCACGCAGAAATGGGGCGTGGAGGTGAAGAAAGTGCTCCTCAACAGCCCGGCGGAGATTTTCGGCTTACGACCGGGCGACATCATTACCGAGTTCAACGATTATCCGATCAAAACGTCCAATGAGTTCAACCGCCGCATCCGCAGCGTCAAACCCTACACCAAGGTACCGGTGACCTTCTACCGGGGCAAGACTGCGCAAAAGGTGGAGGTGATCATCGGTCATCGATGGTAAAGGCACGGGAATTTCAATCATCAGGCAGCTAAATTAAAAGGTGGTAAATTTATGATCAGATCAAAGACTATTTTGTACGCAGGGTTGGTGTGTTGTCTGGCGCTCCTGAGCCCGGCGGCCTGGCTGCGGCCGGCGGCCGCGGACGAGGGGATGTGGACTTTCGACAATCCGCCGCTCAAACAGCTCAAAGAGAAGTACGGTTTCGAACCGACCAAGGAGTGGCTCGACCACGTGCGGCTCTCCAGCGTCCGGTTCAACGACGGCGGATCCGGATCGTTCGTCAGCCCGCGGGGACTGGTCGTGACCAATCATCACGTCGCGGCCGGGCAGTTGCAGAAGGCCTCGACGCCGGAGCACGACTATCTGAAGAACGGCTTCTACGCCAAGACCCAGTCCGAAGAGATCAAATGTTCGGACCTGGAGCTCAACGTCCTGGTCTCGTACGAGAACGTGACCGAGCGCATCCGCGGCGCGGTCAAAGCGGGGCTCAGCCAGGAAGAGGCCCTGGCCGCGCGGCGAGCCGAGATGGCGCGAATCTCCAAGGAGAGCACCGAGTCCACCGGTCTTCGTTCGGACATCGTCACGCTCTACCAGGGCGGCGAATACTGGCTCTACCGCTACAAGAAATATACCGACGTCCGGATCGTCGCGGCGCCGGAGAAACAGGCGGCCTTCTTCGGAGGCGATCCCGACAACTTCACCTATCCGCGATACGACCTGGACTTCACCCTGCTGCGCGTCTACGAGAATAATCAACCGGTCGATAGCAGCCGGAACTACCTGAAGTGGAATGCGCGGGGCGCGGGCGCGGGCGAGCTGGTCTTCGTCTCCGGCCACCCCGGACGGACGCAGCGCCTCTTCACGATGGCGCAGTTGGAGACCCAGCGCGACCACCAGATTCCGGCCACGCTCAAGAACCTGCGCCGGCAGGTGGCGGCGCTCCGCAGCTATGCCGCGTTGGGCGCGGAACAGGCGCGTCAAGCCGAAGAGCTGATCTTCGGTCTGGAGAACTCCCGCAAGGCTTATGAAGGAATGCAGGAGGGGCTGCTCGACAAGAACCTGCTCGCCAAGAAGCAGCGCGAGGAGAACGAGTTTCGCGCGGGCGTCAAAGCCCGGCCTGAATGGCAACAGGAGTACGGGACGGCCTGGGACGAGATCGCGCAATCCGAGCAGCGGCTGCGCGAGACCTTCAAGACTCGTTACTACCGCGGCGTGCGCGGCTACTCCGACCTCTGGACCCTGGCGCTGAGCATCGTGCGCTATGCCGCGGAGACCAGGAAGCCGGACACCGCCCGGCTCGACGGATACCATGACGCGGAGCTGGAGTCGCTGAGGTTCGAGTTGACCTCGCCCGCCCCACTCTACCCGGAGATGGAAGAAAAGATTCTGGCCGCCGGTTTCCGTTCGTCGCTGGAAGAGCTGGGCCCCGACGACGTGTTCATCAAACTCGCGCTCAACGGGCGGACCCCTGAAGAGGTCGCCCACAACCTCACCGCCGGCACCAAACTGACCGATCCGGCCTTTCGTAAATCGCTGATCGAGGGCGGAGAGGCCGCCATCAACGGATCGAAGGAGCCGCTGCTCGTCCTGGCCCGGACCCTGGATCCGAGCCTGCGGCGGACGCAGAAGGAGACGGAATCGCTGCAAGCGCCGATCATCTCGGCGGGCGAGAAGCTGGGCCGGGCGCGCTTCGCCGTCTACGGCAAATCGCTCTATCCGGATGCCACCTTCACACTCCGGCTCTCTTACGGCACGATCAAGACCTATCCGATGAACGGCACGCAGGCGCCGCTGAAGACGACGTTCTACGGTCTCTACGACCGGGCCCTCAGCTTCGACCTGAAGCCGCCCTTCGACCTGCCGGCGCGGCTGCTCGAACGCAAGGATCGGCTCGACCTGGCCACGCCCTTCAATTTCATCTCGACGCCGGACATCATCGGAGGCAACTCCGGATCGCCGGTCATCAACCGCCAGGGCGAGTTCGTGGGCCTCGTCTTCGACGGCAATATCGAGAGCCTGGTCGGCAACTATATTTATAATGAAGAGAACAACCGCACGGTCTCGGTCCACAGCGCGGCGATCATCGAGGCGCTGCGCAAGCTCTACGATGCGAGCCCGCTCGCGGATGAACTGGAGGGCAAGGCTTCGCGGGCGGCCGCGAACTGAAGAATTCGAGATT
>DATEFT010000384.1:0-4658 GCA_035280505.1 Blastocatellia bacterium | reverse complement strand
GCCGATCCCGCTCGGAGCGGTCATGCTGGGCGGGACGATCAGCGTCGTCGAAGAGTCGCGCCACCCGAATTTTCAACCCGGTGATCACGTCCAGGGGTTTCTCGGCTGGCAGGAATATGCGGTCGTTGACGGCAAGGGCCTGACCAAGCTCCAGAACAATCCCTTGATTCCCTTGACCGCCCATCTGGGTCTGTTGGGAGCCATCGGCATGACGGCCTATTTCGGCCTGCTGGACATTGCCCATCCCCAGGCCGGTGAGACGCTGGTCGTCTCGGCCGCCGCCGGAGCCGTCGGATCGATCGTCGGTCAAATCGGCAAGATCAAGGGTTGTCGCGTCGTCGGGCTGGCCGGAAGCGAGGAGAAATGCCGTTGGATCACTGAAGAACTGGGCTTCGATGCGGCGATCAATTACAAACAGGGAAAGCTGCGAGAGTCTTTGAAGAAGGCCTGCCCGCAGGGAATCGATATCTATTTTGAGAACGTCGGAGGCGAGATCCTCGAGGCGGTCCTGAGCCTGATCAATATGAAGGCTCGCATCAGCCTCTGCGGGATGATCTCTCAGTACAATGCCACGGCGCCCCCTCCCGGTCCTTCCAATCTCATCAACATCCTTACTAAGCGAGCCCGGATGGAAGGGTTCATCGTCCTCGATTACCACCCGCGCGCGATGGAAGCCATCGATGAATTGAGCAAGTGGCTTCTGGAAGGGCGCCTCAAATACCGGGTCGATGTCGTTGAAGGCTTGGCCAATGCTCCTTTAGCTTTGAACAAGCTCTTCGATGGCTCGAACCAGGGCAAACTGATAATCAAAATATAGATTTCAGCTTTCTGTTTTCAGTTCTCATTACTATGGAAATTAAGTTCTTTGGAATTGGAAAATCGAAACCGCGAAATACGCGAAATCATCCGGCTTTCGCGTATTTCGCGTGTTTCGCGGTTTCGATTCAGGACTTCAATAAACTTACTTTTCAAAGTACTCAGTTTCTGAAACCTGAAGACCGGAGACCTCAATGTCCGAACCCACAAATGACTGGACAGTATCCGAATTCACTCAAGGCATGAACGATAAACTGAAGGACGTTCCGGGGCTGGAGGCCACGATCAAGTTCGTCCTCGATGACGGCGGCGTCATCTTCATTGACGGCAAATCCGCTCCCTGCTCGGTGACCAACGATGATCGGCCGGCGGATGTCACCTTGAAGATGTCAATCAAGACCTTGAATAAGCTGCGCCGTAAGGAACTCAATCCGATGATGGCGGCCATGATGGGTCAGATCAAACTGGAGGGGAACGCCATGGTGGCCATGAAGCTGGACAAGTTACTGGGCTGAAATTCTTCGAACCGCGAGACACGCGAAACCGTCCTGGCTTTCGCGTGTCTCGCAGCCTCTGATCGAGAGCTAATTCGCGTTCGCCGACAGAGTCTTGTTCTGCTCATCCAACCACTTCTTCAACGGGGCGAAGTAATCGATGATCGCGGTGGCGTCCATCTTCTCCTCGCCGGTCATGGCTTTTAAGGCCTCCGGCCAGGGGCGGCTCTGTCCCATGGCCAGCATCTTCTGCAGCTTCTCGCCGACCTCTTTATTGCCGTAGATCGAGCAGCGATTGAGCGGACCTTTATATCCGGCCTCGCGGCACATCGCGCGGTGAAATTGGAATTGCAGAATATGGGCCAGGAAGTAGCGCGCATAAGGCACGTTGGCCGCGACGTGATACTTGGCCCCCGCATCGAAATCGGCTTCGCTGCGCGCCACCGGCGGCGCGATCCCCTGATATTTTTCGCGCAACTCCCACCACGCTTTGTTGTAGTGATCGGGTTTGACCTCGCCCGAGAAGACCTTCCAGCGCCATTGATCCACCAGATAACCGAACGGCAGGAAAGCCACCTTGTCCAACGCCAGTTTCAGCAACAGATCGATGTCCGCCTTCTCGTCGGGCACGGTCTCGATCAATCCGATCTTCTGCAGATACTCGGGCGTGACCGAAAGGGCGATCGTATCGCCGATCGCTTCATGAAATCCGTCGTTGGCGCTGTTCTGATAGAGCGGCGGTTGCGGCGCGTACGCCATCTGATAGTAATTGTGGCCGAGCTCGTGATGGATGGTGGTGAAGTCCTCTTCATTGATCTTGATGCACATCTTCAGACGCACATCCTTTTCGTTGTCGAGATCCCAGGCGCTGGCATGGCAGACGACTTCGCGGTCCTGCGGTTTGAGGAAGAGCGAACGATCCCAGAAAGTATCCGGGAGCGGGGCAAAACCGAGCGAGGTGAAGAAGCCCTCGCCGTAGCGCACCATCTGTTTGGCATCGATCTTCTTCTCGGCCAGAATCTTGGTCAAATCGTACGTGGGAACACTGGTCGCGGGTTTAACGATGTCGTAGATGTTGCCCCACTGCTGACTCCACATATTGCCCAGGAGATGCGCGGGGATCGGCCCATTGGCCGGAACGATCTCGGCGCCATAGCGCTGCCGCAATTTGGCCCGCACATATCGATGCAGCGAATCATAGAGCGGTCTGACCTGCTGCCAGAGGCGCTCCATCTCGGAGGCGAAGGCCTGCGGCTCCAAATCGTAATTCGCGCGCCACATCGCGCCCAGATCCTTATAGCCCATCTCGTGCGCGCCCTTGTTGGCCAGTTCCACGAAACGCGTGTAGTCTTTCTTGTAGGGGACCGAGACCCGATGCCAGCCCAGCCACATCTTCTTCAACTCTTCCGGATTACGATCTTCGGCCAGGACAGTCTCAATGTCTCCCAGGCTCATGCACTGCACCGTCTCACCTTCAGGGCAGTATTTGCCCCGGCCGTATTCGCTCTCCATCTTGACCACCAGTTTGGTCACCTCCTCGCGCTCGGCCGGCTTGCTGGGAGCGGGCAGGGGAACCGCCAGTTTGAGCAGTTTGAGTTTGCGCGCCAGATCCGGCGGCAGCTTCAGGCTGTCGAACTTGCGCGCCTCTTCGGCCAGGTCTTTGACGGTCTTAGTCAATTCGTCCCGGGCCTCGGCGGCCAGAATCTCCGTATCGCTGGTGATGAAATTGCTCTGAATCCAACTGGCGCGGCTGTCCTTGATCGTGGCCGCCAGATACCGCTTCTCGGCCTCGGCCACGAATTTTTCGGCGTCGGCCACCGTCGGTTTTGACTGATAGCTTGGATATAAGGCGGCCAGGGCCAGGTTAAAAAAGACCAGCCCGGCCCCGACTCTATTAAGAGTAATCCATCCGGAAATCCATCTCATAGACCACCCTCCTAATCAAAATTAATTTCTAGTTTTTGCGTGCGAACCTCGAGAGAATAGGTCAAAATACCCTTTTTGGCACTAATCATCTCAGTTCGGCCGGTTCGGTTTTATGCATAGCAGTACTAAACGAGAAATGATCGTCGGCGTTCAATACCTCTTAATCGGGTTTATCGCCCTTTGTGTGATGATCATCCGGTTCAGCGGTAGATCAGTGCTCATCCAGATAGTCGCCTGGTTCGCCATTGCGCTCGGGCTCAGCGTGATTCGTTTTGTGGCGCTCTCTTTCTCCGAATGGACACGGCGAGGTCAATGGCGATCGATCTCCAGACGAAACTGGTAGATGAGCTGAACTTTGAGCCCCGACGATTAGACCATCAGTTGCCCGCCGTTGACTTCGATCGTCTCGCCGTCAATGAAACTGGCGGCATCCGAAGCCAGGAAAGCGATTACCCGACCGACCTCTTCCGAAGTTCCCACTCGACCCAAAGGAATACTGGACACGAACTGCGCCATCAATTGAGGCGTTGAGAGCCGCTCATGAAAAGGCGTATCGATCACTCCCGGCGCCACGCCGTTGACCCGGACCCCGAACGGAGCCAGTTCTTTGGCGAGGCCCTTGGTCAGGCACATGACCCCGGCCTTCGCGGCCGAGTAGACAGCCGCTCCGGGTCCGCCGCCGTGATGGCCGGCCACCGAGCCGACATTGATGATCGTGCCGCGTTTGCGATCCATCATCTCCCGCATCACCGCCTGCGAGCAGAAGAGTACACTCTTGAAGTTGAGATCCAGCAGACGATCCCAGAGCTCCTCCGTAAATTCCAGGAGCGGGCAGCGTTTGATCGCATCACCGGCGTTGTTGACCAGAATGTCGATCGGCCCCAGTTGCGATCGGCTGGCTTCAACCAGCGAATTCACGCCCGAGAGCGTCGAGACATCTGCCTGAACGATGATCGCGCGGCCTCCCGCCTCCTCGACCATCCGCTTCGACTCTTCCGCGCCCTCCCGATTCTGATGATAGTTGATGGCGACCGAGGCCCCGCATTCGGCCAGGGCCACGGCGGCCCAGCGGCCGATGCCGGTGCTCGCGCCGGTGACAATCGCGACGCGCCCACTCAAATCTTGTCTGTTCATCTTGGCTCCTTAGCAAGCAGTTCTCGTTTTCGAGTTTCAGTAGACTTTAGACGTTCCACGGTGCATTTTGATTGCGGGTATTATTGTCCATCACCTCCCGGGTGAAAACTGAAAACCCGCCGGAGCCCGCGGTTTCTGCCGATTTGCCGCTTTTAAGTTATAATAAAACGCCTTCTTTAAAAATATCACTGGAACCTGGTATGAGGAATTTCGCCTTAACTCGAACGCTCGCTCTCTTCCCGCTGCTGATGCTCTTTCTTCTCTTCTGCGCCGATCGACCGCGCGTCG
>DATEFT010000383.1:0-8255 GCA_035280505.1 Blastocatellia bacterium | reverse complement strand
TAATGGAGAAAGATTCAGGCTTCAGAAGCCGGTTTGCTGGAAGACTGTTTCGGATCCGGAACCCCCGCTGGACATTACTCAAATACCGGACACACAGGTCTACGACCGCCGGCGTTTCGGCCTGATCATCGGATGCTCGCCGGCCATGCGACGCATTTTTGAGATTATTGAGCGCATCGCACTGGCCAATATTACCGTGCTCATCAGCGGGCGCACCGGCACGGGCAAAGAGCTGGTGGCCCGCGAGATTCACAACAACAGTCCGCGCGCATCGAAACCTTTCGTAGATATCAATTGCGGCGCGCTGCCGGGACAACTCGTCGAATCGGAGTTCTTCGGCCATCAAAAAGGCGCGTTTACCGGTGCGACCGAAACCAAGAAAGGATTGTTTGAGGCGGCGCATAGCGGCACCCTCTTTTTAGATGAAGTGCAAGCGCTCAGTCCCGAGCTCCAGGTGAAACTGCTCCGTGCTTTGCAAGAGAAAGTGATTCGCCGGGTGGGGGGGCGCGAAAACATTGAAACCGACGTGCGGGTGATCGCGGCCACCAATCAGGATATCGTCGAAGAGGTCCGCAGAGGTTGGTTCCGGGAAGACCTCTACTACCGCCTCAATGTCATCAATCTGTATCTGCCCGAGCTGCGCGAACGGCGTGAGGACATTCCGTTATTGATCGATCATTTCTTGAAGCGCTTTGCGCAGATGAACAATCAGGAGATGCGCTATTTTTCGGATGAAGCGATGCAGCTATTGATCGGTTCTGACTGGCCGGGCAACGTGCGCGAACTGGAGAACGCGGTCGAACACGCGATCGCCATCGGCACCAAGTCCAGGCTGACCATCTCGGACTTGCCGCCTCAGATCGGCGGATTGGTCAGAGTGATGGGCGCCACTGAGCCTCTGGGTGACGCACGGACCCTGCAGGAGGTCGAACGCCGTCATATTTTGCACGTCCTGGAGGATACTCGGGGCAATCATGTTCGCGCCGCCCAGATTCTGGGCCTGGACCGTCGTACCCTTTATCGCAAACTCGGCAAATATAAGCTGCAGGTGGCAGGCAAACCGGAGCGGGAGAGAGGTCTGGAAGGCTGAAAGCTCCCCTGCTTTCAGCCTCCCGGCGATCGATCGGGAGTTGATCTATCTTGGATTGCCCGTGGCCTGTCTTCGCGCTGAGATCAGAGGAGCGTTGGAGGCACATTACGTTTCAATGGCGACTATTCATCGATCGGACCAGTTAGCCACCTGAGGATCTGCTACTCCCGTTAAGAGCTTTACCCCGAATCATCTTTCTTGGTTGCGACTTGATTAAGTCTGGCTCCGAGTTTGCGGTTTCAGTCAGTCATAGTCGAAGACCTCAATAACAGAACGGAGGAGTCAGTGAGAATCGGCACCGCAAAAGATATCACGATTGAGAGAGCTGTGAGCAACGAAGATGGGCATCTACCGCGCCTTCAGGGCTTGATCAATGATCTGTCCAATCTCATGGCGGTTCCTGTCATCTGGAGAGATCGCGAGTTACCCAAAATTATCGGCGTTATGCTGGAGGTGCTGCTCGGCAGCTTACCGCTGGAGTTCGTTTATATCAGACTGAAGAATCCGGCCGATGGGCCGCTGCTTGAAATGATCCGGGTCACTGAGCCCGGGCAATTGACCTGCCAGCCTTCGGAGATTGGCAGGGCGTTTGATCGCTGGTTGACGCGTGACATCCTGGTTGCACCTCAAGTGATGCCCAATCCCGTTGGTGAGGGAAAGGTGCCGGTCGTGCGATTCCGGATAGGATTAGGAGAAGAGCTGGGCGTAATTATCGCGGGCTCGCGGCAGGCAGGTTTTCCCGATGAGACCGAGGTTCTGCTTCTACAGGCGGGAGCGCATCAGGCGACGATGGTCATCCAAGAAGCGCAACTACTGAGCGAGCGTAAGCAGTTGATCGATCAGCTGTGCCGTTTCGAGGCCGAACAGCGTGCCCGCCTCCGGGCTGAAGCCGACAATTGCGCGAAGGATGAATCCCTGGCCACGGTTGCGCATGAACTGCGCGCCCCCCTCAATGTCATTCTCGGTTGGACCTCTCTGTTACGTACCGGAAAAATGGGAGCGGCCGAGGTTTCACAGGCGTTGGAGATAGTGGAGCGCCACGCGCGGTCGCAAAATCAGATCCTCAACGATCTGCTCGACATCTCGGGCATTATTACGGGCAATCTCCGCCTTGACTGCAATCCGGTTGAGATTGCCTCGGTGGTTGAGGCCGGAGTCGAGGCCCTGCGTCCAACGGCCGAATCCAGAGGCATACATTTGCAGTCTTTGTTGGGGCTGAAGGCCGGCCGGGTGATCGGTGACCCAGTCCGCCTGCAACAGATCATCTATAACTTGCTATCCAATGCTATCAAGTTTACTCCGAGGGACGGACGCATTCAGATCAGACTGGAGCGGGTTAATTCTCATGTGGAGATTGTCGTCAGTGACACCGGTGCGGGCATCAACGGCGACTTTCTTCCTTATGTCTTTGATCGTTATCGGCGAGACGATCGGCCCCACATCAGAAAGCTTGAGGGGGTGGGGTTGGGCCTGGCGATTGTGCTTCGTCTGGTCAGGCTACATCAGGGGACCATCCACGCTTACAGCGACGGAGAAGGGAAGGGCGCGACTTTTATCGTCAAACTGCCACTCAGTGACCTGTAGCATCTCCCTTGCCGAGGCCGGGCGGAGCTGGCGAACGTCTTTTGCATGACAGCTCTCATGCGGTGGACTGTTCCGATCCCCAACGAACTCGATCAGCCGCATCGCACACCTTCACCACGGAAGGATGGGCCTGCGGATACTCTGGACGATGGTGCGCCCCCCATTATTTGAGGGGGGGCGCAAATTAAAGTTATATGGGATCAGTGGTTTCAAAAGAACCGTCATGAAAGCCCATTCACCGCGGAGGCGCTGAGTTTGCAGAGGAAGCGCCGGGAGGGAATTGAGGATCTGGTTCAACCTCTGCGCCCTCGGCGTCTCTGCGGTGAATGGACTTTCATTGATCGAGACCTGAAGCGTTTGATTCCGTCAGACTTTAATTTGCGCAAGCCTCAATTATTTGAGAAAGGTTTGCCGAAATGGTCATTGTTGATAGAGAAAAGTATTGGCCGGGGATTGACATGGGCCTTTCCGACGGAGGCGAGACGGGAGCGCGCATGCGCATTCTCTTCCCGGGCGAGAGCGAGATGGCGCATCGGATGCGCGCTTTCGATTGGTCCTCGACCGAGCTGGGGCCTCCGCAGGATTGGTCCGAAGACCTGCGAATGGCTGTCGGCCTCTGTCTCACTTCTAGCTTCTCGATCTTAATCTTGTGGGGGCCGAATCTGAGTGTCCTTTACAACGACGCTTACATCTTCTTTCTAGGAGAAACGAAACATCCACACTACCTCGGACAGTTCGGCCGGGAGTGTTGGTCGGAAATTTGGGACACCCTTGGACCCGTGCTCGAAAGCGCCTATGCGACGGGGAAAGCGACTTGGTCAGAGGACTCTTCGTCTTTCTCCACGAGGTGGCTCCCGTATGAGGATGATTACATGATGTTCACTTATGTTCCGATCATGGCTTCCGATGGCCGCTCCGTTCAGGGCCTCTTCTGCCCGTGTACTGAAACTACCGAGAAAGGACGGGGAGCCCGGCGTCTTGAAACGCTGCGAAGGCTCGGCGTCCAGGTGTTGGAGACGCGTGCGGTCGATGCTGCCTGTGAAGAAGCTGCAAATGTCATAATCCCGAACCTCGGCGGCGGCAGGCTCCTGCGCGAGATTTGGAATGACGCGCGGCTCGCGGGCGTGCCGGTGAGACTGCTGCCAGCGCGTGCCGGCGAAGTGGCCGCGGCCGAAGTGGCGCGGGCTGGGACCGACGATTACTTGATCAAGCCTTTCAAGACCGGGGAACTTCTGGTCCGCATCGATTCCCGGGGCCGGCGCGGTCGGGCCGAGGACTCGCTGTGCCAGAGCGAGGAGCGCTTCCGGCGCTACTTCGAACTGGGGATGATCGGCATGGCCGTGACCTCGCCAAACAAGGGCCTGATTGAGGTCAATGAGAAGATCTGCGAGATCTTAGGCTACGAACGGAGCGAGCTGTTACAAATGACCTGGACGGAACTGACTTATCCGGATGATCTAGCCGCCGATGTCACTCAGTTCAACCGGGTCATGATTGGAGAGCTGGATGGTTATTCGATGGACAAGCGTTGGGTCCGCAAGGACGGTCGGGTCATTTATGCCACCATTTCGGTGAAATGCCTGCGTCGCGCGGACGGTTCTGTCGATTGCTTCGTGGCGCTGTTGCAGGACGTCACCGAACGCAAGCAGGCTGAGGAAACATTGCGCCGCGCGCATGATGAGTTGGAGCAACGAGTCCTTGAACGGACGAGCCAGCTTTCGGCCGTCAACGGAGAGCTGGCCCGGGAGATTGCCGAGCGTCGGCAGGCGGAAGAGGAGTTGTGCCGCAGTGAGGCCTACTTGGCCGAGGCGCAAAGACTGAGCCATACTGGCAGTTGGTGGTGGAATGTAGTTACGGGGGAAGTCATCTGGTCACAGGAACATTTTCGCATCTGCGGTCTCGATCCCGGGCGAGTGAAACCATCTTATGAGATGTTCTTTCAACTGGTTCATCCGCAGGATCGACTCTTCTTAAAAGAGGCCTTTGAGAGATCGGTCTGTGAACGAGGCGATTTTGAAGGTCTCTATCGGATTGTCCGCCCGGACGGAAGGCTTCGGCACATTCACGGCCAGGCCCATCCCGGGTTCGATCAGCAGGGGGCCCTCACCGAATATGTCGGCACAATCATCGACATCACTGAGCGCAAACTCGCCGAAGAATCCCTGCGCCAGGCCCAGGCGGAACTGGCGCACGTCTCTCGGGTGACGTCTCTCGGGGAGTTGACCGCCTCAATCGCCCACGAAGTCAACCAACCGCTCGGCGCCATCGTCACTAACGGTCAAAGCTGCCTGCGCTTGCTCTTGAAGGACCCGGCGAATCTGGCTCAGATGCGGGAGGCCATAGAATCGATGATTAGCGACGCGCTGCGCGCCAGTGAAGTGATCAAGCGGATTCGCGGCTTCTTGAAGAAAAATGCCGTGGAGCGGGGGCCGCTGAGGATCAATGGGGTCATCCAGGAGGTGATTGCGTTGACGGCCGGTGAGTTGGCCAGGCACCAAGTCCTCTTGCGGACGGAACTGGCCGAGAATCTTCCGATGATACTCGGGGACCACGTTCAGTTGCAGCAGGTCCTGCTCAACCTCATTCTTAATGCCAAGGATGCCATGAGCGGAGAATGTTGGCATCGCCGGGAACTGCTGATCAGTTCGCGAAAAACCAAACGTGATGAAGTGCTGGTGGAAGTGCGGGACTCCGGGATCGGTCTTGACCCGCAGACGGCGGAGCATATCTTCGACGCTTTCTTTACAACCAGGCAGGAGGATGGAGGGCTGGGTCTGGGACTCTCGATCAGCAGGACGATTATCGAATCGCATGGCGGCAGGTTGTGGGCTACATCCAACGAAGGCAAAGGCACAACTTTCCAGTTCACGCTGCCCATCAACGGCGGGATCGAGCCATGAAGGGAACTGATCGAGAAGTCTTCGTTTTTAAACCGCGAAACACGCGAAATCGGCGAAACACGCCAACCTCCCGGAATTTCCTGGGTTTTGTAGATTTCGCGTGTTTCGCGGTTTAAACCCCATGTTGTCTTGAGTTGAGTTCAGGAGGTCAGGGCCCATGGCGGGATATAGAGGGCCAAAACATAAGTTATCGCGCCGTGAAGGAATCAATCTCACCGGCACGACCTCGCGCACCCTGGAGCGTAAACTGGAAGTACCACCGGGCGGCCGTCGATACGGGCGGCATTGCGGGTCGGAATACCAAATCAGGCTGCGCGCCAAGCAGCGCGTCAAATATCAGTACGGCATGCTGGAGAGACAGTTCCGCCGCTATTCCCACGTGGCTCGCCAGGGACGGTGAAGTGGGGCATGTGGTCGGTACCCCGCGACGTGAGCACAGCGACGCCGATATTCGTGAAGATCTAATTTTTACCCTTCCTGTTGGTCATAGAGGACGTCGTCGCGGCTCAGGGCCACAGACTCCGGATCTCAGCCGGCAAGATCTGTTTAACGTCCTCGATCTCTCCATCGCTGATGCGATTGGCCAGCAATACGAAGACGGCACGGGCGACGCATTCGGAATCGATGAGGTCCTCGCGGCCAAACTCCCGCTCGATGCGAGTCAGGAATTGTTCCTTATGGCGCTCCCGCAACGGCTTGAGGGTCGGGTCCCAGCCTTCGTAATAAAAACCGCGGATTAACATCGGGAGCTGCGCTCCGAGCTGCGCCACCTCCTCCACTGTGAGCCGGTCCCGCAACGCGTGCAGGACGGCTCTCAAGGCCAGATACACCCTCTGCTTGTCTGGCCAGTCCAGCACCTGCATCAGGTCATTCAGCCAGCTGTTGGTCTTGTGGACTGTCAGATCAAAAACGGTGAGCCCAGTCATACTCATTAAATTGCCTCCATCTCTCGGCGAGCGACAACGATAGGAGTGACTATCTTCAATCGCGGCGCGCACACTGAAAATTTGTCTTTCCCTCCGAACCGGGGATCGGCAGTGTGGTTGCAAAACGCATGCCTCATTGGCGTGCTCAGGCGGGGCCTCACCACGCCGCCTGATTGGCTGCCTGAGAGCCACCTGTCGAAGGTCAAGAGGTGGCGATTTTGCCTTTCGGGGGAGCGCAAATCGGTCACATGGAGATGCGCCGGGCTGGCGCAAATTCATCGGCTATTTATGGTCTTCGATTGACGAGCGGGCTTCGATTTCGTTTCCTGTTTCTTTGATTGCAGTTACGCGTTATCTCCCGCCAAACCAGAAACTCGTATTCTTCCGCCTGATCCTCCAGTTCCCGCAGCAGAATGTCTCGTTTGATGATGCGTTGTCGCATCTCAGGAGAGAGACTCGCCGCGCCGCGCCTCATTTGCGAAATTAGCAGCTCGTTGGTTTGCCGAACCAGCTCCTCGACCTTTCGCGCCCGCACCAGATCGCCCAAGATCCAGGCGGCATGGGCCAATTCATGCCCCAACACTTCGGCGTAGCGCTCTTCTTTTCTGAGCCCCTGAAGTGGAATGAAACCGTTGGCCGGCGCTACCGTCGGCTCGATGCATGCGAGGTCGATAGTCTTCAGATTTAGTTCGATTACCGCCACATGGCGAATGCCTTGAGGGTCGAATTGCTCAATTTTGAAGGACCCGGCGACATTCGAGATGCCAATCTTTGGAGAGCGCATCTCAATGTAGAGAGCATGGGGGCCGCGCTCAATCTCTTCCCAGAGACTGATTAAGATCGGATGTGCGTGATTCCCCCAGGTATCTATGGCAAAGACCAGCCGCTTAATCGCCTCCCACCGCTCCAGCTCCTTGCTGGAGAGACGGTCTGTGATCATGCCGCTGGCGAGCGTGCTGCGCTGAGGTGTGAAATCTTGATCGGATTGCGCCTGAGTGACAGCTCCTAGCGAACCACATAGTAAGAGTAACGCGATGATTCCAGCGACTTGCCCGATATTGCCCAGCAAGCTAACCATTCTAGAAGGAGGAGGCCATCATTGGTTGAAACGCCATCTCGCATTCATCGAGTGATGCCATCAGTTCATTTTCCAGATCTCATTGGACATTATTCATTGGTCATCGCAGAAACGCGGCTCGAACAATGACCAATGAATAATGTCCAATGAGATCTGGAAAATGAAAGTAAACGGTGATTCCCCGAAAATTTATGCTTGCCCACTGATGTGCATCCCTTCGATTACTTCTTCTCCCTCTTCTTTTCGGCCTCCTTAAGATCGTGTACGAGGCGTTTGATCAGGTCTTCCACCGAGTTGTTGATGGTCTTCTCCGACTTGTTGAAATCGATCGTTTCGGTGTCGTAGCCGCGCCAGATCAACTGATTGGTACTGGGATCAATAATGTCTATGACCAGCGTCGATTCGGTATAGGGAATCTTCCATACGTTTACCGTTCCAATGCCCGGCCCCCAACCGCCCCAGCCGCCCCAGTGCCCCCAAAAACCGGGGAAGCCATAATCGAGATAACGAACGTCATACCGCTCTTTGATGCCCAGGTAGTAGGAGACCAGAAAATCGGGTGCGCCTTCGACGACCCTTTGAAATCCGGCTTCAGTCAAATGCTGTTCAATTGCGCGCCGGATTCGCTCATCCCAAATGGGATTTTCCCCGATCGGGTCGGTCGGCATTCTGTGCAT
>DATEFT010000382.1:0-2951 GCA_035280505.1 Blastocatellia bacterium | reverse complement strand
CTCCAGATTGAGCGCAAACGCCAAAGCATAGCCGGCGATCGAGGTGGCGGCGGCGAACAACAGTTCGAGTTCCTGTTCACGGTGAGATCCGCTCAAGGGAACCGACAGGTGTAACCCCAGCCAGACCCCGGCCTGGAGTGTCAGGCAGAGCATGACGATTCGAGGTGTGATTCGCGTGGCAAGCATCTTATATCTTTCGGCAATCCTAAAGCCGACCGTACTCCCTGACCAGCTTCGCTCCGGCGGCGCCGCAGAAGATCGAGGCAATCGAAGTCAGCCGTTCGAGGAACGGCGCCCAGTTATCCGGCGTCAATTGATCGAGAGATCGAGCACGCGTGCCTTCGGCAGCCACCCGAAGAGCGTTCACGGCGGTCCAGGAACCGCACATCATCGAGAGCAACTCTTCCAGGTGATTCAGCCGCGCCTCGACTGCGCCGGGCGTGAGATGTTGTTGCCTGGTTTCGGCGTTCAAGATCCGCGCCAGGATTCTGGCCAGGCCCAGATTCAACCGATCGTCCGCAACCGGCCGGCTCCGGTTGATCTCCATTCCGGCCGCCTCAAGTGACCTCATGGCGCGCTTCAGGCGTTCGTAAAATCCATCACACTCCCGGCAGTCGGCCAGGTGCGCCTCGATCCGCGCGTGCGCGACGCGGTCGAGCCGCCGGTCAAGAAAATCGATCCACTCTTGTTCCGAAATTCCATGTCTCATTCAGCCAAACCAGCTCCCTCTAGATATTACTACCCTCAACGGGCGCCTTCCCCGCGGCCCGCGGCAGGCCGTGAACGCGATCATCCGCCTTCTCTCGATCGATGATTTGCGCCAGCTTCTTCTTGGCATTGAAGACCCGCCACTTCACCTTGCCGAGCGGAAGCGAGAGCGCCGCGCTCAGCTCCTCATAGCTCAACCCCTCGATAAAACGGAGCATGATGATTTCGCGTTCATCGCGTTCCAGGTGCGCCATCCATTCGTAAAATTCAAGGACCAACGGAGACTCGATCTCGGCCGCCATGGTCACCGCCAGCTCCTGACTGAGCGGTTCGAACCTCGCCAGCCGGCTTCGTCCCTCTTGCCGCCGCAGGTGTTGCAACAATTCATTTCGCGCAATCTTGAAGACCCAGCCATAAACGAGATCCGTCTCCCGCAGATCCCCGATCCGCTGATAGACGATGAACAAGACATTTTGAGCCAGCTCCTCCGCCGCCATCTCGTCCAACCCGCGAGTCATGAAATACTTCAGAACCTGGGGGTAAAGACCCTGATAGAGGGCGCAAAAAGACTCCACAGCCCGAGTCAGCCTGAAATTCTCAAATAATTGTTTCTCGTCTTCGCCTATTCCTTTTGTCCCTACCTCCTCAGGACTCCCTGATGGATCTTGATCGGAATCTTCCGCTCCGACCGCACGGCGAGATTCCGCTGCTCTGCTATCTCTACAGATGCAGTGAGCGAGCCGTTTTTCCGTCGTCACTCGAAATTTTCCGACGGCGGCGGTGAACAGGTTCGGCGCGAATTAGGCTCATCTTAATCGGCGGCGCCAAAGACCAGGGCCGAAAAATTTTGAGGGTCTACGGAAAAACGGATCGCTCACTGCATCTGTAGAGGTAACAGAGCAACAAAATCGTAACACACAAACGAAAAATAGAACTCCAATCAGCTAATTGGATGTGCACCACTACGGAGAGAAACCGATGAAGTTCCTGATTACGATGCTGGCGACAGCCGGGGTGCTCGCGGCCCTTTCAACCGTCAAAGCGGCCAACACCGGAGCGGCCAACACCGGAACCATCAATTCACGGATCCAGCAGCCGGTGAGCCTCCAGACCGCCTTCATCCATCCGGGCGGCTTACAGACCCAGGCGGATCTCGACCGAATGAGAGCGCGGGTGGCTGCGGGGACCCAGCCCTGGCTGGCCGGATGGCAGCGCCTGATTGCCGATCCGCTGGCGCAGAACACGTATGCCGCGTCGCCACTGGCGAACCTGGGCGTGAACCGCCAGCGGGCTTCGAGAGACGCCCATGCCGCCTATCTCAATACCATCCGCTGGTACATTTCGGGAGATGCCAGCTATGCGGATTGCGCGGTGAGGATCCTCAATGCCTGGTCGGCGACTGTCAATCAGGTGCCGACCGGCACCGATATTCCGGGCTTGAGCGGCATCCCCATCTTCGAGTTCGCCCTGGCGGGAGAGGTCCTGCGGATCTACGGCGGGTGGGCCACGGCCGACTTCGACCGATTCAAAAATATGATGCTCACCTATCTTTATCCGGTCTGTCATGACTTTCTGGTGAACCACAATGGCGCCTGCATCACCCATTTCTGGGCCAACTGGGACGCCTGCAATCTGGCGGCCCTGATTGCCATTGGGGTGCTCTGCGACAACCGATCGATCTATGACGAAGGGGTGGACTATTTCAAAAATGGCGCGGGCGCCGGGAGCATCATGAATGCCGTCTCCTTTATCCATCCCGGAAATCTCGGCCAATGGCAGGAGAGCGGCCGCGATCAGGAGCATGCCCAATTGGGGGTGGGGCTGCTCGCCGCCGCCTGTGAGGTCGCCTGGAATCAGGGGCTGGATCTGTATGGTTACGCCGACAATCGGCTGCTGGCGGGAGCCGAGTATGTCGCCCGATCGAACCTCCTACAGCCTGTTCCCTTCACGCCCTATAACAATTGCGATAATGTCAATCAATACTATCTCTCCATCAACGGCCTCGGACGGCTGGACGACCGCCCGGTCTGGGAGTTGATCTACAACCATTACGTCGTCCGCCGTGGGCTGAACGCTCCGAACGTCCAAAGAATAGCCGAACTGATGAGGCCCGAACACGGCAGCGCCGATCATTTCGGTTACGGGACCTTGACCTTCACGTTGAACGCCACGGCCTCGCCGTATCCGCCCTTGCCGGCTCCGTCCGCGCCGACGGGACTGACGGCGATCGCGGGCATCGGGCG
>DATEFT010000381.1:0-9911 GCA_035280505.1 Blastocatellia bacterium | reverse complement strand
ACCTCCTCGACCAGCGCCAGCAATTCGCTCTGGCTGCCGGCCGCGATGTTGCAATATTCATGCGGCGCAATCCCCAACCGCTCGGCCTTGTTGGCGACCGCCATGTTGATCTTTGCGCGCAACGCAGGGTGAGACGCCCAGCCGTAATTCTCAGCCAGGGCATCTTCCAGCTTTTTCAATGCTACGGCCAGTTCCATAGGCAACGGGACTCGAAGATCAGGATTTGCTTCTCTGCCATTCGCCGGAACGCCCGCCACTCTTGCGTTCAAGCTGAATCTCGCCGATCGTCATCAGGCGATCGATCGCCTTGCACATATCATACAGGGTCAGGGCCGCGACCGAGACGGCCGTCAACGCTTCCATCTCGACCCCGGTTTGAGCGCTGGTCGAGGCGATCGCGGTAATCCGCGCGCCCTGATCCTGAAGCTCGATCTGGACATCGACGTGGGTCAGGGCCAGCGAGTGGCAGAGCGGGATCAATTCGGAGGTGCGTTTGGCCGCCATCATTCCGGCCAGGCGTGCGGTTTCGAGCGGATCGCCCTTCGGCGTGCGGCGTTCGCGGATCGCCGCCACCGTCTCCGGCGACATCGTCACCCGGCCGCTGGCTTCAGCGGTGCGGGCGGTGACGGCTTTGGCTCCAACATCGACCATGGTGACCCGCCCCTCGGCGTCGATGTGCGAAGGCTGCTGCCGCTCCTGAAGCTGACCAAAGCTCGTCCGGATCCTGACCATGCTCGATCCTTCCGGCGCCTCGACCGAGGTCGTCTCGCCAAGGATCAGGTTGCAAATCGTCACGCATTCATTACAAATGTAGATCGCCGGCCCGGCAATCAATTTTTTGATTTCACTCTGGGCTTTGCCGCAGAAACCGCATCGTAAGGCGTCGGAGCTGCTCATGGTCTTGGGGCCTCCATCAGGGATCGTAGTTTTCAGGATTACTTCAGGTCATCGAAGCAGGATTACTTCGATCAGTTCGCCCTGATCGATGCTGCCTCGATCTTCAGGCACGACAATCAGGGCCTCGGCGCGCATGAATGCGACGAGATCGGATGAGCCGCTCCACTTGAGAGGCTCGGCTTCGATCCGGCCGTCCCGAAAGACCAGACGAGCCGGTTGATGACTGCGGCGCGGCGGGGCGCCCTTGACCGGTTGCGAGGCATAAGCGCGGATCTGCGGAGGTTGAATTTCGGTCGCGCCCTGCATCTTCAAGAGCGCCGGACGGACGAACAGGTGGAACGAGATGGCGACCGAGACCGGGTTGCCCGGCAGACCGAAGATCACTTTGTCTCCGAGCTTCGCAAAGACGGTCGGTTTGCCCGGATGCATCGCCACCTTCTCGACATAGATCTCGGCCCCCAGATCGAGCAGCGCGGGTTTAACCAGGTCGTAATCCCCCATCGAGACGCCGCCGGAAAGGATCAGGACTTCGGCTTGAGAGAGAGCTTGAGAGATCGCCTGGCGGGTCTGTGGCAGGTCGTCACGGACCTGGCTGGCGCCCAGCACTTCCGCCCCGGCCGCGTCCGCATAGCCAGCCAATGAGAACGTATTCGAGTTGCGGATCTGGGACGGGCCCGGCTTCTCCCCAACCTCGACCAGCTCCGTGCCGGTCGAGAGCACGATCAGGCGCGGGCGGCGCGAGACCGTCACGCGCGCGTAGCCGAAACTGGCCAGGACGGACGCGACCGGCGGGGTAATCCGTTCGCCGGCTTCGATCATCACCTTGCCGGCCCGTGCTTCGATCCCGCGCGGCGCGATGAACTGCCCGGGCTGCACCGGTTCTTGAACCTCGATCCAGCCGTCGCCGAGCACGTTGATGACCTCGATCTTTTGGACGGCGTCGGCTCCCTCGGGGACCGGCGCGCCGGTCATAATTCGCACTGCTTCGCCTGTCTCCACCCGGGAGGCAAAGCTGCCGCCGGCGGCCGCCTCACCGATCGCGCGGAGTCTGGCCGGACGTCCGGCCGCGGCCGACTGCACGTCGGCGGCCCGCAAGGCATAACCATCCATTCGGGAACGATCAAAAGGAGGGAGATCGATGTCGGAGATGGCCTCCCGACGTAACACGCGCCCGGCCGACTGTGAAAGCGGAGCCTCTTCTTCCGCCACAAGCGGCGTCCGTTCGAGAATAATCCTGAGCGCGTCTTCGATACGCAGCATAGAAGTTATTGCTTGAGCCTCTTGTTGCCCGGCGCGTAATTATGGAGATCGCACGCAGACACAGAAAAGCCGCCCGGAACACGAGCGGCTTTTCTGGTTTGGTATTTGGTATTTGCAGTGGCCGGAAGGTGACAAAACCAAGGTCGCCGTGCAAGATACCCAATATATGGCGGAGCCGACGGGACTCGAACCCGCGACCTCCGACGTGACAGGCCGGCGTTCTAACCAGCTGAACTACGACTCCGCACTTTCAAAAACTCAGTAGGCACGGTGGGGCTCGAACCCACAACCTCCACCTTGTAAGGGTGGCCGTCTACCATTGACTTTACGTGCCTAACCCATATCGGGCGAGCAAACATACTACAAGTCATTAGAAGATGTGTCAAGCTTTGCCTCCACTTTATCTTCCGTTATACTCAGTTTTGCCGATCCCGGTTTAAATGGAGTATCTCAATGCAAGTCAAGAAGCCGAAATATCTGCGTCTGGCGGCCGCTTTGATCTTCCTCGGGGCCGCTTCCCTGCTATTCTTCGCCTCCGCGCAGGAGCGATCGGAGAAGCAGGAGAAACGTGAGAAGCCGGAAAATCAGGAAGAGCCGGCCCAGATCCCGACGATTCGGGTCGACACGGACCTGGTCTCGATCGATGTGGCGGTCACGGATCGCCAGGGGAACCTGGTCGGGACGCTCTTGAAGGCCCAGGATTTCGTGGTCTATGAAGACGGGGTGCGGCAGAAGATCAGCAATTTTTCGGCGGCGGATGCGGCTTTCAATCTGACGTTGTTGATCGATACTTCAGGCAGCACGCGGGACGAGATCGAGTTGATGCGCCGCGCCGCGCGCCGCTTCCTCGACGAATTGCGGCCTCAGGATCAGGTCGCCATCGTCCAGTTCAATAAACAGGTGGAACTGATCCAGGACCTGACCACCGATCGCGGAAAGCTCGAGGCCGCTCTCGATAAGCTCAAAGGCGGCGGCGGGACCGCCTTCTATGATGCGCTCGATCTGACCATCGGGGAGGTCTTCAAGGAGCTCGCGGGCCGCAAGGCGATCATCGCCCTGACCGACGGCGTGGACTCTTACGGAGACGCCACCCTGGATCAACTGACCCCGGCCCTCGAGAAGGGCAACTCGACCATCTATTTTCTGGAACTGGATACGGAAGCTTTCACGGAAGCCGGTTACATGCGCGATTGCCGCGAATCGAGCCACTTCGAGTTCTCGCGCAAGCAGTTGAAGAAGTATGTCAAGGAGTACCTGCAGGGCGGCGATGCGGCCGATTACGAGGATCACTGCTCCTTGCCCTCGCTGGAACGGCGCCAGATCAGCACCCGGTTGTACCAGTCCGCCCGGCGCGAAGTGCGGGAGATGGCCAAACAGACGGGCGGCCGGGTCTATCCGGTCAAAGAGTTGAGCCGGCTGGATCCGGCCTATTCACAGATTGCCGCCGAGCTACGCACCCAGTACTCACTGGCCTACTATCCGACCAACGATAAACGCGACGGCAAGTGGCGGACTCTCCGGATCGAGGTCAAGCGACCCGGCCTCGTTGTACGTAATCGCCCCGGTTACCGGGCTCCGCAGGAAGATTCGCACTAAATAGTGTGCCGGGGCGCCCGGTTTTCACCATATCGAATGGCCGGCTTTCTCAGGCTGAGCCCGCGGGAAAGTACCGAAATTTACAATTATTTTCTCTCACGCTCGACCCCTCGAAGTTCAAATCATTCTGTCCCATCAATTTCCGCCTCTGCCATCAGTCCGGCCCGGGCCGGCCGGGGTAGATCCGAACGTGACCAATGGTTCGGAGAGAATAGTAACAGGCGACAGGCACGATCATTGCTGTAGTACGAACCGTCTGCGGGCATCGAGCAGACGAGAATCTTCGGGATGAATACGTTGGAGGCTCACAATGGCTGGAATTAGCAAAGATCAACGCGAAAGAGACGAGGCTTCGCTGGCGACATTTTTGATCTTCTTTAACATCATGTTGCTCGGCGGGTTGATCTCGCTCTGGTTCTATCAGAGCGTCAATTAGGTTTCGGGGAACTGTTTTCAGTTTTCGGTCCGGGGCGCCGTCACGGCACCGATTGAAAGCTAAAACTATTCGTGCTCTTTCCTCAGCAATGCTCGGTCGACGGTTCCTGCGGATTAAAACCGACTTGACAACCATAGAGAATGGCCGCTATTTTTCCTTCTTCCGCCCGGTCACCGATTTTATACTCAAGGAGCAAGACATTGGCAAAACCCCGAGTTCCCGCACCTAAAAACCTGAAGCGCGACCCGTTGATGGCGCAGTATGTTCAGACCTCCGGCTGGGTCAAAGAGAGATCGCGTCCGGTCCTGACGTGGCTGACCGTCGCCGGGGCCGTGATTGTCCTGACCGTGATCGTCTGGATGCTGTGGTCTCGCCGCGCCGGCAATGCCGCCGAATCCCTCGCGGAGGCTTTCCGCTATCACGATGCTCGCGTGGCCAACCCGATTCCGGCCGGAGTGCAGGGCTATGCCTTCACCACGGAAGACGAGAAACACCGCAAAGCATACGAAGCTTTCGCCAAAGCGGCTCGCGACTATCCCTCTTATAACGGAGAGATCGGCCGCTACCAGGGCGCGGTTCATCAGCTCTACTTTGAAGCCGACAAGGCCGAGGAGACCCTCAAGGAGCTGGCGCAGGCCGAATCCGAGGTTGGCGCCCAGGCGCGCCTGACCCTGGCCCAGCGCTACGAGGCGACCGGAAAGTACGATCCGGCTGTCGCCGAGTTGCAAAAATTGAAGGCGAAGCCATATAGTGTTCCTGCCGCACTAATCGATATCACTCTGGCGCGCGTTTACGAGGCGCAGGGAAAGAATAAAGAGGCCGCGGACCTCTATTTCGCTGTCGCCAATAACAAAGATTGGCAGGGCACCCAGGTGGGCAGCACTGCCGTCAACCGGCTGACCCTCCTGGCGCCGGAGAAGATCGACCAATTACCGCCGCCGGAACCTGCCAACCCTTTAGCTGGGATGGGTGGAATGGGGATGGGTGGGTTTCAATAAACATCTGACAGCTCAATCAAACCGTAGATTAGATCGACGCGGATAATTCGCTACTCTGTTCAGTAATCGAGCAACAGATCAATAAGTGCAACTTTCACTGGAATTAGAGGACTGTTTGTGGCAGCGCGAGCAACACCAGACCGGCAAATCCAGCAAGTCGCTAGTGAGGTAGAAGTCCATCAAGTCCTATCGAATGTTCTGAACAGCAAACATTTTGTCCACGCTCCCAAGAAACAGAAGTTCCTTCGCCTGATTTGTGAGTTCTACCTGAACGGGCGCGCGGGAGAGTTGAATGAGTACCTGATAGGACGGGAAGTCTTCGACCGCGATGAAGGGTACAACCCTGCGGCTGACCCCATCGTGCGTGTTGGTGCTCACGACATTCGCAAGAAGCTGGAGATCTACTATCAGCACGAAGGCGCCAATGATGAGTTGCGGCTCGATATTCCTATTGGCAGCTATGAGCCGATCTTTATTCGCAAGAACAAATTGGCCAACCCGCCGGCCCCGGCGGAAGATCTCCGGCCCGAGCTGCTGGCTTCTGCACAAATATTGACCCTGGAAGAGAGCGGAACCCCGATCGAGGTGAACTCCGCTCCCTCCTCTCCGGAAGAGAACCTGGCCGGTCTGCGGCGGCAGCTCCGGTGGCTCTATTCGGCGGTGGTCTTCTTGTCGGCGGTGATCGCGATTTTGGCGCTCCTCTTCTTTTCGGCGTCGACGCAGAAGCCCAGCGCCGATTCGACCAGGGCCTCGGCGGCCCTGGGCCCGGTCTGGGAGCCGTTTATGAAGAGCGACAGCTCCACCCTCCTGGTCCTGAGCAGCCCGTTGGTCTACCGTCTCATGAACGCCGGTGATCCGATGGTGGCGGTCAAGAGTTCCGTCGAACTTCCTCCCGATCAGGCGGCCTCCGTGGGCCGGCTCCTGAGAGACTATTTTGCGGTTCGCAACAGCCCGCGCACTCCGCGGCTGGTGCTCTCACAGGACACCTACACCGGGCTCGGCGAGGCTTTCGGCGCACAGCGCGTGACCGACCTGCTGCGGACGGTCGGAAAGAACGTCACGATCAAGCGCAGCCGCACCGTCAGCGCCGAAGACCTCAAGGATCATCACGTCGTGCTCTTCGGCAGCGTCTGGGCCAACGAATGGTCGGGGAAGCTGCCGCTGGTCGAGGATTTTCATGTGACGGGTCAGGCGACCATCGAGAATCACAACCCGCGCCCGAATGAGGAGAAGGAGTACCGCTCCAAATTCGACGAGGCCACCGGAAAGTTGATCGAAGATTACGCGATCGTCACGGTCAAATCGAACATCTCCAACCCGAACCTGGTGATGGTTCTGGCCGGCCTGCGTAGCGCCGGGACCGAGGCCGCGGCCGAATACGTGACCAATCGAACCCACCTCAACGACCTCAATCAACGCCTCCGCGAAATGGGCGCCAAGAACGGCTCTCCTCTCTACTATCAGGCGCTCTTGAAAGTGGGGGTCGAGAACGGAATTCCGACCACGATCTCCCTGGTCACCATCCACGAACTGCGAAAGACCGATCGCTAGGTTTCACCGACTCTGAAGCTCTCAATCGCGAAACCCGCGGAAGACGCGAAAGGCTATCCATTTCGCGTCTTCCGCGGGTTTCGCGGTGATCGATCCGATCCTTATCGCATATCCGAAGCGGCCTTGTACTTCTCTTTCTCTTTCTCGCGTTGCAGGAAGGGGATGCCCTTCTCCATCCATTCGGGCTGTGGCGCGCCCTTCAGGAAATGATCGAAGAATTCCTGCATCCGCCGGGTGTAGTCCTTCTGGTTCTGCCGTTTGCGCAATCCGTGGTACTCGCCGTTGTAGTTGAACATGTAGGCCTCTTTGCCCAACCGGCGGAGCGCCAGGTAGTACTCGATCCCCTGGGTCCAGGGGACCGCATCGTCGTTGTCGTTGTGAACCATCATCACCGGCGTCTGCACGCGGTCGGCGTGGAAGATCGGCGAGTTCTCGATGAATCGCAACGGATACTCCCAGAGGCTGCCGCCGATGCGGCTCTGGGTCCGCTCGTATTGAAACTGGCGAGGCAGGCCGGTGCCCCAGCGAATTCCGCTGTAGGCGCTGATCATATCTCCCACCACGGCTCCGGCGGCGGCGGCGCGGAATCGAGTGGTCTGCGTGACCATATAGGCGATCTGGTATCCGCCCCAACTGTGACCCTGGATGCCGATCGCATCTTCCTGGACGAAGCCCTGATTGACGACCGCTTGAACGGCCGGCAGGACCGACTTGATCGCGCTCTGGCCGGGATATCCGACCGTGTAGACGATGTCGGGCATCAGGACCAGATAATCGTTGCTGGCGTAGAAGGTGCGATTGATCGAGGTCCCGGGCGAGGGATTCACGAATTGATGCAGACCTTGAGAGAGCCGCTCGTAGATATAGACGATCATCGGATATTTCCGCTTCGGATCGAAATTCTCCGGCTTGATCAGGATGCCGGTGAGCGGAACGCCGTCGAGGTTCTGGTAGCTGATCAGTTCGGACGTGCCCCACAGGAACTGGTTCTTCTGCGCGCCGACCTGGCTGACCTTCTTCAGCTCTTTGAAGGTCGAGTCGGTGGCCAGCAGGTCCGGAAACTCGTCGAAACGAGAAGCCGTCAGGAGCAGCACATCCGCATCCTTGGCCCGGACCGGGTTGCCGAAATTCTTCGCGGCCATGACCAGCCTCTCCGGCGCCACTCCATCGATTCGATCGCGATAGAAGCCGGAGTCAAAGGTCGATTGGTTTTCCGCGCGCAGCAGGAGCGGCTTGAGCGGATCGATCCATTTCTCCTGCGGATCCAGCCGCACGTAACGAAATTCGATCTTCTCTTTGCGGCCGACCCCCTCGGTCAGGTTCTTTGACGACGACCCGTCCGGCGCGATCTGCCAGATGTCGTATTGGTCGTAGAGCAGCACGTATCGCTCGTCCTTGACCCATCCGGCCGAACCGTATGACGGCGGGGTATTGGGGACGTCGTTGTCCTCCTGCCAGAAATTGACCCCCAGTTTCCGCGTGAGATTGGTGACCTTGCCCTCTGGAATCGAGATGGTGTTCCAGTCTTTTCCGTCATAGTAGAGCGCGTACTTGCCGTTGGGCGAGATCGAGACGGCGGAGCGCTGCTTCTTCAGCAGCTCTTTGCGTTTGCCGTCGAGGGTATTGACCAGATAGACGTCGGTGACGCCGCCGAACGATTCCCAACCGACCGCGATTCGGTATTCGCGGTCGTCGGTCCCGATCGCCCACAGGCCGTTCACCGACTGGCTGACGCTCTGCATGGTCTCATCACCCAGTTGGACGAACCGCTTCTCTTTGAAGTGATAGGCGGCCGGATACGAGCGGTTCCGATCCTGTTCGGCGCGGACCTTCTGCATCGGTTGAATGAAATCGTCCTTCCAATGCCACAGGTCGACGATCACCTTCTCGTCATTGCCCGATTCCGCCTCGGGGTCTTTCTCGGGCTCGGGCGGCGACGAGAGATTGAAGAAGAGATGCTCGCCGTCCCGCGAAAAGTTCAACGACGTCTTCTCATTGATCGTCAGCTCGCGCGGAAAATTGGGCGTTCCGGACGAGACGATCTCCACGGCTTTGGGCGCGAGCCGGGTCCACTGGTAGAGCTTGAACTTCGGCTGATCGGTCCCCGCCTCGTCGCGGTCGCTGATAAAAGCGAGCTGCTTCTGTTCTTCATCCCAGGTCAGCTTGTGGTATCGGCCCTTTCCGCTGAGCAATTCGACCGGCGGCATCTCGCTGCCGGGCGTGAACCAGTAGATCCCGTTGGTCTCCTCTTTTTTCGAGGAGACCTGATAGATCAGGCTCATCGCATCTTTGCTCAGGGTGTACTCGAGCGCGTCGCCGAAGCTTCGTTCGCTGTTGTTGGCCAGATTCCGCAACACCAGCTCGGATCCATACTCCTTCTTCTTGTCGCGGCCGGCCCTGCCCGGAGCGGACTGGCCGGAAGTCGCGGCGTCCGGCTTCTTCTCGTCTTTCTTCTCTTCAGGCGCCGGGAGTTTGGGTTCCAACAGGTAGGCGAGGTAACCGGACGCGTCCTCGGGCACCTGGTAGTTCTTCACGCGCTCCAGGCGGGTCACCTGCCCGTTGGCCAGATCCATGATTCCGAGCGCGTTCTTGGGCATCTCTTCCGACTTCTTCTTCTCTTTCCTGGCTTTCAGGACCTCGGCCTTTTTGGGCTCGATGGGAAAGATCAGGAAGCGGTTGTCGGAGGTGAAGGACGGGCGGACCAGTTGCGATTGTTGATTGGCGTAATTTTGAGCGGCCCCCGCTTCCGCGAAATCAGGCACCGGAAGCGGCTGGCGCCAGCCCCGGCCCTGCCTCCATTCGACCCCGGTGGTCAGATTGCGCACTACTATCTCTCCGTCGCCATCCTGCGGCAGGACCGCGTAGGCGACGAATTTGCCATCGCGCGAGAGTTGAGATCCTTGGATCGATCGCCACCCATCATAGTCTTGATGGGTCAGGGGCCGTTTGCTCTCGGCCGGCTGCGCCTTACGCGCCTGCTGCGTAAACGCGGGATTGGGGAGCGCCAGGATCAGCGCGCAGATGAGCAGCAATCCTAGATGGGTGGTTAAGCGGATATAGCATGTCGACCGATATTTGCCCATTATCATAACGGAGCTCCTTCAAGATTTGGTTAATGGGAAAATCGATAGGCGCAATCTCGGAAAGATTGATTGCCATTATGGTTAAGCAGT
>DATEFT010000380.1:0-7424 GCA_035280505.1 Blastocatellia bacterium | reverse complement strand
GTCGATACGATCCGAACCCGGCTCTCGGCCAACCCGGTCTGCATTCAGATGCCGATCGGCGCCGAGGATCAGTTCAAGGGGGTCATCGATCTGATCAAGTTGCAGGCGATCGTCTGGCGCGATGAGACCAAGGGATCCGAATTCACGGTGGAAGAGGTTCCCGCCAATCTCAAGGACGAGGCCGCCGATGCGCGGGATAAGATGATCGAGGCGATCGCGGACGCCGATGACGTCATCGCCGAAAAGTACCTCGAAGGTCAGGAGATCGGGGAGGCCGACATTCGCGCGGCTCTCCGGCGCGGATGCATCGCCATCAAAGTGGTGCCGGTGGTCTGCGGGACGGCCTTCAAGAATAAGGGCGTTCAAACGCTGCTCGACGCCGTGACCGATTATATGCCCTCACCCCTCGACATCCCGGCGGTTCAAGGGATCGACCGGAAGGGCGAGGAGGTCACGCGGCAGGCCAACGACAAGGAGCCGTTCTCGGCGCTGGTCTTCAAGATCATGGCCGATAAACACGTCGGACAACTCTCGTTCACCCGGATCTACTCCGGGACGCTCAAGGCCGGTTCTCACGTCTACAACTCGACCAAGGACAGCAAGGAGCGAGTGGGCCGCATCCTGAAGATGCACGCCAACAAACGGGAGGACGTGGATGAGGCCTTTGCGGGAGAGATCGTGGCGATCGCCGGACTCAAGCAGGTGGCGACGGGCGACACGATCTGTGCCGAATCGCACGCGGTGATTCTGGAGGCGATGGAGTTTCCGGCCCCGGTGATCTCGCTGGCGATCGAGCCCAAGACCCGTCAGGACCAGGAGAAACTCGGCCTGGCCCTGAATAAGCTGGCCCAGGAAGATCCTTCGTTCCGCGTGACCACCGATCAGGAGACCAATCAAACGATCATCTCCGGAATGGGCGAACTGCACCTGGAGATCATCGTCGATCGGCTCAAACGCGAATACAACGTGGAGGCCAACGTCGGCAAGCCACAGGTCGCTTATCGAGAAACGGTCCGTAAACCGGCGAAGGGCGAAGAGAAGTACGCTCGTCAGACCGGCGGTCGCGGTCAGTATGGCCACGCCGTCCTGGAGATCGAGCCGAATCCGCCGGGCGAAGGTTTCGAGTTTGTTAATGAGATAGTCGGCGGCGCCATCCCGAGAGAGTATATCCCGGCAGTCGAAAAGGGCGTCGTCGAAGCCATGGAAGGCGGGATTCTCGCCGGATACGAGATGGTCGATATCCGGGTCCGCCTGGTCTTCGGGAGTTATCACGAGGTCGACTCGTCCGAAATGGCCTTCAAAATCGCCGGATCCATCGCCTTCAAGGAGGCCGCCAAGAAGGCCAGTCCGGTCTTGTTGGAGCCGGTCATGAAGGTGGAAGTGGTGACCCCTGAGGAGCATATGGGCTCGGTCACCGGCGACTTGAGTTCGCGCCGCGGTCGCATCGAAGGCATGACCTCCCGCCCCGGCACGCAGATCATCACCGCGATGGTTCCGCTGGCGGAGATGTTCGGTTACGAGACCGATCTTCGTTCGATGACTCAGGGACGGGCCTCTTCGACCATGCACTTTGCTCGTTACGAGGAGACACCGAAGAGCATCAGCGAAGAGATTATTTCGAAAGTTCAAGGAGCCACGAAGTAGAGCTCAGACCTACGATCTGAGAGTTTCGATTTTATTGATATCGAGGAGCGATAATTACTTATGGGGAAAGAGAAATTTGATCGCAGTAAGCCACACGTCAATGTGGGTACTATCGGGCACGTCGACCACGGGAAGACGACCCTGACTGCTGCCATCACGCGTGTGCTCGCGAAGAATAATCCGAAGATTACATTCCGCAGCTTCGATTCGATCGACAACGCTCCGGAAGAGAAGGCGCGCGGAATCACCATCGCCACGGCTCACGTCGAGTACGAGACCAAGAACCGCCACTACGCGCACGTCGACTGCCCGGGCCACGCCGACTACGTCAAGAACATGATCACCGGCGCGGCGCAGATGGACGGGGCGATCCTGGTGGTGGCCGCCACCGACGGACCCATGCCGCAGACCCGCGAACACATCCTGCTGGCCCGCCAGGTCGGAGTCCCGGCCATGGTGGTCTTTATGAACAAGGTCGACGCGGTCGACGATCCGGAGCTGCTCGACTTGGTCGAACTCGAGGTCCGCGACCTGCTCAACAAGTACGAATTTCCGGGCGACGAGATTCCGATCATCCGCGGTTCGGCCCTCGGGGCGCTCAACGGCGAGGCCAATTGGGAGAAGACCGTCGACGATCTGATGGCCGAGGTCGACCGGTACATTCCGACGCCAGCGCGCGAGATCGACAAACCGTTCCTGATGCCGGTCGAAGACATCTTCTCGATCTCGGGCCGCGGCACGGTGGCCACGGGGAGGATCGAGCGCGGGATGGTCAAGGTCGGAGAGACGGTCGAGATCATCGGCATCCGCGACACTCGCAACTCGGTGGTGACCGGAGTCGAGATGTTCAAGAAGCTGCTCGACGAGGGGCGGGCCGGAGACAACGTGGGGCTGCTGCTGCGCGGAGTCGACCGGAAGGATATCGAGCGGGGCCAGGTCATCGCCAAGCCCGGATCGATCAAACCACACACGAAGTTCAAGGCCGAAGCGTACGTCCTGACCAAGGAGGAGGGCGGCCGGCATACGCCGTTCTTCACCGGATACCGTCCGCAATTCTACTTCCGGACGACGGACGTGACGGGAGTGGCAAACCTGCCCGAGGGAGTGGAGATGGTCATGCCCGGAGACAACATCGCGATGACGATCGAGTTGATCACGCCGATCGCGATGGAGAAAGGGCTCCGATTCGCGATTCGCGAGGGCGGGCGCACAGTGGGCGCCGGCACCATCTCGGAGATTATCGAATAATGGTTTTCAGTTTTCAGTTTTCAGTTTTCACGTACCCGCCGGGTACGGGAAAACCGAAAACTGAAGATGAATTAGCTGAAAACTGAAAACTGAAGACTGAAAACGAACTATGTTAAACGACAAGATCAGAATTCGCCTGAAGGCATACGATTATCGCGTGCTCGATCAGTCCACGGCTGAGATCGTCGAGACTGCCAAGCGGACCGGTGCCCGCGTGGCAGGCCCGATTCCCCTGCCCACGGTGAAGAACAAATGGACCGTCCTCAAATCTCCGCACGTCGATAAGAAATCGCGTGAGCAGTTTGAGATTCGCACGCATAAGAGGTTGATGGATATCCTGGATCCAACGCCGCAGACGATGGATGCGTTGATGAAACTGGATCTGCCTGCCGGTGTCGACGCTGAGATCAAGGCTTTCGGTCGCGATCGCAGATAGTCGTTCGCAGGCATCAACTTCGAATATGGTTTTGTCGCACGAGGTCTCATCAGGACACGGTGGGGCTTGGTGTAACAAGCTTCAAAGCAGTCAAAGGTCTAGGCTTATTTCTGACTGCTACGGAGTAACCGAATGGTGAACGGAATAATCGGTAAAAAGCTCGGCATGACACAGATTTTCGCCCCTGACGGAACGGTCACGCCCGTGACAGTGATCAAGGCGGGACCCTGCGTCGTGGTGCAGCGCAAAACTGTGACGACCGACGGATACGAGGCGGTTCAATTGGGTTTTGTTGAGGAGAAGGCTCCAAGAAAAATCAACAAACCGATGAAGGGCCACTTCGAGAAGGCCGGCCTGCCTCCAACCCGAATTCTTCGCGAGTTCCGGCTGGAGACCAATCTTGGGGACGGGGTCAATGTCGGGGATAAGATCCTGGTCGACCAATTCTCCGAAAACGATGTAGTCGATGTGATCGGCACCAGCAAGGGACGCGGGTTTGCCGGATTCGTCAAACGTCACGGCTTCGCCGGCGGACGAGCCTCGCACGGCTCGATGTTTCACCGGGCGCCTGGATCGATTGGGGCGTCGGCCTTTCCCTCCCGAGTGATCAAAGGGACCCGCATGGCGGGCCATATGGGAGTCGACCGGAAGACGATCAAGAGTCTGAAGATCGTCAAGGTCAACGCGGAAGAGAATATCTTGTTCGTCAAGGGAGCGGTGCCTGGGCCCAATGGTGCTTATGTGCTGATCAAAAAGGCGAAGCTTGGTTGATAATCCGGCGCAACCTGCCCGCAAGGCCGGGTTGCGCCGCAGAATTTCGAGAGGGCGGCGATGCCGACAGTTGAAATCAAGAACCTGAAGAATGAAAGCATCGGCAAGCTTGAGTTGAAGGACGAGGTGTTCAATGTCCCGCTCAATGAAGCCTTGATCTATGACGCGGTCAAGAACTACTTGACCAATCAGCGTCAAGGCACCGTCAAGACCAAAACCCGCGGCAATACCTCGGGCAGCGGCAAGAAACTTTGGCGGCAGAAGGGCACGGGTCGGGCGCGCGTCGCGAGCTTGAGATCTCCGTTGTGGAAGGGCGGCGGTAACGTGCACGGGCCGCAACCTCGCGACTGGACGAGCGAACTGCCCAAGAAGATGAAGCGCGGCGCCTTGAAATCCGCGCTCTCCGAGCGACTGCGTGAAGGCAACCTGGTGGTGGTCGACGGTTTCGACCTCGAGAACCACAAGACCAAGACTTTTCTGGCGGTGACCAAGGCTTTCGGTTGGGACGCGAAGACCCTGATCGTCGAGGCCCAGCCCCAGACGAATCTGATTCTCTCCTCGCGCAATATTCCCGGAGTCAAGATCGCGGCCGGAGTCAACGTCAACATCTACGACGTGCTCTATCACGAGAAGATCGTCTTCACCAGAGAGGCGATCAACGCTCTGCAAGAGAAGTTGAGCGACTAAAGGAGAGACCATGGCAAAGACGGTGTGGGATGTGCTCAAAGCGCCGGTAATCACGGAGAAGGCCCTGCTCATGAAGGAAGAGAGCATCAGGGAGATCCGGGACAGCAAGAATAAGAAGACCATCAAGCGCGACCGTCAGGTCCTGGCCTTCCGCGTCGCTCAGGACGCGAGCAAGCATGCCATCAAGGCGGCGGTCGAGACGATCTTCAAGGTGCAGGTGGATCAGGTACGGGTCGTCAATTACCGAGGCAAACAGGTTCGCCGGGGCCGCACGCTGGGTCGTAAATCCGACTGGAAGAAGGCGTATGTCACCCTGAAGCCTGGCCAGAATGTCGATTACGCCGATTCGATCTAGAGTAATCGAGAAGTGAGTCGATAGCGATTAGATGAGGGAACGATGGGAATCAAGAAACTAAGACCGACCAGTCCTGCGCGGCGTTACCAGACTTATCTGACCAATGACGATTTGACGACGGATACGCCGCACAAGCCACTGCTTGTCACCAAGAAGCGCACGAGCGCCCGCAACAACCAGGGCAAAATGACCGTGCGTCACCGGGGCGGCGGGCACAAGCGCCACTATCGGATCGTCGATTTCAAGCGCGATAAGTTCGGGATTACGGGGAAGGTCGCGACCATCGAGTACGATCCGAACCGTTCGGCCCGGATCGCTCTGATCCATTATGCCGACGGCGAGAAACGCTACATCCTGGCGCCGGTCGGGTTGCAGGTCGGACAGACCGTGGTCTCCGGTCCGGAATCGGATATTCTGGCCGGCAACGCGCTGCCGATCAAGAACATCCCGCTCGGAACCCAGATTCACAACATCGAACTGAAGCCCGGCAAGGGCGGCCAGATGGCGCGCAGCGCCGGCAGCTTTGCCCAGTTGGTGGCCAAAGAGGGCGAGAATGCCCAGCTCAGACTGCCCTCCGGCGAAATCCGAATCGTGACCGTCAACTGCATGGCGACGATCGGACAAGTCGGCAACGTCGAGCACGAGAACGTTTCGGTCGGCAAGGCCGGGCGCTCCCGCTGGAAAGGCGTCCGCCCGACGGTCCGCGGCGTGGCGATGAACCCGGTGGATCACCCGCACGGCGGCGGCGAAGGCAAGACTTCGGGCGGCCGCAATCCGGTGACGCCCTGGGGGCAACCGACTCGCGGCTACAAGACGCGCAACAACAAGCGCACCGATAAGTTTATTGTGAAACGTCGGACGAAGTAGGGCAATCTCAGGCTCGATTGAGATTGGAGATCAAAATATATGGCACGTTCAGTCAAGAAAGGCCCGTTCATCGATACCCACCTGCTCAAGGCGGTCGAGAGGATGAATGCGGCCAACGAGAAGAAAGTTCATAAGACCTGGTCACGCCGCTCGATGATCATTCCGGATATGGTCGGACATACGTTGGCCGTGCATAACGGTAAGAAGTTCATTCCCGTCTACATCACCGAGAATATGGTCGGCCATAAGCTCGGCGAGTTCGCGCCGACCCGCACCTTCAAAGGTCACGCCGACAAAGGGGAGAAGGTGGCCACCGCCAAGAAATAGGCGGCCGAACGGACCGTGAGGTTGCCAGAGAGGGGCTCGAGATATGGAAGCAATTGCGAGAGCGAAAAACGTCAAAATTTCGTCGCAGAAGGCCAAGCTGGTGATGGACCTGATTCGGGGTCGGCTCTACAGCGAGGCGCGTGACATCTTGAAGTTCACCAATAAACGGGCTGCGGGCATGATCTACAAAGTGCTCGAGTCGGCTCGCGCCAATGCCGAGCGGTTGGCGGAGACGGAGAATGTAATGATCGACGTCGACGAGTTGTGGGTGAAGGAGTGCTATGTGAATACGGGAACTACCAAGTTCCGCCGCCGCGTGCGGCCGGCTCCGATGGGCCGGGCCTATCGCGAGCGGCGTCATTACAGCCACTTCACGATCGTCGTCGCTAGCGGGAAGCAGGAAACGTAGATTTCGGCAACGGAGAAATTATGGGTCAGAAAGTACATCCCTACGGCTTCAGGCTCGGCTACAACCGCACCTGGCATTCGCGCTGGTTCGCCAAGCGCGATTTCGGCAAGTTGCTGTTGGAAGACCTGAGGTTGAAGAAGGAGTTGAAGTCCCGGTTCGCGAGCGCCGGGGTTTCGCAGATCGAGATCGACCGGGCGGCCAATCGCCTGCGGATCATCATCTATACCTCGCGTCCGGGAATCATCATCGGGCGCAAGGGGGCGGAGATCGACAAGCTGAAACAGGAGATCAGCCGCCGGACCCGCCGCGAGATCCTGATCGACATTCGCGAGATTCACAAACCGGAGCTCAATGCGCAACTGCAGGCGGAGAAGATCGCCCAGCAGTTGGAGAAACGGATTGCCTTCCGGCGAGCGATGCGCAAGACGGTCGATGAGGCCCAGCGATTCGGGGCTCTGGGGATCAAAGTCCGGGTCTCCGGCCGGTTGAACGGCGCGGAGATCGCGCGTTCGGAATGGACGTTGCAGGGGCGGCTGCCTTTGCACACTCTGCGCGCCGACATTGATTACGGTTTTGCCGAGGCCAATACCACCTTCGGCGTGATCGGGATCAAGGTCTGGATCTATCGTGGCGATATTATGAACCCGCGTGAAGCGGTCATGAAGAGATAGCCTTCGGCT
>DATEFT010000379.1:0-8526 GCA_035280505.1 Blastocatellia bacterium | reverse complement strand
CCGAATCCGGCGCAGACGCTGCAGGGCTATCTGCAGAGCGCGGAGCCGCTGGTCATCGAGCTGCGGACCGACGTGGACCTGGGGGCCCTGAACAACCAGAACCGCCGTCCGCTCATCAATCCGGAGCTGATCGCTTCGAACCTGGGGGTGATCAGAATCGCCTCGAACAAGACCCTCTTCTCCGATCGCGGCGCGACCTTGAGGCACGGCACTCTGAGAATCGATAACACACAGAATATCATCATCCGCAACTTGAAGTTCCGCGGCCTCTGGGAATGGGACGACTCCACTCGTGGAGCGTACGACCTCCAGGGCTGGGATCTGATCGAGGTCAGCGGCGGGCGTAACGTCTGGATCGACCATTGCGACTTTGCCAAGGCCTATGACGGCCAGGTCGATGTCGTGCGCGGCGCGGACCTGGTGACCGTCTCGTTCAGCCGTTTCACCGGCGATCTGGAGACCGAGGTCGTCGATCAGATCGACTATCTGGAGAGCCTCTACCAGGCCAATCCCGGCGATCCTCGAATCAGTTACTACAGCTCGTTGCGGCAGGCGGGCCAATCGGTGCAACAGATCCTCACGCACGAGATTCCCCAGGACAAGACGAGCCTGGTCGGTAACGGCGACGGAGCCGGAGCGACGGACAACGGCCGGCTGAACGTGACCTATCACCACAACGCCTTCACTCTGATCCGGCAGCGCACGCCGCGAATGCGCTTCGGAAATGCGCACGTCTACAACATCATGGTCGACGATATCGCGTCGGCGCCGTTCCCCGGCACCCAGACCGCGGTCAACTCCACGACCAATGCGGCGGTGCTGGTGGAGAACAGCGAGTTTCTGGAGGTCAGAATGCCGTTCGCTTTCTCCAACGGCGGGCGGATCAGCCAGCGCGGGAGCGTCTGGCAACTGAACGGGGCGCCCAGGCCCATCGATCCGGCGCGGCTGAGTCCGGTCGATCCGAATGCGCTGATCTGGAACCCGCCGTTGAGTTTCATCTGGACCGACCGGACGAAGCTGCCGTACGCCTACACGCTCTCCCCGGTCGACTTCGTCCGAACCCACCTCAATCAGGTCGGCACGATCACGCCGGTTGACGCCGCCGATCAGGCGCTCTTGCGGGGATATCTGCCGCTGACCGCTCCGGTGGAGAATCCGGATGGGCCTCCGCCGCCCTCGCCGCCCACCATCACGACACAACCTGCGTCACGGAGCGCCACGGTCGGCGACAGCGTGATCTTCAGCGTCGTGGCGGACGGGACGGCGCCCTTGAGCTATCAATGGAAGAAGGACGGCAGCGACATCTCCGGGGCGACCGGCGCGAACTTGACCCTGACCAGTGTCCAACTCGCCGATGCCGGCAGCTACAGCGTCGAGATCGGCAATGAGGCGGGCATCGCCACCAGCGACCCGGCGATCCTGACGATCGAGGTCGCTTCGGTCTCCAGCCTGCGCGAGCGATTCGCGGACGGAGATCGGACGACGCAGAATCTGCCCGATTCGACGGCCTGGTTCACCTCTTCGGGCAGCAACAATCTGACGGCGACCGTGGGGCAGGCGACGCAAATCGTCAGTTCCAGCCGCACGCTACTCTCCTATTTCACCGATTCGGCGGCGGCGCCCGTGAGCGTCGGGCTCAATCAGACGTTGACGCTCGATTTCACCGTCCAGTTCACCGGCTTCGATACCGCGGCCTCGGTCGGGGCGAACACCTTCATCGTGGGGCTCCTTCGCTCGGTGGCCAACCCCGCCGCCGTCAGCGGGACGGGCTTCGTCGCGGACGGACCTCCGAACACCAACGCCCGGGTGAGCGGCGACTTCGGCAGCAACAATCCCGGCAGCAACGTCTTTAACAATTACGGCGGCTATGCCGCCATGACCTATACCGGAGTGTCCGGGACGAACACTCCGGTCAGGCTCTATGCCCGAACGGGGGCGAGCGCGTCGCTCCTGAACAGCACCGGCCCGTTCACTCAGCTCACCGGGGCCGCGGCCACGCCCTCGGCGGCCATGGTCGCCAATGTCGACTATCGCGGGACGTTCACTCTTCAACATACCGCCGCCGGCATGGCCGTCACCTACACGTTGCGGGATCCGATCAACGACAGCATCGTCATGACCCATTCCGCCGTGCAGCCGGGGTCTTCCTTGACGGAGTTCGAAACGGTGGCGTTCTATCTGAGCAAGGCCAGCGCCAGCGCCGGCTACAACTTCATCATCAAGGCGGTAGATGTCACACTCTCGGGCAGCGAGCAGGGTGATTCACCGGTGATTACGACCGAGCCCGTCTCGCAGACCGTCCCGGTCGGCGCGAACGCCTCCTTCATGGCGGTTGCCGAAGGCGCTCCGCCGTTAAGCTATCAGTGGCAGAAGAATGGCTCGCCGATTGCCGGCGCGACGGCCACCGTGCTGGCGCTCACCAACGTGCAGGCCGCGGATGCCGGAGGGTATCGCGTGGTCGTGAGCAACGCCGCCGGTTCCACGACCAGCGCGACCGCCATGCTCACCGTGGATCTCGGGCCGGTGGCGCCCACCATTACTTCACAACCGGCGTCGCAGGTCGTGGCCGTCGGCAGTAACGCCGGATTCACCGTCCTGGCGACCGGCACGGGGCCATTAAGCTATCAATGGTTCAAGGATGGATCGCCCCTCGCCGCCCCGGACGCCGCGACGCTCAATCTGACCAACGTGCAACCGAGCGATGCCGGAAGCTACCGCGTCGTCGTCAGCAACGGCGTGGGCTCGACGACCAGCAATCCGGCCACCCTGATCGCCTCCGATACTCTCCCGGACGCGCTCTACAACCTGGCCGGATTCGCCCGATCCGCGACGGGCGGCGGCCTCTTGCCGGAGACGGATCCGAACTACCGGAAGGTCTTCACCGCCGACGATCTCGTGACCGCGCTCGCGAACAAGAGCACGAAAGTGATCGAGATCATGAACGACCTCAATCTGGGGTTTAACGAGGTTCCGGCGACGGCGCGCCGGGGTGCATTGAGGGCCAACTCCGCGCCGCTGCTCCATCCGGTGCTGCTGACGACGGGCGTCAGCCTCATCGACATTCAGGACAAGAACGGTCTCACGATCTTCTCCGCGAACGGCGCCACGATCCGCCACGCGACCTTCAATGTGAAGCGCGCCACCAACGTCCTCATCCGCAATCTGAAGTTCGACGAATTATGGGAATGGGACGAGTCCTCCAAAGGTAAATACGATAAGCAGGGCTGGGACTTTATCACGGTGGACATGGACAGCGACCAGGTCGTCATCGACCACTGTACGTTCACCAAGGCCTATGACGGCGTCGTCGACATCAAGGGCGGGACGAAGAACGTCACGATCTCCTGGAGTTCGTTCGTCGCCGACGACGGCGGGCCGAACAGCTTCGTGCGCCAGCAGATCGCCGCGCTGGAGTCGAATCGGGCGGCCAATCCGATGTACGATTTTCTGCGGACCAACGGTTTCAGTATCGAGGACATCGTCGCCATCACCCGCTCGCAGAAGAAAGGGCACCTGATCGGCGCCAATGAACTCGATACCGAGAACGCCAACCATCAGGTGACGCTGCACCACAACTACTATCTCAACATGCAGGACCGCCTGCCGCGGCTGCGGGCCGGAAACTCGCACGCCTATAACATCTTGGTCGATAACACGGAGGCTTTCGCCGCCAAAAACCTGCGCGATACGATTGTCGCGGCCATGACTCCGTCGAACGCGGCCAGGCTCAGCTCCACCTACTCGTTCGACGTCACTCTCAACGGGTCGATCTCGACGGAAGGCGGCGCGGTCTTGCTGGAGAAATCGCAATTCGTCGGGGTCAAATCTCCGCTGCGCAACAATCAGAAGGACGCGGCGCAGGCGCAGTTTACCGGCAAGATCCTGGCGCTCGACACGCTCTATCGGCTCGACGGCCCGATCTTTCGGGGAGACAGCACTACGCCCGGCAGCCCGCTGGCGCCGGTCCCCGCGCCGGCCCTGGAGTTCTCATGGAACGGGTTTGTCTCGCTGCCCTACGTCTACACCACTCACGATCCGACGGCGTTGCCGTCGCTGCTCAGCGGAGGGCAGGGGGCCGGCGCAGGTAAGCTCCTCTGGGCCCGGGAGAACTGGCTGAAGACCTCTTATTGATCAGATGAGGGACGGGAAAGGGGCAGGGGGTCGGCAGGCACGACACCGCTGCCCCTACCGTCTCCGAATTTTGGCGAAGAATACCGAGAGGCATAAATTGAATTGTTGATTTGGGCTAATTCTTGTTGTATGCTTCCGCTCGATTAGCGCTTTTCTTGTGCTTAGCAGATCGCAGCTATCCTCAGAGAATCACGCTATGGGTTTAATTAGTACAGGTTTTCACCCCGTAGTTGCCTGCCTATAATAGTTCGAAACGCCAGTCTCAACTATCAACACTGTTGACACTTTTTGGTGAGCTCTTGAACCGCGATGGTTTGCGTTAAGAGCGGTGTCGGTAGCCGGCTGCTGAGTTCAACGATAATCTGGATTGCCACGCTTAAACGTGTCCGAACGATTGCAGGATGAAATCGTCAATTTGAGCTTTTGAAAACAACTATCCTTGGGAGCCTGAGTACTTTGGAAATTAAGTTCTTTGGAATTTGAGATGCAGACCGCTAAACACACTAAATCATCAGTCTTTCCCGCTTTCGCGTCTTTCGCGGTTCCGAATCAAAACTTCAAGAAATTTACTTTCCAAAGTACTGAGTCCGGCCATCATTGTTCTCTTAGCCAGCACATGTGACTCACGCCCAGGCCAGCTTCAGTCAAATTCATCAAGCCATAAGAAATAGTCGTAATTGATACGTACACATCCGAATAACGCGCACTCTTGCTTGAGCAGGCCCCTCGAGCAGGATTATTTCAACAATCGGTGTTGATCGAAGTATGTTGTGTGCCGCATGAATGGTTGCCGTCTTGGCCGGCGACGGGCGGAAAAAGCAATGATCAGCGGAAAATTTCCTTTGGACGAACTCACGCGCCTGGCGGACTCTCTCCAGCAGCTTGAAGCGCTCTTCCCTCAACTCTCGGCCTTCTCTCCGCCGACTACGATCGCGGTAGTGTCGAATTGCCCTGGAGAGGCCAGGCGGCACTTTCTGAGAGGAGTGGAAGACCGGTTTCGCGACATTCTGAAGATCGGGGGGATCGTGCTGCGCCAGGAATCAGAGCCTTTCCCTGATCAGTTGAAAGGGCCGATCGACAGTATCTGGTTTCTATTCTCGTCGAATCGTTATGAACTCATGAGCGAGCAATTTCTCCAATGGGTGGATTCCCACCGGGAGCTCATCGGCCGAACGCCTTTCTTCGCCATGAGAATTTTTCCCGATCGGGCGCTTCCCACCTGGCCCGAGCCGATTCTGCATGAAGAGCAGATCGTGGCGGCTCGTCAGGTGATGGTTTCGTCGGTGGCCGTTTATGCGGATCAGAAGGAGGCCTTCCATCCCGATTCACGGGAACAGCACGAACTGATCGCGCTCTTGCTGGCCAAGGCGCTCAAACACCGGACCCTGTATCGTCCATGGCAGCAACTTGTCGAGGTGCACGATCAGGCGGTGGCCGGCCGATTAGAGCAGCTCCTGACGCCGCTGAAGAACGACAGTTATCGAGGCTACAACCATCTCGACACGGCCATTCTTAACACACGCCACCTGTTCGAAGTTCGCGCGACGGCCGCGCGGGCGAAATCGGCGCTCGACCGAGCCGGACACGCGGCGGCCTCGCTCGAGGCGGCCGATCTATCGCCCGATAACCTGAACGCCGCGTCGCGCTGCGCGGCCTCCATTCTCAACGATCTGCGATTGTTTACCGAGGCGGCGCCTGAAGAGTCCGGCCGGGAGACGGTGGATTTCGCCTCCGATTTTCAGCACTATCGCCGGCGTCTCCTGCGCCTGATCGATAAACTCATTCAGGAGGCCCGGACGCGCGGGCTGAATGAGGAAGCGCAGACCCTTGAAGAGAGCCGGAACTCGCTCGAAGAGAAGATCACGGTCATTATGCTGGGCGCGTTCTCGTCCGGAAAGAGCACCTTTCTCAATACGCTCTTGGATTTAACCGAAGCTGATGGTCGGTTGCCGACCGGCGCCAAGCCGGTGACGGGGACCATCAACATTCTGGAATATTCGGAGACCGACGAGGTCAGGATCGAATTCGCCGACCGGGTCGAGTTGGAATTGTTCGGGCCTCACCGGCCTCCGCTCGCGCCGGAGCGTTTAAAGGTCAACAAAGCGGAGATCGAAGCCCTGCTGGAATGGATCCGCCTGGAGGCCGTGGATCCCGCCAAACTGGCGATCGAAAGGTTTGGGGTTCGGGAGACCGACGAGGCACGATCCCCGAACGACCGGACGCTGACCGAGGATGATCGCGGATTCCTTTGCCGCGCAGTAACGTTCGACTATCTGGATGAGTCCCAACTGGCTGAACAGCAGGCGGTCCGGAAAGTCACGAATGTCCGCTTTCAGTCACAGCCCGGGGTTGCCCCCCCCGGTGACCTGAAGGCGTATTTCGAACTGGTCGAAGAGAACGACGTCGCCCTGCGAGTCAAAGAGTTGCAGCTCAAAAGAAGAATCAAGGCCTTAAACGGATTGCGGTTCGCCGATACTCCGGGGACGGATTCGCTCATCGCTCACCATGAAACGCTCACCCGGCAATATATAAAAGAGAGGCGGGGGTCTCCGATCATCTTCTTGTTCAATGGGGCTTACGCGGGCGGCGAAGCGGATGCCAAGAATATCGCCTTTCTCAAGTCGCTGATGAATGATCTGCGGGAGGAAGAGGATTGGGCGAGAATCTTTTTCGCCATCACCATGAGGGGCCTCATCACCAGCGAGGGCGAAAGGCGTGAGGTCCTCGCGAAAGTTGAATCGCGTATTCGGGAGTTCGGGCCGGAGAAGAAACGCGTCTATTTCGTGGATTCGATCGACGCGCGGACGAACCCGGCCGATGCCGAGTGGCGAGCGTTGATTGAAGCCTTGAAAGTTTTCGTCGATGAGAACCGGACCAACTCGCTGCGGGTCAACGCGGACGCCCTGATCCGCGCCAGGCTCGAACAGATGCGGTCCGAGTGCCTTTGGGCGCTGCAACATCTGTATGACGAGAAACAGCGGCGAGCCGAAGAGGCGGCGCGGTTGAAGGTGACGGCGGGGACGATCGAAGACGTGTTGCAGCAATTTAAGGATGAAGCCGCCATCGCCAAAAACCGGCTCTTTCGCGGATCCTCATTCACCTTCGCGGACGAGATCCGGCGGTTGGACGAGAGCCTGCGAACCTTCGACTGCGGCGCGGTGAAGACCGCGAAAAAAGATCAAAAGGTCGAAGAGATCAAAAGCCTGCTCGATCCATTGGCGGCCTGGAGCACGACGCTGATCACCAACCTCGAAGAGGCCGGCCGCAGCCTGAAAAATTATCTGGAGTCCGAACTCAGGAACCGAGCCGGAGTCGAGTTCTGTCTCATTCCCCAATCGAAGTTGCCTCCGGATTTTTCCCCTCTGCAATTGGCCGGAATCATGAGCCAGGCCGGCGCGGACGTGGATCGTGGGATGATCAGCTTCAGGAACGGTCTGGAGGCCAAGATCAAAAGACTGAGGGATTCGTTGGCGGGCCAAAAAACAGAGGCGTCGCGCAAGGTCGAATCTCAATTCGAGAACATCGCCCAATACTATCTCGGCCTCGGGCAGGCCATTCGTGAGAAGACCCTGGCCGAGGCCGGGAACCTGCAGGATGAGAGCGAACTCGCGGGCCAGATCCAAAGCAAGCGGGACCTGTTCATCTTTATTGAAGAGTGCCTGACGGAGTTCGCGGCCATCGAGCAGAGTCTCACCACCCATCACTGGAAGGAGCAAAATTGATGCTTGAGACTGATCGGAAGTATTCACTCCTGGATCAAGAATACATTGCATTTATCAATGAACTGGTGGCACAGGCCGTCGAACCCCCCATTACCGCTTTTCAGGAGCGGACTTCGGAAAAGTTTAAGGGCTCGATCGGAGGCCTGCTCCAAGCCAGAGATCATCTGCTGAAACAGGCGGCTGAGTTGGAAGGCAAAATCGAGAAACGGCTGAGTCCAACTTTGAAACAGCTCAATCATGCCCGTGGGGAATTGAGCGAGGCCACCATGCAGATCCAGAGCGCGCAATCGGAGCTCAGCGCGCTTCGCCCGGAACTCGGCGCGCTTCGCGCGGCTCTGATCGAGCGGATCGACAGTTCCACCCGGGCCGTGAATCAACGGTGGGCGGAGTCGGTGACGCAATCGCGAAAGACGAACAGACTGCTCGCCATCTCCATCGTCATCGGCGGGCTGATCCTGGTGGTGCTCGCCAGCTTGATCTTTTTGGTGCTCAACCTTGCCGGTCGCCCGGGAATTTAGCCATCGCCACCGGATGACCGCCGAAGCGGAGCCGGCTTGACGCAGGCGGGTTTTGAGGCCGGCCTGCGTCATCTATCCCGCGCATCTTTTGTTTTGGTTTTAGTCAAAATTCTTGAAAATCTCCATTTTGTTTTATCTTAAGTCAATTGCCGGAT
>DATEFT010000378.1:0-26031 GCA_035280505.1 Blastocatellia bacterium | reverse complement strand
GGTGCCCGCCGCCTTCGTGCTGATGGATGAATTGCCGCTGACACCCAACGGCAAGGTGGATCGCCGGGCGTTGCCCGCCCCTGAAGCGAAGACGGCACAAGAGAGAGAGTCCCAGGCCGCGCCGCGGACGCCGGTCGAGGAGCTGCTGGCGGGAATCTTCGAGGAGGTCTTGAACCTCGGGCGAGTCGGAAGGAATGACAACTTTTTCGAACTCGGAGGGCATTCACTGCTGGCCACGAAGATCGTTTCGAGAGTGAGAGAGGCGTTCGGAGCGGAGATCGGTGTCCGGGACATCTTCGAGGAGACAACGGTCACCGGTTTGGCCCGCAGGATCGAAGTGGCGATGAAGGCCGGAGAGGGGCCGGAGGCCCCGCCGCTGGCCAAAGCCGCAAGAACGGGCCGCCCGCCGCTCTCATTTGCGCAACAGCGATTGTGGTTCCTGGATCAACTTCTGCCGAACGACCCACTCTACAACATGCCGGGGGCGATCCGGCTCGAAGGGCGATTGGACATCGAGGCTTTGGAGCGCGGAGTCAATGAGATCGTCCGCAGACACGAAGTGCTGAGGACGAGGATCGAGATGGAAGAGGGCGAGCCGGTGCAGGCGATCGATCCCTGGGAGTATCGGAAGTTGGAGATGCTGGACCTCACCGGCCTGACTCGGGACGAGAGCGCCGAGATGGCCGGGAAGGTTGCGAACCAGGAGGCGGAGACGGGCTTCGATCTGAGCCGGGGACCGTTGCTCAGAGTGAAGATCCTGAAGCTGGGAGCCGAAGAGCACGTGGCGCTCTTCACCATGCACCACATTGTGAGCGACGGCTGGTCGATGGGAATCCTGGTGCGTGAGATCGGAGAGCTCTATCGCGCATACAGCGTGGGAGCGGAGCCGAGGTTGGACGAGCTGCCGATTCAGTACGCGGACTTCGCGGTCTGGCAACGGCGCTGGCTGCAAGGCGAATCGCTGGAACATCAACTCGCTTATTGGGTCCAACACCTTGGCGGAGAGCCGCCCAGGTTGGAGCTGCCGACCGATAAACCTCGCCCGGACGGGCCGGCGCAGCGGGGGGCGCAACAATCGCGCCTGCTGCCGGTCACGCTCTCGGATTCACTGAAGGCGCTCAGTCTGAAGCAAAGTTGTACCTTGTTTATGACCTTGCTGGCGGCGTTCAAAACGCTCTTATTCTATCTGACCGGGCAGACGGAGATCACCGTCGGCACGGATATCGCCAATCGCAATCGCGCGGAGACGGAACAACTGATCGGATTCTTCGTCAATCAATTGGTGCTGCGCGCCGACCTCTCGCCGGCGCTCGCTTTTGAAGAACTGCTCAGGAAAGTGAGAGAGATCACCCTGGGAGCATATGCCCATCAGGATCTGCCCTTTGAAAAACTGGTCGAGGCCATCAAACCGAACCGTGATCAGAACCGGACTCCGCTCTTTCAGGTAAAGATGGTGCTGCAGAATGCCTCGGCCGAAAAGCTGGACCTTCCAGGCTTGACGATCAGCCCGCTCAAGGCCACGGCCAGTCCGGCGAAGTTCGATCTCTTGCTCAACCTCAACGATCTGGAGCGAGGTCTCAACCTCTCGCTTCAATACAACGCCGACCTCTTCGAAGATCGCACCCCCGCGCGCATTCTCGATCGATTCCAGACCTTACTCGGCCTGATTGTGGAGCGGCCGCAATCGAAGTTGGATGAGTTGATCGAGCTGTTGCGGGCAGAAGATCGGCGCGAGCGACTGGAGAGCGAACGAGAACTTGAAACCGTTTGGCTGAGCAAGCTCAAGGGAGTCAAGCGGAAAGCTATCGGTGAAGCGAAAGCGGAGAGCAAATAATGACAGATCACAAATCGTACTGGTCGGATCGGATGCGTCCGGGCAACATCAAGCGCAAGGCGCTCAGCGTGGAGCCGGGAGTCCTGGTCACGATCGAGCCTCACCCGGAGGAAGGAGGCCTCCCGTTGAGGATGCGCCCGTCGGTCGACAGCATAGATTTGGTGAGTTGGGCGTTGAGCAATCGCGAGTTCATCCAGGCTCACCTGCTGAAACATGGCGGAATCCTCTTCAGGAATTTCCAGCTCCCCTCGCCGGAGAGCTTCGGACAGTTCGTGATTGCCTGCTCCGACCACCTTTTGCCGTACCGGGAGCGGTCATCGCCCCGGACTCAGATCAGCAACAATATTTATACCTCGACCGATTACCCGGCTGACCAGAGCATCTTTCTGCACAATGAAAATTCGTATCAGCACGTCTGGCCGCTGAAGATCTTCTTCTTCTGTTCGACGCCGCCGACGCAGGGCGGAGAGACGCCGATTGCGGACTGTCGCCGGGTGTTGGCGCGCCTCGACCCGAAGATCAGGCAGCGTTTTGCGGAACGGGGGTGGATGCTGGTCCGGAACTTCGGTGACGGTCTCTCCCTCTCCTGGCAATCCGTGTTTCAGACCGAGGATCGGTCGGAGGTCGAAACATATTGCCGCAAGGCAGGCATCGAGATCGAATGGCGGGGAGATCGATTGCGGACCAGACAGGTGCGTCACGCCGTGGCGCAGCATCCCGCGACGGGAGAGAGCATCTGGTTCAATCATGCCGCGTTCTTTCATCTTTCGACGCTGGATCCATCGATGCGAGAGGGGCTGCTGGCGGTGTTGGACGAAGCAGACCTGCCGAATCAGACCTATTACGGCGATGGCTCGCCGATCGAGCCGTCCATCCTCGAAGAGATCCGCGAAGCCTACCGAAGCGAGACGGTCAGTTTCGCCTGGCAGGAAGGCGATATTTTGATGCTTGACAACATGTTGACGGCACACGGGCGCAATCCTTATCTCGGTCCGCGCAAAATCCTGGTAGCCATGGCTGAACCGTTCGGACCGGCTGCCGCCACGCCACGTTGAGTGAAGGGAGCAAAAATACAAGTGGAAGTATTGAAAGGTTATCGGCTTTCGCCTCAGCAGAGACATCTCTGGCGGTTGTTGCGGCAAGGCTGGAATATGTCGTATCAAGCCCGGTGCGCCGTGCGGATTACCGGGCAACTCAGGATCGATGATCTTAAGGCCGCGGTGCAGAGCGTCATCGCACGTCATGAGATTCTGCGCACCTCCTTTCAATGTTTGCCCGGGATGACCATCCCGATGCAGGTCATCAATGAGGCCGGCGGCTTCTTGTGGCAAGAAGCCGACCTGTCCGGGCGGGATGAGCCCGCGGCGCTGGCCGAGGCGCAGTTCCGGACGGCCGCCCCTCCTTTCGACTTCGAGCAGGGCCCCCTCCTCGATCTTCATCTGATCAGACTGGCAAAAGATGAGTTCACCCTGATTTTGCGTCTTCCCGCCATCTGCGCCGATGCGGTCAGTCTGCGAAATCTGGTCGGCGAACTGAGCCTCAGTTACGCAGCGGCGGCGGGCGGAGAGGTTTTGGATCCCGAGGTAATACAGTATGCGGACCTCGCCGAGTGGCAGAATGAATTGATAGAAGCCGAAGAGACGCGCGCCGGAAGGGAGTATTGGTACAACCGAACCTTGTTGCGTCCAGCCACGCCGCTACTGGCGTTTGAGAGGACCGGCGCGGATGAGCTGGCTTTCGCGCCCACCCTGGAGCGGCTGGAACTGACGCCGTCACTGACGGCTGAACTGGAGTCATTCGCTCGAATTGCGGAGGTTACACTCGATCAAGTGCTGCTGGCCTGTTGGGGCGTTCTGCTCTGGCGGCATACGGAACAGTCGGAGATCGAGATCGGAACTCTCTTCGACGGCCGCCGGGCGGCGGAGGTGTCGGACTCGTTGGGGCTGTTGGCCAGGTATCTCCCCATTAGCTGCCGGATGGACGGAGACTTGCCGTTGATCGACCTGATCGGACAGGTCGCCGAGGCGTTCCCGATCATCTGGGCCCGGCAGGAGTATTTTTCCTGGGAACGACCGGGCGAGCAACAGTCATCTACATCGAATACGCCCTTCTTTCCATTCTGTTTCGATCCGGAGACAGAGCCGGCCAACTTCTCGGCAGGGCAACTCGCTCTTGAGATCTTCGAGCAGGATGCCTGTCTCGACCGTTTTAAGATCAAACTCTCCGGCGCGAGGAGAGCGGGAAGGCTGGCGATCGACTTGCACTACAACTCCGAACTATTCTGTTCGCGCGACATCGGATGCTTGAGCGGGCACCTTCGGTCGTTGTTGGAGAGTGTGGTGAGCACGCCGGCCGCGAAGTTGGCTCAACTGGAGATGATTACCGAGGCCGAACGTCGCCAGCTTTTGTTCGAATACAACTCGACCCGGACCGAATGGCCATCGGAGAGCTTGATCCACGAACTGTTTTCGGAGCAGGCGACACGCACGCCGGAAGCAATCGCGGTCATCTATCAGGAAGAGCGATTGACCTATCATGAATTGAATGTTCGAGCCGCCAGGCTCGCGCATTACCTGCGCCGACAGGGAGTCGGACCGGAGGTGATCGTCGGTCTCGCCATGGAGCGCTCGCCGGATCTCGTCGTCGGGTTATTGGCGATTCTCAAAGCCGGAGGGGCCTACCTGCCGCTCGATCCGGCATCTCCGCCGGCGCGCCTCGCTTATCTGCTCGAAGACGCCGCGGTCGCAGTTCTGCTGACACAGACCTCTCTGCGCCCGCAATTGTCCATCCCGAAGCAGATCCCGATCGTCTGCGTCGATGCGGCCTGGGAGACGATCGATCAGGCTCCGGTGGACGAGCCCGTCACGGCGCTCTCGCCGGAGAATCTCGCTTACGTCATCTATACTTCCGGTTCGACCGGCAGACCGAAAGGGGTCATGCTGCGGCATCGATCGTTGAAGAACTATCTGCTGTGGGCCCTCGGTCATTATCCGCTGGCGGTTGGTTGCGGTGCCCCGGTCCATTCGCCGCTCAGCTTCGACCTGACGATCACTTCGCTATTCACTCCATTGCTGGCCGGCGGTTATGTCCATCTGCTCTCGACCGACAACGAGACCGAGGCGCTGGGAGCGGCCTTGAGCGAACGCCCCGAATACAGCCTGGTCAAACTCACTCCCGCACATCTGCAATTGTTGGCGGCGCAACTGGAGAGCGTCAACCTCGATGGCGCGGCGCACTCATTGGTGATCGGTGGGGAGAACCTGCCTCAGCAGACAGTCGGTTGGTGGCGGGAACGAGCGGCGACGACCAGGCTTTTTAACGAGTATGGGCCGACGGAGAGTGTGGTCGGATGCTGCGTTTACGAGGTCGGCGCCGACCCGGAGGCGGAATCGGGAAGAGCCTCCATTCCCATCGGGCGGCCGATCGCCAATACCAGCCTCTTTATTTTAGACGGCCGACAGCAACCGCTCCCGGAACTGGCGGTCGGCGAACTGTGTATCAGCGGCGAAGGATTGGCGCGCGGTTACCTCAATCATCCGGACCTGACGGCCGAAAGATTTGTGCCTCACCCCTACTCCGAGAGGAACGGGGAACGTTTGTACCGGACCGGAGACCTGGCGCGTTATCTCCGCGGAGGGCAGATCGAGTGTCTCGGCCGGATCGATGAGCAGGTGAAGATTCGGGGCTATCGAATCGAGTTGGGCGAGATCGAAGCGGCGCTGCGTGACATCCTGCAAGTTCGCGAAGCGGTCGTAACCGCGATCCGATCCGAGGATGGGCAGAATCGCTTGATCGGATACATCGCCGGAGACGAGTCGGAGAAGACAGATCTGGCAGGGGTGCGCCGGCGCTTACAGGAGTATCTGCCCGAATATATGATTCCGGCGACGATCATCGCGCTCGAGGCCCTGCCTTTGACGCCGAATGGAAAGATCGATCGGAAGAGATTGCCGTCGCCGGAGGACGCAGGCCAGCCACAGTTGCAGAAGGAGATCGAGGCGCGCACGCCGGTGGAGGAGATCCTGGCCGGGATTTTTCAAGAGGTCCTGAGGACCGATCGAGTAGGAGTTCGGGAGAACTTCTTTGCGCTCGGAGGCCACTCGCTGTTGGCGACGCAGGTTGCTTCACGAATCAGGAAGACCTTCGGAGTGAAGATCGGAGTCAACAATATCTTCAAAGATGCGACGGTGGAAGGTTTGGCCGGCCGGATCGAGAGGGCGATGAGCAGCGGGGAGAGAGAGGAGACCCCATCGCCGGTCAAGGTCCCGAGAGGTGGCAGGCTGCCGTTGTCGTTCGCGCAACAGCGGCTGTGGTTCATCGAGCAGTTGAAGCCGGGCGCCGCTGTCTATAACACCTCCGGGGCGATCAGGCTGGAAGGACGATTGGACCTCGAGAGTCTCGAATCCGTGATCAATGAGATCGTTCGCCGGCACGAGGTGCTGAGGACGAGGATCGAGGTAGATGAGGGCGAACCGGTGCAGATGATCGATGACTGGAGTCCTCGGAGGTTGGAGATCGAGGATCTGACCGGCCTGCCCTCGTCGGAGAGGGAGTCTGAAGTCAGAAGACTCGCCAGAGAAGAAGCCGGCGCCCCGTTTGATCTACAGCGAGGGCCGCTGCTGAGAGTGAAGGTCCTGAAGCTGGCGGAGGATGATTACGTCATGCTCCACACCATGCATCACATCGTGAGCGATGGATGGTCGATGGGAGTGCTGGTGCGGGAAGTCTGCGCGCTCTACGAGGCGACGGTTCAGGGGCAGCCGTCACCGCTGCCGGAACTGGAGATTCAATATGCCGATTATGCCAGATGGCAACGGGAGTATCTGAGCGGAGAGGCCCTCTCGGCCGAAGTCGAATACTGGAGGGAGCGACTCGCCGGAGCGGCGACCCTGGAACTACCCGCCGACCATCCGAGACCCGCGGTGCCCAGCTATCGCGGCGGACGGGTGAGAGTGGAGCTCGGCCGGGAGGTTCGCGAAGGGCTGAAAAGGTTGAGTCAGCGTGAGGGGGCCACGTTGTTCATGGTGCTGATGGCGGCCTTCAAGGTGGTCTTGATGAGGTACAGCGGAGAAGAGGATCTGAGCGTCGGGACGGCGATCGCGAACCGGACGAGGGGAGAGGTGGAAGGGCTGATCGGATTCTTCGTCAACACGCTGGTCATGAGGACGGACCTCTCGGGGAATCCGAGTTTCAGAGAATTGATTGGAAAAGAGAGGGACGTGGCCCTGGGAGCGTATGGGCACCAGGAGGTGCCGTTCGAGAAGCTGGTGGGAGAGATCAACCCGGAGCGAGACCTGAGCCGGAGTCCGTTGTTTCAGGTCATGATGGCGCTGCAGAACGCGCGGCGGGAGGAGCTGGAGATCCGCGGGGTCAAGGTGAGCGGAATCGGGGAGGAGACGGAGGCCACCAAATTCGACCTGACCCTGATGCTGATGGAAGGCCCTGAGGAGATCCGCGGCTATCTGGAGTACAGCCGGGATCTGTATGAGGCCGCAACGATCAGGCGGCTGGCGAGGCACTTTGAGAAGGTGCTTGGGGAAGTGGTCAGAGACGCGGAACAGCGGATCTGGGAGATCGTGCTCCTGAGCGTGGAAGAGAAGCGCGCGGTCATCGAAGAGTGGAATGAGACGGCACTGGAGCATGGAGAGACCCGGTTGGTACACGAGATCATCGCCGAGCTGGCAACCCGGAGCGGAGATTCGATCGCGGTGAAGACCGATCAGGAGTCGTTGAGCTATGGAGCCCTGAACCGGCGAGCCGATCAACTGGCAAGTTACCTCAGCAGAAGTGGCGTCGCGTCGGAAGACCGGATAGGAATTTGCACCGGGCGGTCGGCGCAGATGATAGTGGGAATACTCGGAATATTGAAGGCCGGAGCCGCATATGTGCCGATAGACGGGAACTATCCTGAAGAGCGCGTGAGGTACATGCTGCAAGACGCCGGCGTCAAAATGTTATTGACGCAGGGAGAGGCCGGTGAGCGATTAGAAAATAGAGACCTGGGAACGGAAGTGATCGACCTGGAGCGGTCCTGGGAAACGATCGTCAGGGAATGGCAGGCTCGACCGAGCCAGGCAGATCTAAAGGTGGCGGGAGAGAACCTGGCCTATGTAATCTACACTTCAGGATCAACCGGTCAACCGAAAGGGGTCGCGGTCTCTCATCGCAACCTGATCAATCTGGTCTGCTGGCACCAGCGGGAGTTCAAGGTCAGCGCCGACGACCGGGCGACCCAGTTGGCGGGAGTCGGGTTCGACGCTTCGATCTGGGAAGTGTGGCCGTACTTGACTGCGGGCGCCGGTCTTCATCTGGTCGGAGAGACGGCGCGCGGAGATCTTCAGGAGCTGATCCGGTGGATGGCGGCAGAAGGAATTACCATCAGCTTCCTGCCCACCCCGCTGGCTGAACTCGCGTTACGCGAGACGTGGCCGGAGGCGGCGCCCTTACGATTGATGTTGACCGGAGGGGATCAACTGCGAGTGGGAGCGCCGGACGGCGTGCCGTTTAGAGTCGTCAATAACTACGGGCCAACGGAGTGCACGGTGGTGGCAACATTTGTCCGGCTCGCCGAGCACGATGAAGGACTCCCGCCGATTGGGCGCGCCATTTCCAATACGCGGGTCTATCTGCTCGACCGGCGTTTGGAGCCGGTGCCGGCGGGGGTACGGGGAGAACTGGGCATTTCGGGCGCGGGGGTGGCGCGAGGCTACTGGAGGCGGCCCGAACTGACGGCGGAGAGATTCGTCCCCGACCAGTTCAGCCGTCAGGGCGGGGAGCGGTTATATCGGACAGGTGACGTGGGCAGGCATCGACCGGACGGAAATATTGAATTCATCGGACGAACTGATGAGCAGGTCAAGATCAGAGGATACCGGATCGAGTTGACCGAGATCGAAGCCGTCTTGAATGAGCACCCGTTGGTGAAGCAGAGCGTCGTGATCGTCGCTGAAGACGGGGCAGGTCGTAAACGGCTGGTTGGGTATGTCCTGGGGAGAGAGCGCGTCACCGCCGCCGAACTGAAGCGGTATGTTCGTGAGCGGCTGCCCGAATATATGGTGCCGGGCGTGATCTGCCTTCTGGACCTGATGCCCGTAACAGCGAATGGAAAGATCGACCGGAAGAGCCTCCCGGCAGTCTCCCGGCCGGAAGAGGCGGGCGGAGAGAGCGAATCGAGACCGGTCCGCGCCCGAACGCCGGTCGAAGAGATACTGGTGGGGATCTTTCAACAGGTGCTCAAACTCGATCGGGTCGGAATCCACGACAACTTTTTTGAATTGGGCGGAGATTCGATTCTAAGCATTCAGATTATCTCGAGGGCCAATGAAGCGGGCCTGGGGCTCACGCCGAAGCAACTATTCCAGCATCAGAGCATCGCCGAACTGGCCGCGGTGGCCGGCAGCCACCGCCTGATTGAATCGGCACAGGAGCATGTCGAAGGCGAGGTCCCGCTGACGCCGATTCAAGAGTGGTTCTTTGACGGGAAGATCCGGAAGCCGGAGCATTTCAATCTCTCGGTGATGCTGGAGGCCGCGGAGGAACTCGATCTCGAGGCGCTGAGCGCGGTGATCAGGCACCTGATCAAACAGCATGACGTCTTGAGGCACAGATTCCATCAGACGCCGGCCGGGTGGCGCCAGAGCTGTGAAGAGGCGGGCGGGACGGTGGAACTGGAGGTCGCGGAGATCGCGGAGAGCGATGAGAAGCGGGCGAGCGAGGCGATCGAGGCCGCAGCAGAAGAGTATCAGCGAGGTCTGAATCTGGACCAGGGACCGTTGATGAGAGTGGTGGTCTTTCGAGGAAGCGGGCGGCGGCAGCGGGTGCTGCTGGTCGTCCACCACCTGATAGTTGACGGGGTGAGCTGGCGGATCCTGCTCGGAGACCTCGAGCGGGGATACGAACAGGCGAGACGGGGAGAAGAGATCGAGCTGGGCGCCAAGACCACTTCTTACAAACGGTGGGCGGAGAGGTTGAAGGAGGAGGCCCGGAGCGAAAGGTCGAAAGAAGAGGCGCGGTACTGGTTGGCGCAGGAAGGAACGGTGGTCAAAGGTCTGCCGGTGGATCTGACCGGGGCCAACACTGCCGTCAGCGGTCAAAAGGTGGCTGTCAGTTTGAGTCAGGATGAGACCACCGGCCTGCTACAGGAAGTAACACGGGCCTACAAGACGCAAATCCATGAGGTGCTGTTGAGCGCGGTGGCCAGAGCGGTCAGCGAGTGGTCGGCTGAGCGAACGGTCCCGGTGGATTTGGAAGGGCATGGAAGAGAAGAGATCATTAAGAATGTGGACCTGACGAGGACGGTCGGATGGTTCACGACTCTCTATCCGGTGCAGGTCGAGGTGAGAGGCCGCAACAGCGTCGAGTTGTTGCGCCACGTCAAGGAGCAGATTCGAGAGGCGGGTCGGCGAAGCATCTACTATGGCATGCTCAGATATTTGAGTGAGGATCCGGAGTTGCGCCGGAGATTGCACAACTTATCTCGGGCCGAGATCAGTTTCAACTATCTGGGGCGGCTGGATCTGATCCTGAAGAGAGACTCCTTGTTTCGCGGGGCCACGGAGAGCGTCGGCCAAAACCAGAGCCTCGAAGAAGAGAGACGATACTTGATTGAGATTACCGGGGGCATCTCGGGAGGAAGACTCCACCTGGTCTGGACCTACAGCGGGAACCTGCACCGGAGAGAGACGATCGAGGCTGTAGCCGAGAGGGCGATGGAGGTCTTGAGAGAAGTGGTGGCCGGAAGCCGATCGGCGGACGGCCAGCCGCTGGCCCCTTCGGATTTCCCGCTGGCCAGGCTGGATCAGCAGTGGTTGGATCGACTCGGTCGCGCGGGCCGGGAGATAGAAGAGATCTATCCGCTCTCCCCGCTTCAGAAGGCGATGCTCTTCCACACGCTCTCCGGATCGAATCCGCATGCGTTATTCGTGCAGTGGACCTGCAATCTGCGGGGGAAAGTAGACCTGGCGGCATTCAAACGCGCGTGGCAAAGTTTGATTGAGCGCCACGCCATTCTGAGCACGGCTTTTGAATGGGAGCAGCTTGAGGATCCGGTTCAGGTCGTGTACCGGCGGGTCGAGTTGCCGATCGAGCATCTGGATTGGGCCGCCGCCACACCGGAAGAGCAGGCGCAGCGGTTTGAGGTGCTGGTTCAGGCCGATCGCTGGAGAGGGTTTGACATTTCACATCCGCCTTTGATGCGGTTGTCACTGATCCGGCTGGGAGAAGATCGTTATCGGCTGGTCTGGAGTCATCATCACCTGTTGCTCGACGGCTGGTCTTCATCATTGCTGCTGCACGAGGTGCTGGCCTGTTATGAGGCATCTCGGCAAGGCCATAAGTTGACGATGGAGAAGCGGCCTCAATACCGGGAGTACATCGCCTGGTTGAACCGGCAAGACTCAAGGAGAGCGGAGGAGTATTGGCGTGAACGGCTGAAAGGATTCAATCAGCCGATCAGGCTTTGGATCGATCGAGGAGCCGGCGGGCTCGCCGGTCGCCAAGAAGCTTACGAGGACCGTCAGGTCAAGGTCGGCCAGGAATCGACGGCCCGGCTCCAGGAGTTTGCCAGAAGGTATCGCCTGACGATCAATACGATTTTGCAGGGGGCCTGGAGCCTGCTCTTAAGCAAGTATAGTGGAGAAGAAGACATCGTCTTTGGGACCACGGTTTCGGGACGCCCGGCCGACCTTCCCGGTAGCGAAACGATCGTCGGTCCCTTTATTAACACGCTGCCGGTCAGGGTCAGGATTCCTCTTCAAACTTCGGTCTCCTCCTGGCTCTCCGGAATTCAGAGCGACCAGATCGAGTTCAGCCAATATGCCTACCGTTCGCTGGTCGAGCAATACAGTGAGATCCCGCTGGGGATGCCTTTATACGAGAGCATTCTGATCTTCGAGAACTACCCGGTCGAACGGTTGTCCGAGGAAGCGGAACTGGGTCTGGAGGTCAGCGATGTTCGCGCTCCGGTGCGGACGAAATATCCGCTCACGATGGTCTCGGGGACCGGCTCCAGATTGCCGCTGTCGATCGCTTATGATCTGAGACGATTCGAGGTTGCGGATATCGACCGCCTGTTGCGCCACTTTCAGAATCTGATCGAGGAGATCGCCGATCATCCGGAGCGGCCGGTCTGGTCGCTATCGCCCCTGTCCCGAACCGAGAGAGAACAATTGCTGGATGGGCGGCGATTGGACCGGAGGATTCATCAAGGCGATTGGCAAGGTGATTGGCAGAATGATTGGCAGAATGATTGGTTCGTTCATCATCAGTTCGAGACGCAGGTCGAGAAGAGCCTCGACGCCATAGCTGTGGTCTATGGAGAAGACCATCTATCCTACGACGAGTTGAATAGACGGGCCAATCGGCTGGCGCGTCATCTGCAGAAGTTTGGAGTCGGCCCCGAGGTAGGCGTGGGAATATACATTGAACCTTCGCCGACATTGTTGATAGGGTGGCTCGGAACCATCAAGGCCGGAGGCGCCTGCCTGTCCGTCGAACCGGCGGAACGAGCAGATCTCCCGGCCTCCCAGGTCATCCCCTCAGATTTCGGGGCGCACATTCTGCTGACGCAACAATCGCTGATCGAGCCGGATATCGAGCTGGAGTTGGAGATCATCAGACTCGACTCCGACTGGGACACGATCGACAGCGCGGCCGAAACGAATCCGGACATCCGGGTGCAGGGAGCGAACCTGGCCTGTACCATTTATACCTCCGGTTCCACCGGAGAGCCGAAGCAGGTCATGATCACGCACTGCGGATGGCGCAATTATTTGTTCGGGATTCAGAATCTCGCCGGGTTGGCCGCAGGGGATCGGGTGCTGCAGCAGGGCCGCCCGTCGATGGATACCTCAACGCTGGAGATGTTCGGGGCCCTGCTCGCAGGCGCCCGGCTGGTGATGGCGAGACCGGAATCCTGCGCGCGTCAAGATTGGCGATCGGCCCTGATTGCCGAAGAGCAGATCACGACTGTCAGTTTAACGCCGTCGATCTTTTCGCGGCTATTGAGAGAAGCAGGGGCCGCAAGCTGCACCACCTTGAGACGAGTCACCTTGAGCGGTGAAACACTCTATCGTGGCCTCGAAACGCAATCCTCAACCGGCCTGAATGCGGACCTGTGCAATGCCTACAGCGTCGCCGAGGCGTCGGGCGCCGTCGCGGCAAAGCTCTCCCGATCGCAACCCGCCCGACCACAAGCAGAGAATGGAATAACGCCGATTGGTGATCCTCTCGCAAACACCAGGGTCTACCTACTGGATTCTCATTTAGAACCGGTCCCAACCGGGGTCGCGGGAGAAGTCTGGGTTGCCGGCGAGGGGGTCGCGCGTGGTTATTTCGAACAACCAGACTCCACGGCGGAAAACTTTCTGCCCGATCCTTTCCGCGAAGATTTCGGCGAACGAATGTTCAGAACGAAGGATGTGGCGCGTCGCCTGGCGGACGGAGAGATCGAGATCCTCACTCGGAGCGAGTACCGAGCCCGGATCAAGTTCGGCCGGCTGGAGCCGGCTTTGATCGAGAGCGCGTTGATGGCCTATCAAGGCATCGATCAAGCGGTGTTGCTGCTCGTGGAAGAGGCTTTCGGCGGCGCCCATGCGGCGGCGTATCTGGCCTGTGATTCGGACCGCGCGCCGACGGCGGAGCAGGTGCGCGCATTTCTCAGAGAGCGATTTCCCGCTCAGATGATCCCTGCCGCCTTTCCGGTGATGAGGAGATTGCCGCTGACGATCAACGGCCGAATCGATCGGAAGGCCCTGGCGTCGAGAGGCCCTGGCGCAACGCCAAACGCAGATGAGGACGAAGCGGCCCTCCCGGCCGAAAGCACGCCTTATGAAGAGATTTTGCGCAGCATCTGGGCCGACCTCTTCAGCGTCGACGAGTTGAGCGGCGATGAAAACTTCTTCGAAATGGGAGGGCATTCGTTACTGGCCACCCAGATCGTGTCGCGCCTCAGAGAGGTGTTCAAGGTCGAGTTACCGTTGAGGGCGATCTTCGAATCACCCACGATCAAAGGGATGGCGCGACAGGTCGAGGAAGCGATCCGGACCGGAGAGCAGAAGCGCGCGCTGCCGCTGGTCAGGGCCGCGAGAGATGGAAGGTGGCCGCTCTCGTTTGCGCAGCAGAGATTGTGGTTCTTAGATCAACTGGTCCCGGATAATCCATTCTATAACTGCTCGGATGCCGTGAGGCTGGAAGGGAGCTTAGATCTCAAGGCCCTGGAGGCCACGGTCAACGAGATTATCCGCCGGCACGAGGTGCTGAGGACGAGGATCGAGGTAGATGAGGGCGAACCGGTGCAGGTGATCGATGACTGGGGGCCGCGGAAGTTGGAGGTTGAGGATCTGACCGGCCTGCCCCAGGCGGAGAGAGAGACGGCGTTCAGAAGGTTGGCGCGGGAAGAGGCTGGGAATAGCTTCGATCTGGCCCAGGGTCCGCTGCTGAGAGTGAAGGTCCTGAAGCTGGCGGAGGATGATCACGTTGTACTCTACTCGATGCATCACATCGTGAGTGATGGATGGTCGATGGGAGTGCTGGTGCGGGAAGTCTGTGCGCTCTACGAGGCGATGGTTCAGGGGCAACCGTCGCCGCTGCCGGAACTGGGGATTCAGTATGCCGATTATGCCAGGTGGCAGCGGGAGTATCTGAGCGGAGAGGTCCTCTCGGGCGAGGTCGAATACTGGAGGGAGCGACTCGCCGGAGCGGCGACCCTGGAACTGCCCGCCGACCATCCGAGACCCGCAGCGTCCAGCTATCGCGGCGGACGGGAGAGAGTGGAACTCGGCCGGGAGGTTCGCGAAGGGCTGAGAAGGTTGAGTCAGCGTGAAGGGGCCACGTTGTTCATGGTGCTGATGGCAGCCTTCAAGGTGGTCTTGATGAGGTACAGCAGAGAGGAGGATCTGAGCGTCGGGACGGTGATCGCGAACCGGACCCGCAGAGAGGTGGAAGGGCTGATCGGATTCTTCGTCAACACGCTGGTCATGAGGACGGACCTCTCGGGGAATCCGAGTTTCAGAGAGTTGATCGGAAGAGAGAGGGACGTGGCCCTGGGAGCGTATGGGCACCAGGAGGTGCCGTTCGAGAAGCTGGTGGAGGAGATCAACCCGGAGCGAGACCTGAGCCGGAGTCCGTTGTTTCAGGTCATGATGTTGTTGCAGAACGCGCGGCGGGAAGAGTTGGAGGTTCGCGGGGTCAAGGTGAGCGGAATCGGGGAGGAGGCGGAGGCCGCCAAATTCGACCTGACCCTGATGCTGGTGGAGGGCCGAGAAGGGATTGGAGGTCATCTGGAGTACAGCCGGGATCTGTATGAGGCGGAGACGATCCGGCGGATGGCGAGACACTATGAGAGGGTGATCGAAGAAGCGCTCAAGGACGCCGAGCAGCGGATTCGCGAGGTCGAACTGATGAGCCTGCCGGAGAAGGAGCAGGTGATCGTCGAATTCAACCGGACGCAACGGGCATATCCGATCACGCATTGCATTCATGAGTTGATCGAACTGCAGGCTGAAGGGAGAAGAGATGGGACGGCCGTCATCTTCGAAGACGAATCGGTGACCTATGGCGAGTTGAATGCGCGCGCCAACCAGCTGGCTTTCCATCTGAAGCGAAGGGGAGCGGGTCCCGAAGTGCTGGTGGGACTATGCGTGGAACGGTCAGTGGAGATGGTCGTCGGAGTGCTGGGCATCCTGAAAGCCGGAGCCGCATATGTACCGTTGGACCCGACCTATCCGCCGGAGCGCCTATCCTTCATGCTGGAGGACGCCCGGGTTTCGGTGATCTTGACCCAGGAGCGCTGGCGGCCTTGGTTGCCCGATCGAGGAGCGCCAATCATCAGTCTGGATCGAGACTGGCCCGAGATCGGAAGAGAGTGCGTCGAGAATCCGAAACGAGAAGTCTCGCTTGCCAACCCGGCCTATCTCATCTACACCTCGGGCTCGACCGGCAGGCCGAAAGGGGCCGTCATCCCGCACGGAGCGATCCTGAATCATATGCTCTGGATGCAGGAGGTCTTCCCGCTCGACGAACGGGATCGCGTTGCGCAGAAGACCCCCTTCAGTTTCGATGCCTCGGTCTGGGAGTTCTATGCGCCGCTCCTGGTTGGCGGGCAATTGGTCGTTGCGCGCCCGGGCGGGCATCAGGACAGCGTCTATCTGACGAGACTGATCGTCGAACGAGAAGTGACGATCCTGCAAATAGTGCCGTCGATGTTGCGCGTGCTGATCGATGAAGCCGAGATCGGGGAGTGCCGGGGTTTGAGGCGGGTCTTCTGCGGTGGCGAGGCGCTGACGCCCGACTTGCGAGATCGGTTCTTTTCACGGTTGTCGTCGGAACTGCACAACCTGTATGGACCGGCAGAGGCGACCATCGATGCGACGAGCTGGACCTGCCGGCCCGATGAGGAGCCGGTGAAGGAGATCGTGCCGATCGGCCGCCCGATCGCCAATCTCGAAGCGTACGTTCTGGATCGACGGTGGGAGCCGGTGCCGGTGGGAGTGAAGGGTGAGCTGTACCTGGGCGGACGCGGCCTGGGGCGAGGTTATCTGGGACGGCCGGAGCTGACGGCGGAGCGATTTATCCCGCATCGATTCAGCCCGGAACCGGGAGCAAGACTCTATCGGACGGGAGATCGGGTGAGATATCTGCCGAATGGAAACCTGGAATTTCTCGGCCGCATGGACGATCAGGTCAAATTCAGAGGGTTTCGGATCGAATTGGGCGAGATCGAGCGGGTCTTGGAGCTGGAGCCCCGGGTGCGCGAAGCGGTGGTCGTCCTGCGGGAGAGGGAGCCTGGAGATCAACAATTGGTGGCATATGTGGTGGGAGGAACGGGCCGCGAGGAAGAGCTCAGGGGGTTGAAAAGATACCTGAAGGAGAAACTCCCCGAGTATATGGTTCCATCAGCCATCATGGCGCTGGAGAAGATGCCGCTCAACCCCAGCGGCAAGTTGGATCGTCGAGCACTACCCGAGCCGGATCAAAAAGAGAGTGGGGCCGCCTATGTCCCCCCGCAAACACCGATCGAGGAGATTTTGGTCGGGATCTTCGAAGAGGTCCTGAAACTCGATCGGGTCGGGATCCGGGGCAATTTTTTCGAGCTCGGCGGCCATTCCCTGCTGGCCACACAGGCGATCTCACGGGTGCGAAGGGCATTCGGAGTGGAGATTGGAGTCAGAGCGCTCTTCGAAGAGGCGACCGCAGCCGGGTTGGCGAAAAAGATCGAGGAGGCGATCCGGGCGGGAGAGACCGCGGAGGCTCCGCCGCTGGTCCGCGTCTCGCGGGAGGGGAACCTCCCACTATCGTTTGCGCAACAGCGGCTGTGGTTCCTGGACCAATTGATGCCGAATAATCCTTTTTACAATTGCCCGGCCGCGGTGAGACTGGAAGGGAGCTTGAATTTAAAGGCTCTGGAGGGAGCGATCAACGAGATCATCAGACGGCACGAAGTGTTGAGGACGAGGATCGAGCTGGAAGCAGATCAAGTAGTACAGGTGATCGAGAGCTGGCAGCCACGAAGATTGGAGATCGAAGACCTGACCAACCTGACGCCGGAGGAGCGGGAGGCGGAAGTCAAGCGGATCGCGAAAGCGGAGGCCGGAACCGGCTTCGACCTCAAGCGCGGACCGCTGCTGAGAATGAGAGTGTTGAAGCTGGAAGAAGAGCAACATGCCGTGTTCTTTACAATGCATCATATCGTGAGCGATGCCTGGTCGGTGGGGATCCTGGTGCGGGAAGTCGGCCTCCTCTATCAATCCTTGAGCGAAGAGAGAGAGTCGCCGTTGCCGGAGTTGGAGATCCAATATGCCGATTATGCCTACTGGCAACGAAATTATCTGCGGGATGAAGTGGAGGAGCGGCACCTCCGATACTGGACGACGCAGCTCGGCGGCAAGCTGCCGGTTGTGGAACTGACCGGGGACCGTCCGCGACCGTCGATTCCCAGCTATCAGGGAGCGTCGAAATCGATCCTGCTGCCGGCGGAGTTGTCGGCTCCCTTGAGGGCTCTCAGCCGGAGAGAGGGCGTGACCATGTTTATGCTCCTGCTCGCCGCGTTTAAGACGCTTTTATACAGATACACGGCAATGGCGGATCTGGTCGTCGGAATTCCCACGGCCAACCGGAGCCGTCCGGAGATCGAGCCCCTGATCGGCTTCTTTGTCAATATGCTGCCGATGCGGACCGACCTCAGCGGCAATCCCAGATTCACGCAACTGCTGAAGAGGGTGAAGGACGTGGCGCTGGGCGCATATGCTCATCAGGAGATCCCATTTGAGAAGCTGGTCGAACAAGTTCAGCCGGATCGGTCATTGGGGCAGATGCCGTTGTTCAACATCGCCTTTGGCATTCAGAATGCGCCCCGGGCAGAGGCGCATCTGACCGGGCTCAAGATTCGTCCGCTCGGTACCGGGCAGGAATCGGCGAGACTTGAGTTGACGTTGTGGGTCACCGAACACCCCGAGGCGCTGGAGGCCTGGTGGATCTACAGCACGGACCGGTTTGAAGAAGAGACCATCATCCGGCTGCACCACCATTTCAGAACCCTGCTCTCCAGCCTCGTGGCTCGCCCGGATGCTCCGTTGGATGAACTGGAGATTTTCAGTGAAGCTGAGAGATCCCAGCAAGCCGCAGACCAGATCAATCGCAAAGAAGATAGCTATCAGAGATTCAAGAGCGTGAAGCCTCAGGCGGTCTCATTATCGAAAGAATGAGCGGCCCGGGCGGATCATTTGAGGAGGACAGCAATGGACGATGTTAATCGCCGAGAATCCCATCTGAATGAGTTCAAGAGTAATAAACGAAAAGCCGTCAGGCTTTCACCGGAAGACCTGATCAAGATGAACTACCTGGATCCGGAGAAACGTTTTCCGCTGGTCATCGAGCCCCAGGCTGCCGGGCTCGATCCGGTTGGATGGGCCGAGAGCAATCGTGAATTGATCGAACGCCAATTGCTGGCGCATGGAGCATTGCTCTTTCGCGGTTTCAGGGTCGACGGCGTGACCCGGTTCGAGCAATTGGCCTGCGCCGTCTCCGGCGAGTTGTTGGATTATCGCGAACGGGCCGCGCCTCGCACAGAGATCGCCTCGCGTGTTTACACCTCGACCGAATTCCCGGCCGATCAATCGATCCCTCTGCACCATGAAATGTCGTATTCCCATAACTGGCCGACCAAGCTCTGGTTCTTCTGCGTGCAGCCGGCGCAGCAGGGCGGGAGCACGCCGATCGCCAACGATCGCGAGGTGATCAATCTGATCGACCCGAAGATCAAAGAGCGTTTCCTGAACAAGGGCATCATGTATGTTCGGAATTACGGAGAAGGGTTGGATATGTCCTGGCAGGTCGCATTTCAGACCGAAGATCGGTCGGTGGTGGAAGAGTACTGCCGTCGTGCCGGGACTCAATTCGAATGGAGGGCCAACGATCGTTTAAGAACGCGCCAGAAGCGGCAAGTGACGGTCACCCATCCCAAGACGGGAGAGACCATCTGGTTCAACCATGCGCACCTGTTCCATCTCTCGAATCTCACGCCGGAGGTCCGCGAGGCCTTGCTCTCTGAATTTAAAGAAGACGAACTCCCGCGCAATGCTTTCTATGGCGACGGCTCGCCGATCGAGTCGTCGATCCTGGATGAAATTCGCGACGTGTATCAGCGGTCGGCGGTGATCTTCCCGTGGCAGCAGGGCGATATCCTGATGTTGGACAATTTTCTGGCTTCGCATGGACGCGAGCCGTTTGTGGGTCCGCGTCAAATCCTGGTGGCAATGGCCGAACTCTATACCGCAGCAGATGTTCACTGAATCGACGGCGAAAGATTCCCGCCGATCGAGGGCGGAAGCCCGATCGAAATTCCACCGGCCGGCATCGCCCCCTTCTCCCACAATTCACTCAACACAACAGGGGACAGAAAAATGGATCGCGAAATAGAAGCTTCGGTTCGAAGTCGACGTTTGCTTCGTCGGATGGCTTTAATTCTCGTCTCGATAATGGCTGTGGCCGCCCTGTTCATCTGGGGACCGCGTCTAATCTCGCCCTCGCTGGCGCGGACGCGCATTCGCGTCGCGCGCGTGGAGATGGGGGCGGTCGAAGAGACCATCACGGCCGCGGGTAACGTGCTGCCGGAGATCGAGCAGGTGATCTCCTCGCCCGTCGATGCCCGGGTGCTGAAGATTATCAAACGCCCCGGCAGTGCCCTCATGAAAGGAGACCCGATTCTCCAACTCGATCTCAGCCAATCCCAGTTGGCGATTGAAAAGATCAACCAGCAGATCGGGCTGAAATCGACTCAGCAGGCGAAGGCCAAGCTCAGTCTCGAAAATGCGATGATCGATCTGCAGAGCCGATGGGAGATCAAGAATCTCGAATACCACTCGGCGCAGGCCGCGACCGTTCGCCATCGCGCCCTGTTCGAGCAGGGCCTCCTGTCCCAAGAGCGACTGCGCGAAACCGAACTGGACGAAGAGAAGAGGAAGTATGAGCTGAAACAGATCGAAGAACTAAAACGCAATGCCCGCCAATCGACGGAGACGGAGCTGAAGGGCTCGGTCCTTGAAATGGCCACTCTGGAGCGGGAGTTGGCCGAAGCGCGCCGTCAACTGGAGATTGCAACGACCAAGGCGGATCGTCAAGGGGTCTTGACGTGGGTCGTCAATGAAGAGGGCTCGACCGTGCGGAAAGGCGAGGTCTTGGCCCGAATCGCCGATCTCAGTTCGTTTCGCGTGGAGGCGACGATCTCCGATGTTCACGCCAACCGCCTGTCGGCCGGCCTGCCGGTCAAAGTTAGAATCAACGATACCGCCGTCCTCGACGGCAGTATCGTGCGCGTCAATCCGACCGTGACCAATGGCGTCATGACGATGGTCGTCAGTCTGAGGGAACCCTCAAATCCGCTGCTGCGCTCGAACCTGCGCGTCGATGTTTCGATCGAGATCGGGCGTAAAGATCACGTCCTCAGAATTAAGAAAGGACCGTTCGCAACGGGCGATGGGCGCCGCGACGTGTTCGTGATCCGCGGTGATACCGCGATCAAGACCTCCGCCACGTTCGGCCTCGCGGGAACCGATCACTTCGAAATTAAATACGGATTACTGGAGGGTGATGAAGTGATCATTTCAGATCTGACCGACTATCTGCAGGTCAAGGAGATCAGGCTGAAATAGGGACGACGAAGCGCGGGAGAATCGCCACCGCGGCGAACGCCCGCGACAGTTCGTCCATTCCGTCAACTTCGCGTGATCGGCAGTCTCGACCGCCCGATCCGGAACCAACAGTTAAGAACATGATCCAACTGGAAGCTGTCGAAAAAATCTATCGCACGGACAGGATCGAAACGGTCGCGCTGGCGGCCATCGATCTCTCGGTGCGCGCCGGAGAGTTCGTCTCGATTATGGGGCCGTCCGGTTCGGGCAAGAGCACCTTGCTCAATGTCATCGGACTGCTCGATGTTCCGACCGGCGGGAAGGTGAGGATCAACAATCGACCGATCGTTTCATACGCCGACCGCCATCTGGCGCGGATTCGCAATGAAGAGATCGGCTTCATCTTTCAAACGTTCCACCTGATCAAAGACCTGAGTGTGGTCGATAACGTCGAGATCCCGCTGCTCTATCGCAAGAGCCTGTCCGGATCGAAACGCCGGGAGTTGGCGCGGCAAGCGCTCGAACGCGTCGGTCTTCAGGCTCGAACGCATCATTTTCCCTCCCAGCTCTCGGGCGGGCAACAGCAGAGAGTCGCCATCGCCCGGGCCATCGTCGGCACTCCACGAATGCTGCTGGCCGACGAGCCGACCGGCAATCTCGATACCCAGATGGGCAATGAGATTATGGAGATCCTGAAAGATTTGAATCGGCGCGAAGGAACCACCATCGTCATGGTGACCCATGACCCTCGAATGGCGGCACAAACCGAGCGGTTGATCCAGTTGCGCGACGGTAAACAGGTCGATTGAAGAGGCGCCATGTTAAAAAACTATCTTAAGCTCGCCTTCAAGGTTCTGCTCCGGAGAAAGTTCTTCACTTTGATCAATCTCTTTGCCATCAGTCTGACGCTCATGGTGCTGATGGTTGCGACCGCGGTCCTTGATCAGATCTTCGGCCCGCTGCCGCCGGAAGCCAACCGCCACCGCACCCTGGGCGTCTATTATGCCAAGATGTCGGGGCCGCAATCCGTCAGCAGCGGTTTTCCGGGTTATCGCTTTCTCGACCGCTACGTGCGCAATCTGCCCCAGGCGGAGAAGGTGTCAATCTGTTCGATCTTCGAGACCACGACCGTCTATCGTCAAGGCGAGCCGATCAAACTATGGCTCAAATACACGGACGGGGCGTTCTGGGAGATTCTCGGATTCGATTTTCTCGAAGGCGGGCCGTTTACGGCTGATGACGATCGAAACGGCCACCTGGTCGCCGTGATCAACGAGGCGACCCGAGGGAAATTTTTCGACGGCCAACCGGCGGTGGGCCGGAACCTTGAAATAGACGGGCGGCAGTTTAGAGTCATCGGAGTGGTGGCGAACGCTCCCTTCCTGCGCCTGCTGCCTTTCGCCGACATCTGGATCCCCCACGGCTCGACCAGGGTGCGGTCAAACGAGATGATCGGGAATTACCTGGGAATGATTCTGGCGCGCGATGCTCAGGACATTCCAACGATCAAGGCCGAATTTCAGGCGCGGCTGAGTCAGGTGGAATTCGACGATCCCAAACAATTCAATCACTTCGAGAGCGCGCCGGAAACGTTCTTTGAGTATAGTTCACGCCTCCTCAGCCAGGACAGTCCGGGGTCTCGGCCGGGTCTGCTGCTGGCCGGGCTCATCGGCGGCGCGATCCTCTTTATGCTGCTGCCGGCAATCAACCTGATCAACATCAATCTCAGCCGGATCATGGAACGCTCCAGCGAGATCGGAGTTCGCAAAGCTTTCGGGGCCTCTTCGTGGACGGTGCTCTCTCAATTCGTCATCGAGAATGTCATGCTGACCTTGCTCGGCGGCGCGATCGGATTGGCGCTCTCGCGAATCGTACTGTTCGAAATTACCGCCAGCGGCTTGATCCCCTGGGCCGATTTTCAACTCAACTACCGGATCTTCGGGTACGGTCTGCTGATGGCCGTCTGCTTCGGCCTGCTCTCCGGCGTCTATCCGGCCTGGAAGATGTCTCGGCTTCACCCCGTAGACGCGTTGAAAGGAGGCGGGCGATGATCAAACATCTCGCCAAACTGGTTTGGAATCGCCGGCGCGCCAACTTTTTGATCGCGGTCGAAATCGGCTGCTCATTCATCGTGCTCTTCGTGGTTGTCGCGGTGGCCGTCAGTTATGCCGGCAACTATCGGCGTCCGCTCGGGTTCGACTATGAAAATGTCTGGAATATCGAGATCGATATGAAACAGCGCTCGGACAATGCTCATACCCCGGAGCAGGTGACGACGGTGCGGCAACTCTATCTGGCGCTGAAAGAGTACCCGGAGATCGAAGCGGCGACCGGCGCCCATACCTCCCCATTCTCGGCGAATGGAAGTTACGGCAGTCTGGAAGTCAACGGACGCGAACTCGAATACCGGCGGAACGAGGTGACGGACGATTTCAATCAAGTCCTGAGCCTGACGCTCGCCAGCGGCCGATGGTTCGGCAAAGAAGACGACGGCGTGAACTGGCAACCGGTGGTGATCAATCAACAGCTCGCACAGGCCGTCTTCGGCCCCGAGGATCCGGTCGGTCGCGACCTTCCGGCGCCCGGTCAGCAGACCAAGCTGCGGGTGATCGGGCTGATCACGAATTTCCGGTATGGCGGCGAACTCTCCGGTTCGGAGAACCTCGCCTTCTTCCGGAAACAACTCGACCAACCCCGGGAACGGCCGCCGCGCAACCTGCTGATCAAGCTGAGACCGCAAACGTCACGCGCGTTCGATGAGAAGCTGGTTCGGCGGTTGAGCGGGATCGCGAACCAATGGTCTTTCGACATCCGGCCGATGGTTGAATTGCGTGAGACCGGGTTCCGGCAAAAGCTCATGCCTCTGATCGCAGCCGGGATCGTGGCGGTCTTTTTGATGATCATGGTGGCGCTCGGTCTAACCGGCGTCCTCTGGCAGAACGTCACGCAGCGAACCAGGGAGATCGGTCTCCGCCGCGCCGACGGCGCGACGGTGTGGCACATCTATCAACAGATCCTCGGCGAATTACTGATCATTGCTTCGTGTGGGTTGATCGTCGGCGTCGTGGTCGTCATCCAATTTCCGCTGTTCGATCTCGTCGGCTGGATCAACCGCGAGATCTATGCGTTGAGCATCGTCATCTCGCTGGCGGCGATCTATCTCCTGACGATTGTTTGCGGCCTCTATCCGAGCTGGCTGGCGGCGAAAGTGCAACCGGCCGTGGCGCTGCGCGGTGAGTAACCCGGCGTTTCGGGATCGACGGTGATCCAGGCTCCTTGACAACGAAGAGGGCGGCCGATCTTTGGGCATCAGAAAGGGCAATAGTATGCTAGGAAGTGAGCAGGTCATTGAAGGGTTTCGGTTGTCACCCCAGCAGAAACGGGTTTGGCAATTACAGCATGATAGCCGGGCGTTCAGCGCCCAGTCTGCCATGCTGATCGAGGGTGAGATCGAAACTCAGATTCTCGAGCGGGCGTTAACAAAGATGATGCAGCGGCACGAAATCCTGCGGACGACGCTCGATTGGTTTCCGGGGCTGGCGACGCCGGTCCAAATAATTCTCGACCGCCCGCCGTTGCCCTATCGAATCGTAGATTTAAGCGATAGAAGACCTGAGGATCTCGACTGCGCCGTTGACGGGCTCATCAAAGAGGAGTCTCGCCCATTCGACCTCAAGCGCGGCCTCCTGGTTCGCTTTTGCCTGGCGAAGCTGCAGGCGTCGAGATCCGCCCTGGTGGTCACCCTGCACTCGCTTTGCGCAGATAGCCGGACGCTCAGGAATTTGTTTAAGGAGATCAGCCGCCACTATGCCTCTGAGCTCAAAGGCCAGGAGGTATCGGATGAGCCGGTACAGTACCTACAGTATTCCGAATGGCAGAATGAAATGCTCGAGGCTCAGGATCGATCTCGAGCAGGAGAGCCGCCTGCGCTCGAGCTGACGCTTCCGCTCGAATCGCATGGCGACGGGACCGCGAAACTGTCGCACCGCCAGTTCGCGCCGGAAGTCATCACCTCGACCCTCGACTCGCGAATCGCTGAACGGATCGAGGGCGTCAGCCGTACTTATAACTCTTCCATCTCCGGGTTTCTCCTGGCTTGCTGGCAGATTCTGCTTTGGCGTTTGACCGGCGAAGAGGAGATCACCATCGATTGCATACTCGACGGCAGGCCGTTCGAGGACCTCCATACGGCGCTGGGCCTTTTTGCCGGACCGGCGCCGGTTCGAGGAGTCCTGGGGCCGGACCTCCGGTTCGGTGAAGCCCTGAAGAGAGCGATCAAATCCTTAGAGCAGGCGGAAGCTTCGCAAGAACTCTTTCTACTCGAGATGACGAAGGATGGGGCGGCCGATCGAGCCGGTGCCATCGGCTTCGAGTACGAGGAGCGGCCCGCGGCCGAACAGGCCGGCGCGATCCGCTTCAGCTATTGGCGGCAGGCGGTCTGCATCGACCGCTGCAAACTTAAACTCGGCGCCGCCAGAACGGCCGGCGGGCTTCTGATCGACCTGCTCTATGATCCCGCCGTCTTCTCGCCCCGAAGCATGGAGTTGATGCGCGAGCGGTTGCTGAGCGTGCTCGAAAGCGCGCTGGACAATGAGGGCGGGCTGATCGGCACCTTCGAGATCGTCGGCCCCCGCGAGCGCCAGCAACTGCTGATCGACTGGAACCGCACGCACCGCACACTGACCGAGCCGCGGCCGCTCCACCAACTGATCGCCGAGCAGGCCGCCGCTCGGCCGGAGGCGATCGCGGTCTGCGATGAGCAGCGGCAACTGAGCTATGGAGAGTTGGAGCGAAGGGCCAATCGGCTCGCCCATCGGCTGCGGGCCCTGGGCGTCGGGCCGGAGTCCGTGGTCGGGCTCCACTTCCGGCGGTCGGTCGAGATGATCGTGGGACTGCTCGGCATTCTCAAGGCCGGCGCGGCCTATCTCCCGTTGGAGGTCGGACAGCCGGAGGAACGGCTGCGAGTGATGATCGCGGACGCCGGCGTCAAGGTCCTGGTCGGTCGCGAGGAGACCGGATTGAGCCTGGCCGCGGGGATCGAGCAGGTGATGCTCGATCGAGATGAACAGCTAT